>JAIVHO010000046.1 GCA_020201035.1 Bacteroidales bacterium
CGTCCGGGTGAAGGGGTGAAGGCTGTCTGTACATCCTCAGCATTTATCCTGCACTCAATTGCCCATCCGGTAAGCTTTACATCCTTCTGCTTTATGGAGAGCTCCTCTCCGCGGGCAATCCTTATCTGCTGTTCAATAAGATCAATGCCGGTAATTATCTCCGTTACAGGATGTTCAACCTGTATACGCGTGTTCATCTCCATAAAATAGAACGAATTGTCACTGTCGAGAAGAAACTCCACCGTTCCCGCCGAATGGTAGTTTACTGCCGAAGCAATATTAACGGCTGCCTCACCCATCCTTTTTCTCATCTCTTTGGTGAGGGCAGGCGAAGGTGCTTCCTCAAGCAGTTTCTGATGCTTGCGCTGCACCGAGCACTCCCTCTCCCCAAGGTGTATAATGTTGCCGTGGGTGTCGCCCAGAATCTGAAACTCGATATGTTTAGGGTTCTCTATATATTTCTCGATAAACAGGGAAGGGTCATTAAAGGCCTTTTCGGCTTCGTTGCGTGCCAGCCTGAACATCCTGGCAACCTCCTCTTCACTGCGCACTATGCGCATTCCCCTGCCTCCTCCTCCCGAGGCAGCCTTTATGATAACAGGGAATCCTATCCTTCTGGCAACAAGCAGAGCCTCCTCCTCTGTCGGCACCTCACCCACGCTGCCGGTTGTCATGGGGATATCTGAAGCCAGGGCTATCTTTCTCGCAATGGTCTTGTTTCCCATCTTGTAGATGGAGTCGGGAGAGGGACCAATAAAGGTAAGACCGCTATCGATGCACTTCTGGGCAAAGTAGGGGTTCTCCGACAGAAAACCGTAACCCGGGTGTACAGCATCAGCTCCGCTCTCAAGGGCTATCTTTATTAACCTTTCTATATCCAGAAACACCGGAATCTCAGACCAGTTGTCAGTATCGTCGTATACTTTACCCGCCTTTGAGAGATATACGGCTGAGGGTTCAGCGGCTGTCTTGATAACGGTGGTGTTAATGCCCATTTTTTGGGCAGTCCCGGTGATCCTTCTCCTGTTGCTCTTTTCTATTACAGCGGCATATTGCCATGCTTACGTGATGGGGCCTTAACCCATTTATTACCAAGGGCATTAAATGCCGTTATCAGTTTTTGCCTGGTCATAGAAGGATCAATTACCTCGTCAATAAATCCTTTCTGGTCGGCCACGTATGGATTGGCAACCTTTTCGCGGTACTTTTTAACCAGTTCATCCTTTAGTGCGGCCGGATCTTCAGCGGCTGCAAGTTCACGTCTGTAGAGAATAGCAACGGCCCCTTCGGGTCCCATCACTGCTATCTCGGCTGTAGGCCAAGCAAAATTATAGTCGCCGCCCAGATTTTTGCTGTTCATAACAATATATGCACCGCCGTATGATTTACGCAGTATAACTGTGATTTTGGGCACCGTGGCTTCGCTGTAGGCGTACAGAAGCTTTGCACCGTGCCTTATTATTCCTGCGTGCTCCTGATCCAGGCCGGGCAAAAATCCCGGGACATCCTCAAGAGTGAGCAGGGGAATATTAAAGGCATCGCAGAAACGTATAAATCGGGCCCCTTTAACCGAGGAGTTTATGTCGAGCACCCCTGCCAGCACCTTTGGCTGGTTGGCAATGATTCCTATGGTTTTTCCTTCGAGTCGGGCCAGGCCCACCACAATATTTGGAGCGTACAGTTCACTTATCTCAAAGAATGTGTTACGGTCAACAATATTATTTATCACCTCTATAACATCATACGGCTTGTGCGGATCATCAGGCACCAGGTCAAGCAGCTTTGGGTTCAGTGGAGGTGTAGGGGTCTCCTCCGGCAGCAGGGGTGAATTCTCAACATTATTTGTGGGTAGGTATGAGAGGAATTTCTTCAGCGCAAAGATGGTATTCTCCTCATCGTCATAGATAAAGTGTGCCACACCGCTCTTTTTTGCATGCACCTCGGCACCGCCCAGCTCCTCCTGTGTTACCTCCTCGTTCAGGACCTCCTTAACGACGTTTGGACCGGTAACGAACATATAGCTGGTATAGCTGGTCATAAAGACAAAATCCATCAGGGCAGGGGAGTAGACGGCGCCACCTGCGGCCGGACCCATAATCACTGCTATCTGGGGAATGATTCCTGATGATTCAATTATATTCTGGAATATTGTTGCATAGCCGGTAAGTGATGCCACACCCTCCTGTATGCGGGCTCCGCCTGAATCTATCAGGGCAATAATGGGGGCCCCCATCCTGAGGGCCATCTCCTGCACCCTGGCTATCTTGCGGGCATGTACTATACCGAGCGATCCGCCCATCACGGTGAAGTCCTGAGCATAGGCAAATATCAGCCGGCCCTTTACCTTTCCGTAGCCTGTTATTACACCGTCACCGAATAACGACTCAACAGTGCCGAAGTCGAGTCCCTGATTTTCAGGAGTTACAAAGGCATCAATCTCCTCAAAGGTGCCGGCATCAAAAAGCAGATCAATCCGCTCCCTGGCAGTCAGCTTTCCCTTGTCATGTTGCTTCTTTGCCCTTGCGGCAGAGTACTGCTGCTCAAGACTCTTTTCCCTTTCAATAAAAGCCCTGTAGTATTTACCCTTTAAATCCATAATAAGATTTTTTTCTTAGCGCCACTCTACCCTCTGTGACCTTTTTAATGTGCGCCTAAATTAGTAATTCATATCTATTATCCAAATCTGATTTTCGACCGGGAAAAACCAGAGTCTGATAACATATTAGTTATCAAATTAATGTATTGATATTTATTTCGAATCGTCGTTTTAAATATATCTTTGTCTCCGATCGCATTTTTGCCAGTCAACATCAACATCAGTTTCAGATAATTGGTTTTACTATCACCATAACAATTGTTCCAAATCACTTTGAAACAAATCTGCGCTGTTTTAATCATTCTGTTTCAAATCACCATATCCCTGATCAGATTGAATTTGTTGTTACGTAATTTCACAATAAGTTCCGGATTCTCACAGCGTTTTTTTCTTAAGGTACTCATAAATAGCATACTGTGATCTTACTTCACCGTTTTTTGGCAGCTCCTTATTGCCTTCCGTTTCAACGATTTCTCCCGTTTCAGTGATTCCTCTTATTTCAAACTTTCCCTCCGGTTCACTGGTTGTTTCCTGTTTACTGATGCTCCCGGTTACCCGGTCTCCTTTGGGTTCTGTAAATCCCTGCAACTCACTATAGCCCTCTGAATAGTTGTTTTTAAGCTGGGGGTCGAGCACTCTTGCCTTAACATTATCGCTCCACTGAATATTAAAGATATCAGTCAGTTCCTGTTTAAGGTCAGGGTCAAAGACGGGGCATGCCACCTCCACCCTGCGTTCCAGGTTCCGGGTCATAAAGTCGCCGGAGGTGATGTAGACCCTGCTGTTGCCCCCGTTGTGGAAGATAAGTATCCGGCTGTGCTCCAGGAACCTGTCCACAATTCCGGTAGCACGGATATTGTCGCTGATGGCTCCGATCCCTGTAACAACGGAGAACATGGCCCTTACCATCAGTCTGACCTCCACACCGGCCCTGCTGGCGGCGTAGAGGCGTTCAATAACACCCGGGTCCACCAGATTATTCAGCTTGATGCTGATGGCTGCCTTTTTTCCCTCGCCGGCGTTTTTTATCTCATTATTTATAAGCCGGTAGATTGCGTTGCGGGTATAGTATGGCGAAATAATAAGGTGATAGAAAGCCGGTCTTTTATAGTTCTTGGCCAGAAAGCTGAAGCTCTTTGCCACCTCATTGGTAATCTTGGTATCCGCGGTAAGAAGCAGGTGGTCACTGTATATTCTGGAGGTATCTTCATTGAAGTTACCCGTACCCACGCAGGCATATCTCTGCACCTTATCCTCCTTTACCCTGGTGATCAGGCACAATTTGGCATGGACTTTCAGTCCGGGCACACCATAAATTACCTTTACTCCCTCTTCATGGAGTTTATTGCTCCAGTGAATATTGGCCTGCTCATCGAATCGTGCCTGGAGTTCAATTGCCGCGGTAACTCTCTTTCCGTTCTTTACCGCGTTTGTAAGGGCGTGCACAACGGATGAATCCCGTCCCACCCGGTAGAGGGTGATATGTATATCTGTAACAGACGGGTCGAGGGATGCTTCCCTGAGCAGATCAATAAATACATCAAAGGAGTGATAAGGAAAGAAGAGCAGTATATCTTTTTTCCTTATTTTGGAGAGGATACTGCTGCCTCTCTCTATATCATGATGCTGCAGGGGCGGGAGTGGTTTAAACCGGAACCTTTTCACCCCCGGATCGGGAAATCTGATAAAATCCTTCAGATTGTGATAGCGTCCGCCCGGGATCATTCCATCCTGCTTAACGAATTTCAGTTTTTCGGTCAGAATGGTAAGCAGTTCTACCGGAATACTTCTGTCATATAAAAACCTTACCGGCGTTCCCTTCTTGCGCTGGTCAAGACTGCGACTCACCTTTTCAAGGTATGATTCAGAGATATCATCCACAATATCGAGTTCAGCATCCTTGGTCACCTTTACTGTATGAGCTGTTATCTCTTTGACATTCATAATAAAAAAGAGCTCCTTAAGACCTGATCTGATAACATCATCCAGAAAGATATACTCAATACTGTTCTCCTCAGATGGCAGTTTAATAAATCTTGGGAGTCGGTCCGAAGGTATCTGCATCAGTGCATAGCGGTTCTTTTTTGACTCCTTGATGGGTACAATTGTGATAGCAAAGTATATGGCATCATCCTTCAGTGATGATATACGTGTCTCTTTCCGTATAAAGAAGGGCATCAGTATGGGCCGCAGGTTATCATGAAAGTATCTGCATACAAACTTTTCCTGTTCTTCAGTCAGCTGCTTCTCATTTCTGAAAAAGATTGATTCAGCCTCCATATCGGTAAGAAGCCTCTGGTAGATGCTCTCGTAATAACTTCGCTGCCTGAGTACTATCCTATTTATTTCCGTGAGAGTTTCGGTTGGGGAGTAGCCGAGAAGCTCTTCTCCCTTATCCTCAAATCCTTCAAGTCTTTTCAGGGTGGCAACCCTTACCCTGAAGAATTCATCAAGGTTATTGGAGTATATACCAAGGAATTTTATCCTTTCAATAAGCGGATTGGTATTGTTGTCAGCCTCCTGCAGCACCCTTTCGTTAAAGGATAGCCAGCTGATCTCTTTGGGTATATAGTTGTTGTTTAGTGGTAAATTCATTCACTCTGATTCTTTAAAGTCCTCCTAAATCCCGCAGCCAAAGCTGGTTCCCAGGGCCAGTGCGTGTTTCAGCACCGGATCATCAGGTGTTACCAGTTTCTGGATGCCGGCAATCTCAGCCAGCGGAACTGCAACAATAGCATTATTTTTAAGGGCTACCATATTTCCGTATTCACCTCTTGCGATAAGATCAGCTGCCTGGGCACCATACCTTGTTGCCAGTATCCTGTCTGCAGGCGATGGCGACCCACCCCGCTGCACATAACCCAGCACTGTCTCTCTTGTTTCAAGCCCTGTTTTTTCACTTATCAGCCGCGATATGTGCTGGGCTGCTGATTTCTTTTTGCGGTCAGGCAGTATACCTTCAGCTACAACAACAATGGAATATGGTTTGTTTTTGGCGGTACGCTCTTTAAGGTATTTGATAATGCAATCTTCTTCGTATCCCAGTTCAGGAAGCAGCACCAGGTCGCCTCCGCCGGCGATACCTGCATAGAGGGCTATCCATCCGGCATTGTGTCCCATAACCTCAATCACAATTATCCTCTTATGGCTGTTGGCTGTAGAGTGCAGTCGGTCGATGGCCTCGGTTGCTATATTTACTGCCGAATCAAATCCGAATGATACATCCGTCCCGAAGACATCATTGTCGATGGTTTTCGGAAGACCTATTACGTTAAGTCCTTCCTGAGAGAGCAGGTGCGCAGTCTTAAGCGTGCCGTTGCCTCCGATGCATACCAGGCAGTCGAGCCCCATCTGGTCATAATGTTCCTTTATCAGTTCCGGTTTACTGATACTGCTGCTGCCATTGTTTTTTTTCTTATATGGTTTCTCGCGTGAGGTGCCCAGTATGGTGCCGCCAAGGGTCAGTATGCCGGAGAGATGACTTTCATCAAGCTGAAAATATTCCTTTGTGATAAGACCGGTAAATCCATCTGAGATACCGTAAACCTCCATTCCGTAGGTTACTATAGCGGTTTTGCCGACACCCCTGATGGCTGCATTGAGTCCGGGGCAGTCGCCTCCTGCCGTCAGAATTCCGATCCTTTGTTTCTTTTTTAATATTTCCATTGCCTGCCCTTATAATTGCTTATTGATATTTTGTCCTTTAACTTTTCTGCCTTGCTGGCCACCTTTCGCTGCGGCCTGCCTCTGTAGCCTGACCGGCTGAGCGTTCGCCTGTTTTTCTGCCCTGGCCTGCCTTTGGCTCCGGCTTCCTTAAATACCTCCCCTGATAAAAGCTGCAATTTATTCAAAATTATCAACTGTTAAAAGCTGTTAAACCTCTTTTAAGCATGTTAGATAAACTTGTCATCATAAAATATAGTCTTAAATTGCATGGAGTGTAAAAAAAAACAAACAGATGAAAAAGAATTCCCTTTCCCGGTTGATTATTGCCGTTGTGATAATCTTCTCCCTGCCTTGCATGAATCTTTCCGTAACCGGACAGGTAAGTGTCCCTTCCCTTCTTGAGAATGTGCATTACCGTTCCATCGGTCCCACCAGGGCAGGAGGGCGGTATGTCGATTTTGCCGTGGTTAACAGCAATCCAACTACCTTTTATGCTGCTCTGGCTACCGGTGGGTTGTGGAAAACAGATAACGGAGGCACCACCTTTACCGAGATTTTTGGTGAAGCAGGAGCAATCAGTATAGGAGATATTGCCGTAGACCAGAACAATAACTCAATTTTATGGGTTGGCACCGGCGAGGCCAATAACAGCAGAACTGCATATTATGGTGATGGTGTTTACAAGTCAACAGACGGCGGCGCTACATGGGTCAATATGGGCCTGAAAAATTCGCAGCATATAGGGAGGATAATTATTCACCCCTCGGATGGCAATACCGTATGGGTAGCTGCCGAAGGACCGCTCTATTCGGAGGGTGGCGACAGGGGTATTTACAAAACTACCAATGGCGGCCGCACATGGAAAAAGGTGCTTGAGGTGCAGGATCACGGCAAGGAGATTGGCTTTGTTGATCTGGCCATTGACCCCTCGAATCCGGATATTCTCTATGCTGCTGCCTATGATAAGGTGCGCCGTCCCTGGACATTTAATGCCGGCGGCCCTGGTAGCGGTATCTACAAGAGTACCAACGGAGGCAGGGACTGGACGAAGCTTGCGGTCGGACTCCCGGGCGGTATGCTGGGAAGAATCGGAATTTCAGTTTCTCCGTCGCATCCCAATATAGTTTATGCAAATATTGAAAATAACAATATCGAGGGTGTTTCTGATGAACAGAGGCATCACCAGCTGCTCAACGGCATTCCGCCCGAGGGCAGTGAGATGGGTGATGAGATGTATCGCTCTGATGATCATGGCAATACGTGGCGCAAGGTAAGTCCTGACGGAGAGGATGTTGGCGGCGGACCGGCCTATTATTACCAGCAGATGTGCATTGATCCGGCAGATCCTGATCACGTATATGTGCTTGGCGTGCGCATGTGGGAGACGGTGAATGGCGGTGCTGAGTGGCGCCAGCCCTTCCGTTTTGGTGGTGACAACCACTGCATGTGGATTGATCCTGACAATTCCCGCCATATGATGCTTGGCTATGACCATGGCATGGGTATCACGCGCGATGCCGGTACAAGCTGGTATCATCCTGATTTTAAGGATGTGGGGCAGTTTGTGGCAGTAGGGTTCGATATGGATTATCCCTATAATGTTTACGGAGGGATGCAGGACAATGGATCTGCGAAGGGACCTTCAACTATGCCGGGCGGCGGCGCTATAACACTTGAAAAGTGGAAGAGTATCGGGGGCGGCGACGGAATGTATAATGTTGTCGATTATACCGATTCAAGGTGGCTCTACAACGAATCCCAGTTTGGGCCTATCTCACGAACCGATCAGCTGACCGGGGAGCGTACCGGCATAAGATACAGTGATATGGAGCGGTGGGCATGGAATGCTCCAATTGTTTTGTCACCTCATAATCCGGCCGTTTTGTATCATGCAGGCAACAAGGTGGTTAAGTCGGTAAACCGCGGCGATTCCTGGGAGGTGATAAGCGATGACCTCACAACAAATGACGAAGCAAAAATTCAGGGCACAGGAAATATTCAGTACTGTACCATAGTAACCATGGATGAGTCACCGGTAACCCCTGGTCTGCTCTGGGTGGGCACAGATGATGGTAAGGTATGGGTGACCCGCGATGATGGTAAAAACTGGGAGGATCTGACGGATAATATTCCCGGCCATCCCGGCTACTGGGTCAGCAGGGTGGAGCCCTCCTCAGCTGTTGCCGGAAGGGCATATGTCACCATTACAGGGTACCGCAATGATGATTTCAAACCTTTTGTATGGAGAACCGATGATTACGGAAAAACATGGAGCAGCATCTCAGCAAACCTTCCTGATGAGCCTCTCTGTGTTATACGGGAGCATCCTGCTAATGGCAACCTTCTTTTTGCAGGTACAACAAAAAGTGTTTTTGTATCAATTGACGGCGGCAGTGAGTGGAACAGGCTAAAAAATAATATGCCCTATGCACCGGTTGAGGATCTTAAGATCCACCCCCGTGAAAATGAACTGATTGTTGCCACTCACGGTCGCAGTATCTGGATTGCCGATATCTCATACCTGGCAGGCCTGAGCGGTGACCTGACAGGAGAGGATGCCTTTCTTTTTGAGCCTGTTGACGGTGTTCAGTGGGTTGCCGGCGGCAACTACAACTCGGCATATGCCAATTTCAACGGCGAAAGCAGGAGATCAGGTATTCCATTCCACTACTTCCTTGGCGGAGAGACTTCAGATGTTGTTCTTGAGGTACTCGACGGCGAAAGGGTGATCTATACCATAAAGGGAGAGTCATCACCGGGAGTACATACTGCCGGCTGGAATTACGATAAAATATTACGGGACCGTACACCTGGTGAAAAGGAGCAGCTGGAGCGCCAGATTACAATGTACCGGAACTACGGTCTTACCGATGCCGATATTGAAGCCCGCCTGGGGCCTTTGGACTATATTACCGGTAAGGTTAATCCGGGCAGCTTTACCGTAAGGCTTAAAGCCGGTAATAAGATATTAACCAGATCTTTTACAGTGCATAAGGATCACTGGTTTATGACAAGGTAGCTTCTCTGCTAGCCTGCTGCTGGTTTATGATAGTCACTAATCATATCAGAATCGCAGGTTGTGTTGAGATTACGGGTAGATGCTTGTATTGAAACAGAAGAGAGCTGTCACACTGACAGCTCTCTTATTATTTGTTGCATCAGGGTCTGCTGCGCTTCATTGCTTTCTACAAGCCTGAACTGTACCCGTGCCCTGTCAAGGTTATGTCCGGGGCGGTGTATTTTGAAATAGTTGTCCCCGTCCAGATAGTCGGTAAGAAATCTTAACCCGATGGTATATGTTATCAGGGCAGGGGCAAAGGCGAGCTGCTCCTTCTCGGCACATCTGAGGGTTGGGTTCATCTCTTCCATATACCCTTTTGCAAAGGCTCTGAAGAGGTTGATATTAAGATATATTTTTTCGGGATCCGTTTCATCTTCCGCACAGCTGCTGGCAGCCGTTCTGATGGCATCTCCAAAATCGTAGTGTATATAACCCGGCATTACAGTGTCAAGGTCGATAACACAGAGTTCCCTGCCGTTGGTGTCAAACAGTATATTGTTAAACTTGGTGTCGTTATGGGTGATCCTCAGCGGTATTATCCCCTGCCGTCCCAGTCGGAGCAGACTCTTCATCTTCTCCTGTCGGGACGTAACAAACTCTGATTCCCATTTTACTGATCCGGCCCTGTTATGTCTGTCAGCTTTCAGCGCTATGTGAAAAGCCTCAAGTCTCTTTTCAATATTATGAAAGAATGGAATTGTATCATTAAGTGGTGGTTCAGGCAGGTCAGCCAGCATACACTGAAAGCGTCCTATCGCCCTGCCTCCCTCAACGGCTTGTTCAGGTGAAATGACAGTCTCCCATGAGCGGTGATCCGAGATAAAGATATACATACGCCAGCATTCACCATCCGGAGTAGTGTGCCAGCTCTTTCCCCCGGTTGTGGGTATCAGTGTAAGTGTCCTGCGGTCAGCAT
The DNA here is from genome assembly GCA_020201035.1 of Bacteroidales bacterium. Taxonomy (GTDB): domain Bacteria; phylum Bacteroidota; class Bacteroidia; order Bacteroidales; family VadinHA17; genus JAIVHO01. The sequence goes on from JAIVHO010000046.1 coordinate 10,240, forward strand.
CACATCCTGAAGATTCAAATTTTGCCCTCAGGTGTGTGGTTACCCTTTCAATATTCTGCTGCAATGCAGGGATATTCCTGAATACATTCTGATTGAGTTTCTGAAGTATATAGTCATGACTGCCGGGTGCGGTTACCACCCTGTAGGTATCATGGATATGACCCGTGCCATACCTCTCTATCTCCAGCGGCACTGCAGCCGTCCTGAAATGTGAATATATCTCCCTTAACTCCCTGGTCATTGATATTTTTTCTCTCACCTTATTTCTTACTACCTTACCTTACCAAAACTTACCAACTCGTCACCGAGCCCACTCAACTCCTGTCACTTTACCTCACCTTACCAATTCGTCTCACCTTTCCTTTCCTTACCTTTACTTACCTTACTTTGCCTCATCTTACCTTATCTTGCTCTACCTTCCCCTACCTTCCCCTACCTTCCCACCTTATCTCACCTGCCCTTTCCGAGCCGCAGCCTTTTACCCGTCGCTTAACCTGCTGAATGACTTAAAGAGGAACCATGTTCCGACAGCTGCTGATACGGCCAGGATAATACCTGCGGGAATTTTACCATAGACAAAGCTTCCTATTGAGAAGAGGGAGCTGTAGATTACTATGGTTCCAATAAATACGCAGAGAATCTGCAGTGGCATCTCCCATTTTTTGCCTTCGTCACCAAAGGTGATTCCGCGTTTATGAGCCTCATCCACCACTTTTTTCCATCCCGGTCCGCCCGGACGGGTTATCCTGTAGAAGTTTATCAGGGTATCGGTGCTTTCGGGTCTGGTAACAAGTGTTGTTACCAGCCAGAGGATGGTTGTAAATGCCACCGCAATCAGTAGTCGTAGCGAAAAAGGATCGAGTACGGAGGAGGAGAGGGCAGAGTCAGGTACATATACTACCAGTACAATTGCTGCAATGGTGGCACCGAACATAGCCACTATCTCTGTCCATGCGTTAATCCTCCACCAGAACCATCTCAGCAGGTATATAGCTCCTGTGCCGGCACCCGACAGAATCAGGATATTAAATGCCTGTGTTGCATTATTAAGGAAGAAGAGAGCCATCAGTCCGGCTATTACCATAAGCAGTACCGTTGCAATTCTGCCAACGCCAACCAGCTCTTTCTCAGAGGCGTCCTTTTTAACAAACCTGCGGTAAAAATCATTTACGATATAGGATGATCCCCAGTTAAGGTGTGTTCCTATTGTTGACATATAAGCTGCAATCAGAGATGCTGTTACAAGGCCTATCCAGCCCGGTCCGAGCTTGCTGAGCATAGCGGGGTATGCTATATCATCCTTCAGATATGTCTCAGAGATATCGGGAAATGCCTGCCGGATAGAATCGAGGTCAGGAAACACCAGCAGTGATGCCAGTGCCACAATAATCCAGGGCCACGGACGGAGTGCATAATGGGCAAAGTTAAAGAGGAGGGTGGCGCCAATGGCGTTTTTTTCATCTTTTGCCGACAGCATTCTCTGGGCAATATAACCACCTCCCCCGGGCTCTGCACCCGGATACCATGCAGCCCACCACTGCACTGCAACGGGAATAAGCAGCAGCGGAACCCACACCGATGGGTCTCCGAAATCTGGCAGCACTTTTATTGTCTCCTTTAACTGCGGACTGGCGAGCAGATTTGACAATCCCCCCACCTCTGGCTGTCGAACCGCAACTATTGCTGCAAGTACTGCCCCGAACATGGCAATGCTGTATTGGAAGAAGTCGGCCCATATAACCCCTTTCAATCCCCCCAGGGCAGCATAGAGAACCACCACTGCCGATCCTCCCACCACTGCGAGCCATGGAGGTATGCCAAGCATAATGCCGCCGATCTTTATAGCGGCAAGGGTGACAGTGCCCATTATCAGGGTATTGAAAAAGAGGCCGAGATAGATTGATCTGAATCCTCTCAGGAAGGATGCCGCCCTGCCGCTGTACCTCAGCTCATAGTACTCCAGGTCGGTCATCACGTTAGAGCGTCGCCACAGCTTGGCATAGATAAAGACGGTAACCATACCGGTAATAAGGAATGCCCACCACGCCCAGTTCTTGGCTACTCCGTTCTCCCGCACCATTCCGGTGACCAGATTTGGAGTATCGGCTGAAAAAGTACAGGCTACCATTGAGATACCCAGCAGCCACCATGGCATACCTCTGCCGCCAAGAAAAAATTCCGTTGTATTTTTACCGGCTGTTTTGCTGGCTATCCAGCCAATACTGAGGACTATCAGAAAGAATATTCCGATAATTATCCAGTCAATTCTCTGTAGCAAGGTTATCAGGTTTAAGTTAAATACTCTGTTTTCCGTGGAAAAATCAAATCTATATCAATTATCTGAAGTCTCCAAGCGGCAGGGGGTGGTTTTGCGATGGCGGGCTGCGGATATGGTTTGGCAGTATATAGGTTTTCCGGATTTGATTCTGCAGGGCGCAGGTTACCGGCGGGCTGAGGGTATGGTTTGGTTCTGAGAAAGCAGATTAACAGGGGAGTGCAGGGGTGGATTGACAGTTGCTGTTGAATTAATGATAATTTAACCGGCGGCAGGCGGCAAGAAGCTATTTATAGGTTATTTTTGCACCATAAAATATTTATGATGACAAAAGCAGAAATGATAGAGAAGCTCAGGGAAAAGAAGGGCTTTATTTCCGATATGGATGGCGTTATATACCATGGCAACAAGATATTGCCGGGGGTGCTGGAGTTTGTGGAGTGGCTGAAGAAGGAGGATAAGAAGTTTCTTTTTCTTACCAATTCAAGTGAGCGTACACCCAAGGAGCTACGGGAGAAGTTGTTCAGGATGGGTATTGATGTTGATAAGGATATATTCTATACCAGTGCCCTTGCAACAGCCCAGTTTCTGTCGGTTCAGAAACCAAAGGGTACTGCTTTTATTATAGGTGAAGCCGGACTGATAAATGCCATGTATGATGTAGGTTATACAATGAATAATATAGATCCCGATTATGTTATTGTTGGTGATACAAGAAGTTACTCCTTTGATAAGATTGAACAGGCGGTAAACCTGGTTATTAAGGGGGCAAAGCTGATAGGTACAAATCCTGATATTACCGGTCCGGCCGAAAATGGAATTATTCCGGCCACAAAGGCTCTTATTGCTCCCATTGAACTCTCAACCGGCAAAAGCGCCTATTTTGTAGGCAAGCCCAACCCGCTGATGATGCGTATCGCCCTTAAGATGCTGGGATGCAGCAGGGAGGAGAGTGTGATAATAGGTGACAGAATGGATACCGATATTATTGCAGGGATAGAGTCAGAGATAGATACTTGTCTTGTGCTAAGCGGAATATCCAGTCGTTCCACGGTAAAGGAGTTTCCCTACCGGCCTACCATCACCCTGGAGGGCGTAAATGAAATAGTTGGTGTTTAATTCCTGAGTGCGGAAATATCCAGATCCTTATCATCCTTTAGCAGTTTTATCAGTCCGGATACCATAACTGCTATTCCACCCGGTTGGTCCGATTCCAGGTTTAGCGGCAGTACAGGGTCATGAAGCGACATACGAAGGAGAAACCATCCGTTTCCCTGATCAGCTTCGCACACTATCCTGACACCTTCATAATTCTGCTTTGCCCTTGTCCAGCCGTCGGTTGTATCAGCATGTCTGCCAAGGGTATCAATTATCCTTTTGCCTGTTTCTGCGAAATCTGAAGAAAGGATATTAATTCTGAATTCCTTTGCCTCGGCGGGTTGTCTGAGACCGGTGATGAGCGAGGTGATATTTTTCCCGGGCCCCATTACAGATGCACTGGCAAGAATCCGGGTAACAAGGTATGCACCATCATCAAGAAAAAAGTTCTCCTTCAGCGCAGCATGACCTGATGTCTCAATAGCCAGGTGGCACTTTTTTCGCTCGCTGTTCAGCCTTACCGCCTCATTAATAACATTTTTATAGCCTCTTTTAAAACGGTGGTGGTGTCCTCCCAGCTCTTCCTCAATAAATGTTGTAAGGTGGCTTGATGTGATTGAGTCAGTTACCACCCACGAACCGGGATACTCTTCCAGCATAATTGCGCTTATAAGGGCGATTAGTTCATTTCGTGCGACCGGATTTCCAGCGCTGTCTACAATAGCCGCCCTGTCAACGTCAGTGTCAAAGATTATTCCCATATCAGCCTTTTCCCTTACCACTGCTTCACAGAGTTCAGTGATAGCGGTGCTGTCTTCAGGATTGGGAATATGATTGGGGAACATACCGTCGGGTTCAAGGTAAAGACTTCCTGTTGTAACTGCACCGAGCCTCTCCAGGATTTTTGTTGCAAAGAACCCGCCCGAACCATTGCCTGCATCAACAATTATATGAAACCCTTTCAGGGGTTTATCTTTCCCGGTGCGTTGGGTTACTGAATTTACAAGATGGTCAAAATAGGCACTGTTGAGATCCCTTACGGTCGTTTTACCCCCTGCTGATCCGGCAGGCTGATTTACGCTGACCGATTTATTGCTAACCGATTCATCTTCCGGGAGGCACATCTCCAGTATTTTTTTTATATCACCACTTCCGGCACCCCCTTCACCGGTGAAAAATTTAAACCCGTTGCGGTCGGGTGGCAGATGACTTGCGGTTATCATCACCGATGCGTTAATATCAGGATTAAGCTTAACGGCCATAAACATGGCTGGTGTTGAGGAGAGTTTTGTGTCGGTGACAGACGCACCGGTGCTGCATATTCCCCTGCAGAGTGCTTCTTTCAGTATTCCTGAGGTAACCCTGGGGTCGTTGCCAATGGCTATAGTGAGTTTTTCAGGTTCAGTAACGGTTTTTCCGGATGCCCATATCGCAAATGAACGACCAATTTTTTCAGCCTCATTCACTCCCAGTGTAACCGGTTCATTGCCATAGGCAATCGCCCTTCCTCTTATATCTGATCCGTTCTGTAGTCCGGTTATACTCATTTGTTGCCGTTTTTTACTGCGTCACGTGATCTGGTGCCAAGGTATCCGCCATGATGCCTGCTGGCATAATCGGTATTTGAAAATCCGGTCTTTTCCTGCAGAAGGACCACCAGAGTGTCTCCAATCACTGTCATTACCGTGGTTGATGTTGTAGGTGTAAGGCCCAGGATGCATACCTCGGGCGGATTACCGGTAGGAATAACGAAATCGGCACCGGCAGCCAGTTCACAGTCGGGATTACCGGTTATAACGATAAACGGGATTTCGGGTACCAGATTTCTGGCAAGGGTAACAAGTTCAATCACCTCCCGTGTACGACCCGAGTTGGATATTGTAATCAGAATATCGTTTCGTTGCAGTATCCCCAGATCGCCATGCTGCGCTTCACTGGGATGCAGGAATACCGCCGGTGTGCCTGTTGAGCTGAGTGTTGTAGCTATGTTCATGGCAATCTGGCCGGCCTTACCCATGCCGCTGGTAATAACCTTTCCATCCGACTGGTGTACATGTTTGTATATAAGGTCGGTAACGTTTTTGTAAACATCCGAAACAGGAATATTCATTATTGCTTCAGCTTCCTGCTTAAGTATCTCTTTTATGTCAATCATCGGATTAGGATTTGTTAGTATCAGTTTTTAAATGTATTGTTGCCGGCACAAATTTACAAAACGGATCCTTTATTGGCGCACTGGTTTGATGAAAAGCAATGCAGTTTTATTTTTGACATGAGAACCGGCCCTGGAATCAGTAACACCTGCGAAAAAAACCTGCTCTTTTCTCAGTCTGGCAAATTACCCCTTCCTCAGTCTGGCAATCGGGTAGATTATCAGCACTATCCGTGAAACAAGGTTACTCCTTTCTTAGTCTGACAATAGGGTAGAGGATCAGCACCAGCACCGAGAGAAGTGCTACCCCTGCACCGGGCGAGATCTTATCTGCGGCCAGCCCCACGAGCGGACTCATAACCATTGTAAAGAGCGATTTAAGCTGGCTGTCAATAGAGAGATAAGTACTTAGCGCCTTTTTATCAGTATTTGAGGCTATTACAGCAACTACAGCCGGTCTTCTCAGGTTTTCCATTGCATATACTGCAACAAAGAGTACTACTGCCGCCAGTTCATGTCCACTATAGTATAGTAAACCGCTTCCCAGGGCTGCACCGCCGAAGAGCAGGTATGAGAGATTCATTGCCTTTCTGTCGGACCCGGTTGCAAGGGCAAAGCGACCCGACAGCCGGCTGGCCTTGCTTGTGATAAGAAAGATAAAAAAGTAGACTATACCTACCGTAATGGCGCTGCGGTCCGAATCCTCCATGCCTTTAAAAAAGGGAAGTGAGACAGCAAATGCAGCCAGAAGAGGCTGAAGATAATCTTTGGCGGAATTATACCATGCTGAGATAAGGGTTGAGTTTGTGTAGATTCTCAGGATGGCAGCTCTTTTCATTGTTTTTTTCAGGGAGATAAAAACCTCCCTGAAGCTCTTCCTGAACTTTTCCCATGTCAGCTCACTGTTATCGCCGTCGAGCCACGCCGGATAGGTGGCAAGGTTTATAAAATTTAGCAGGTATGGTACTATTGCAAACAGAAAGACCAGACTGTAACTGCTTGTCAATACTACTGCAGCGGCGGCTATCAGGGATGATAATGCAGATCCGCGCTGCGACCATGATCTGGTGTTGCCGTAGTAGACAACCCGGTCGTGGGACCATCCCATGGTATCGAGGTAGTCAAATATCATGGCCTTGTGTGTCCCCGTTCTGAAGACATCTCCCATTCCAAAGAGTATCATGGCAACAGCCATTGTGTGAAAGGAGTGGGAGAAATAAAATGAGAGGAAGGAGAAGATATAGAATGAGAACGAGAAGAGCATGGTGCGGCGTCTCCCGGATGAGTCGGCGAGAACGCCTGCGGGAATCTCGGCCAGATTGATTGTCACCTCCCGGATGCTGTAGAGAAGACCTGCCTCAAAATATGAAATATCACGGCTAAGAAGAAAGAGAAGGAAAAAGGGTTCATAAAATTTCTGATTCTTCAGAAAACCGTAGAGCGAGAAACGGTAATACTGGATATCTTTTTTAAAATTCGTCGCCATAATATAATTGTATGCATCAAAAATAATATTTTGGGAGCATTTTGCAGGTTATGTTTTAAGGTATAATAAAAAATGGCCTTAATATCTGCAGATGCTCCGGTACCGATTGGGTAACGGATAAAATATTTAACTTTATGGGGTGTAGTGGCAAACAGATAAACCATAAACAGAAAAACCAGCATTATGAAGTCAGACCGCCGATCATTTATCCGTAATATCACTCTGGGTACAGGTGTTGTAGCCGCCGGAATTCCGGCGATGGGCTGCAGCAGAACCATCCGTGATGAAAAATATTCTGAGATCAGGGAATCCGCTTCCCTCTATCCTGAAATGAGTTTTAATATGTCAGGTTATGCAGCACCTCCGCTTGAAAGAGTGAGGGTCGGTTTTGTAGGGATTGGCGACAGGGGTGCCGGGGCTGTCCAGAGGATGACCTATATAGAAGGCGTGGAGATAACTGCGCTGTGTGATATCAGGCAGGCTGCGGTGGATGGCGCCCAGGAGATACTCCGTTCGGCCGGACTCCCGGTGGCGGATGAATATGTAACAGGTGATAACGGTTTTATGGATCTCTGCAACAGCGGGAATGTGGATCTGGTATATATTGCAACACCGTGGGAATGGCACGTGCCTGTTGCCATAGCGGCTATGGAGGGTGAGAAGCATGCTGCAGTAGAGGTATCCTCAGCACGAACCATGGATGAGTGCTGGCAGATGGTGGAGACATCGGAACGAACCCGTAAACATTGTGTGATACTTGAAAACTGCTGCTATGATTTCTTTGAGCTGCTGACACTTAATATGGTGCGACAGGGATTGTTCGGGGAGCTGGTTCATGGTGAGGGTGCATATATCCATGATCTTGATTACTGGCACTTTAACAAGCCCAGGGATGAGAGAATGACCGATGGTGCCTATACCAGGATGTGGAGACTTCATGAGAACAGGCGCAAGGCAAATGTCTACCCCACTCACGGACTGGGCCCGGTATGTCAGGCTATGAATGTGAACAGGGGAGATAAGATGGATTTTCTTACGGCGATAATGTCTGATGACTTTACCCTGAAGCACCGCATCAGGGAGGAGGCTGCTGAAGATCCTTTCTTTGAGCAGTTTCTGGATTATGATATGCGTGGCAATATGGATATCTCTCTCATAAAGACGGCAATGGGCAGGACCATTATGATCCAGCATGATGTAAGCTCACCCAGGCCCTATTCACGGATCCATATGCTCAGCGGAACAAAGTGTTTTGCACAGAAATGGCCGCTTAAGCATATTGCCTTTGGTCACACAGTGGCTGACAGCGAGAGGATGAAAGAGCTTGAGCAGATGTATACACCTGAAATTGTGAGGAGGGTAGGTGATCTGGCGAAGCAGGTTGGGGGACATGGCGGTATGGACTTTATGATGGACTGGAGGCTGATTGATTGTCTGAGAAACGGTCTGCCTGTAGATATGGATGTTTATGATGCTGCAGCGTGGAGCTGTATAACACCACTGAGTGAATGGTCTATTGCAAACCGTTCAAACTCTATTGAGGTGCCTGATTTTACGCGGGGTGCATGGAAAACAAATAAGCCGGTTGACCTTACTCTTGAGGGAGGCGGTACAACCGGAGTGCGTAATCTGGTGGAAACATCAGCGGATCATCAACTTAACGTCTGATGACAGACGGTTTTAGCGGACACTAAACGTATAACATGTCCGGTACTGGCACTTAACGGTGAAAAGGACAGTCAGGTGCCCGGAGATAGAAATCTTAAGGCTATTGCCTCAGCTCTGGAAAGGACAGGGAACAGTGACTTTACTACCATGTTGCTGCCCGATCTGAACCACCTCTTTCAGACCTCTGTAACCGGTCTCCCGGCTGAATATGGGGTGATTGAGGAGACCATCAGTGAGGAGGTAATGGCTGTAATTGCTGACTGGATATCAGGGATTAGCAGGAGGTAATGTCATTTTCAGGAGGTAATATCATTTTAACAGGACCATCAGGGATGGTTTCTGCCGTGGCACCGGAGAAAGCACCTGCCGGTAAAATCACCCATGTCTTCAAACCGGAAGTTCCTGTAAACACAATTAACGCCCCGGGGGTTGATTATTGATACTTATCATCAAATAATATGTTTCTTAACCTGCAGTCAGGAATATTTTCGTTTTAATAATATTTTGGAACAGTTATTGATTATAACAGGGCAGGTGTTATCTAATAAACAGTAAAACAAAAATTTATCAGGATAGAAATCACCGGATTTAACTCAGCAAAGGAGAATATAAATAAAAACAACAAGACCTTGGAAGAAAAAAATATTTTGCAATCAAATATGATAAAGATCAGGCTCTGTTGATATGAATTAAATGAAATATCTATATTTGTTAGATAATAAACAGTAGATTAATAATTAAAAAACCTGGGATATGAAGAAGTTATTTACAATTGCGGTAATGGCAATATTCTCAATCGCTGCTCTTAATGCGCAGGATTACAAGTACATTGGTGCTCCAAAATGCAAAATGTGCCATAATAAGCCAGCTACCGGCGACCAGTACGGAGTATGGTCAACCAAGCTGCATGCGAATGCAATGAAGTCACTCAGCAATGAGCTGTCGATGGAATATGCCAAGAAAAACGGCATTGCCGATCCAACCAAGGAGATGAGTTGTCTGAAGTGTCACTCCACCTATTATGCTGTTGATGCTTCTCTGCGTGGTGGTATTAATCCCAACGAGGGAGTATCATGCGAAACATGCCACGGACCTGGCAGCAAGTACAAGTCTCCTGCTATTATGAGAAGTCAGGAAGCCAGTATAGCTGCAGGGCTTATTGTTCCTGACAAGGCACTGTGCGAAACATGCCACAATCCTGAGAATCCGTTCCATAAGCCGTTTAATTACGAGGAGGCTCTGAAACTGATTGCCCACCCGAATCCGCAGGCAAAATAGGTTTTGGAAAAAAATAGTTTATAAAAGTCCCCGTCGGGGACTTTTTTTTTATGATATTTATCACAACCTTATTTTTTTGACCGGATAAAGGGAGAGTATTATTTGCTACTTTTGCATTCAGCTGAAGATTATATTATTTATAGAGTATAAACCCGGAAAATTATAAAAGTAATGAAGTACCTATTTATTATACTGGTTGCAGGAGCTGTAATGATTTCTTGTAACAGGGGCGGTAAAGCGCCGGTAATGGCTGATTCTGCGAGCCAGTCAGAAGAGATGCCCGGTTCTCCAGGCAGGTTAACCCCGGCCAAAGTTGATGTGGACATAGAGAAGAGTGAAGGAGTTGTCTCCATTGGTGACCTGCTCTCGGATAAAAAGAAGTATGATGGAAAAGTAGTTACGGTAAGCGGAAAAGTCACAAAGGTAAATACAGCAATTATGGGCCGGAACTGGGTTCATCTGCAGGATGGTACCGAGCATGAGGGAGAATATGACCTTACCATAACCACCGTTCTTGAGCCTGTTGAGGGAGATATAATTACCCTGACCGGGAAAATTACTTTGGATAAGGATTTTGGTTACGGCTACTTCTATGATATACTGATGGAAGATGCGGTAGTGGATGGTGCCATTACACAATAGCCGTAATACACCTTTTTTCTCAGTTTAATGTACATTTAAACAAGCGGATATGATACTTAAGTTTTTACTGGCAGCAGCAGTATCAATAACCGGTTTAATGTCGGTGAGCGGACAGGAGAATCCCGCTTACAGATTGTATAATACAGAGGGGAAAGAGATTAAGTACTCAGCTATGTTAAAGGGTATCACCGGAGCAGATGCAGTTTTTCTGGGTGAGCTTCATAACAATCCTATTGCTCACTGGATTGAGCTGGAGGTGACAGAATATCTCTTTGAGCAAAAGGGTTCTTCACTGGTGTTGGGGGCTGAGATGTTTGAACGTGACGATCAGCTTATTATTAACGAGTATCTTGCCGGGTTATATGATGCTTCAAAGTTTGAGGCAGAGGTTAAACTGTGGAAAAACTATAAGACAGATTACCGTCCCCTCGTTGAATTTTCAAGGGAGAACGGACTCCCTTTTATTGCAACCAATATCCCGAGGCGATATGCTTCCATGGTAAACAAGGGGGGCTTTGAGGCACTTGACTCACTGTCCGGGAAGGCACTCGGGTATTTAGCGCCGCTTCCTTTTCCCTATGACCCTGAGCTTAAGTGCTACAGTGATATGATGCAGATGGGAGGGGGGCATGCCACTGAAAACCTCCCTAAGGCTCAGGCTGCCAAGGATGCCACCATGGCATGGTCGCTTGCTGAGAACTGGAGTGAAGGGAAGGTATTGATTCACTATAATGGCTCATATCACTCAAAGAACCATCAGGGTATTATCTGGTATCTTAATCACTACCTTCCCGGCATGGAGATTGTTACCATTGAGATAGTATCACAGTATGATATCAGCACTCTGGAGGAGGAGAATATTGGTATTGCTGATTTTATAATTGCCGTTCCGGCAAATATGACTACTACCTACTGATTACAACTCCTTTATTTCAGCCACCAGTTTCTGGAGTGAATCCTTTGCATTTCCGAAGAGCATCCTTGTTTTTTCGTTAAAGAAGAGGTGGTTTTCTATACCTGCGTATCCCTTACCCATTCCTCGTTTCATAACAATAATATTCTTTGCTTCATGCGCCTTTATTATTGGCATTCCATAAATTGGACTGGAGGGATCATCCATGGCGGCCGGATTAACAACATCATTGGCACCTATAACGACAACCACATCTGTTCCCGGCAGTAAGGGATTTATCTCCTCCATTTCAATAAGTTTCTCATATGGAACATCGGCTTCAGCCAGCAGCACATTCATATGTCCGGGCATTCTTCCTGCCACAGGGTGTATGGCATATTTCACCTCCACGCCCATGCCTGTCAGGAGGTCATCCAGTTCACTGCATATATGCTGTGCCTGAGCCACTGCCAGCCCGTACCCCGGTACTATTACCACCTTACGTGAATAGGCCATAAGTATACCTGCATCACTCACGGTGACCTCCTTTATTGTTCCCTGTTCATGTGAAGCCGCGGCTCCTCCTCCCCCGAAAGAACCTATAATTACATTCAGCAGCGATCTGTTCATGGCCTTGCACATCAGCAGGGTAAGTATCATTCCTGCAGCACCCACCAGGATACCACCAAGTATCATAGCCTGGTTTCCGTAGATAAAACCGGCCATGGCAGCAGCAATACCTGTAAATGAGTTAAGGAGTGATATTACCACCGGCATATCGGCTCCGCCTATCGGCAACACGAAGAGTACTCCGTAGATTAGGGTAAGGGCCAGCAGTGCATATAGCATACCCTGTGAAGCTCCGAACGTATTTCCTGTAACAATAAGTACTATCAGTGCCACAACCAGTAGCAGCAATATTATGTTGACATATTTCATTATACCACCGCTGACATCCTTAACCCTTCCATCCAGTTTACCAAAGGCGATCATACTGCCGCTGAAGGATATGGAGCCTATTGAGAGTCCAAGGAGGGTAATAAGTATTACGCCGGTACCTGTGACGTTCGGAAACTCAAGCAGTGCCACCAGTGCAGATGCAGCACCTCCTGTTGCATTAAATAGTGATACCAGTTGCGGCATGGCAGTCATCTTCACCTTTTTTGCAATCATCCATCCGGCCACCGATGCCACTGCAATAGATGCAATGACCACAGCGGCTGCTGTGAGGGCTATCCTGTTTCCTTCAGGGTCACGGTGAAAAAGAAGAGTTGTTATCATTGCAAGCACCATGCCGCTGCCTGCCCAGAGGTTTCCTCTTCGGGCCGACTCAGGGTGACTAAGGAGCTTCAGTCCGATAACAAACAGAATGGCAGCCACCAGATAGCTCAGTTCAAGTATTGCGGCACCGGTGGTAAAGGGAGTGCCGTCGGTAGTATAGAGTATATTTTCAATCATTGCTTTCTCTCCTTCTTTTTGAACATTTCGAGCATCCGGTCGGTGACAACAAAGCCACCTGCCACATTAAGCGTTCCCATAAGAACAGCGGCTATTCCCAGTATCAGGTCAGCAGAAAATCTGAGGTCCGAATGGCCCACCAGGATTATCCCACCGATAATAATAACACCACTTATGGCATTAGCCCCTGACATCAGCGGGGTGTGCAGAACAGAGGGTACATTGGAGATAACCTCAATACCCAGAAATACAGAGAGTACAATTATGAAAACAGCTTCTTTATTTGAGTAGAAGAATACCAGCAGATCATTCATATGTCAGATATTTAATATTGATTTAACCCTGTCACTGACCAGTTCACCGTTGTGGGTCAGTGCAGTTCCCTTGATAATATCATCGTTAAAATCGAGGTTCAGTTCACCATTTTCACCAATCAGCAGCTTCAGGAAATTCACCAGGTTAGTGCCGTACATCAGGCTGGCATCGATTGACATGGTGACGGGATAGTTTGACTGACCTATTATGGTGACCCCATGGTGTTCAATTGTTTTGTTATCCTGTGTAAGTTCGCAGTTACCTCCGGTGGAAGCAGCAAGATCCACTATCACTGAGCCCGGCACCATTCGCTCTACGCTCTCCTTCTTTACCAGGACGGGAGCTTTTTTACCTGGTATCTGTGCTGTACAGATTACCACTGATGCTCTGGCAGCATGGTCCTGAATCATTTCAGATTGTTTCTGCCTGAACTCCTCACTCTGCTCTACTGCATAGCCGCCCGCTTCCTTGTCTTCGGTAGCACCCTCTACCTCAATAAATTTTGCACCCAGGCTCTGTACCTCCTCCTTGACTGCTGACCTTACATCAAACACCTCAACCACAGCCCCCAGCTTGCGTGCCGTTGCAATGGCCTGCAGTCCGGCCACTCCGGCACCCAGCACCAGTACCTTTGCCGGCCTGATTGTTCCGGCGGCACTCATAAACATGGGGAAGAATCGCGGCAGATGAAGTGCGGCATCAAGTACTGCCCTGTATCCGGCTACAGTAGCCATGCTCGACAGAACATCCATAGCCTGTGCCCTTGTTGTTCTTGGAATAAGATCCATACTGAAGACAGTAAGGTTTTCACCTTTGAGTCGGTCCGAAACCTCCCTGCCCTCCAGCGGGCTGATGGTTCCTATTATTATCTTTTTGTCACTGCCTATCTTTTTCAGTGTTTCATCATCGGGAGGGTTAACCATAAGCAGTATATCAGATCCGGATATCACCTCATCCCTTGAAGCGATTATTGCACCGGCCTCCTGATATGCATTGTCGGGGGTAAAGACACCCTCTCCGGTGCCTTTTTCAACCAGCACTTTAACGTTTAGCGATGTAATGGCCTTAAGATGGGAAGGCAGAAGGGCTGCCCTGCTCTCATTTCCCTGTTCTTTGAGAATGCCTGTTGTCATTGGTAGCCTGATTAGTTTATATCAACTATATATTAATACAAAAAGAGTTGGATAATGTTCTGTAGGAGTATTCTCGTTATATTTAATTGTCATATTATCAGTATTATGTCATTGAAGAAATTTGTTAAGTTTGCTGAACAGCAGAGGTCTCCTGATGGGCTTTTCTATATAGTCGTCACATCCGGACTGCTGCGACCTCTCCCTGTCGTTATAGCTGGCATATGCTGTTTGTGCAATAATGGGCAGTTCAGGCTTCTCTGCCTTAATCAGGGCTGCAGCTTCAAGCCCGTTCATCTCCGGCATATTGATATCCATCAGCACAAGATCGATTTTTTTGTCTGATAAGCATATGTCGACTGCTTCCCTGCCGTTTTTTGCCCAGAGGGTATTTGCGCCTGCTTTTGAAAGGATGACATTAAGGAGCCGGTAACTGCTTTCGGCATCTTCAGCTATAAGGATTGTATTACCTTTATAGGTAACAGCCGGAGCATGTTGCTTATTTTCTGCAGAGTCACTTTCCATGCCAATCGCTGCTGCAGGCAGTCTGAAACTGAAGGTTGATCCCTCTCCTTTTTCAGATGCCACATGAATAGATCCCCCCAGCAGGGTAGTCAGATTTTTGGCTATTGCCAGGCCTAGTCCGACTCCTCCGTGTGATCGTGAGAGAGACTCATCTGCCTGTCTGAAGGCATCAAATATAATCTCTTTCTTTTCATCGGGGATGCCGATACCTGTGTCCCTGACAAAGAACTCAATCAGGTCGGCTGACCTGTCAACTGAATATCCCAGTTCAACTGTTCCGGGGTCGGTAAATTTAAATGCGTTCTTAACGAGGTTAATCAGTATCTGTCTCAGCCTGTTCTTATCAGTATGGAGCGAAAATGATTCACTCTCTTCCGGCAGCACCAGCCTGAAGTTGGTGCGGTCCCTGCCCATTGAGCTCTTCTCCTGAAGCATAACCCTGAAAAGCTCATTCATAAATTCATTGAGGCTGAATCCGGATTCAAAGAGTTTAAGCTCTCCGGCTTCCATTATTGTAATATCGAATATCTCCTGTACCAGCCTCAGAAGATGTTTTCCACTGCTGCTGATCACCCTGGCGAAGCTTTCAGCTTCTGCTGCCGGTGTGTCATGCTCTATAAGGTCAGCGAAGCCAATTATTGCATTGAGGGGAGTTCTGAGTTCATGCGACATGGTGGCCAGAAATGTGGATTTGAGCCTGTCAGCCTCCTTTGACTTTTCAAGGGCTCTCTTTAATGCTTCTTCTGCCAGTTTACGGTCTGTAATATCCTGGTGGGTGCCTGCCATCAGCAGCGGTTTTCCATCGGGTCCGCGTTCAGCCACCATGCCCCTGTCCAATACCCATATCCACTTTCCGTTCTTATGCTTCATGCGGGTATCGCACTCGTAATAATCGATCTCTTTCCTGAAATGTTTTTCGAGGAGATCAGAAGCTATCTGCAGGTCTTCGGGATGGGTTAGTTTTAACCACGTATCATAGGTTACAGGTTGAAGCTCATCCATGGTATATCCCAGCATCTCAGCCCATCTGTCGTTGATTGTCAGTTGTCCCGATTCAATCTCCCATTCCCATATCCCCGAGTTGGTGCCCTCCAGAACATACTCAAGCCTTTTCTGCTCTCTTTCGAGTGACATAAGGGTTTCCTTGTGTTCTGATTTGTCCAGAATAATTGCCACATAAGCATCCCGGTTATCAAAAATGGTTTTCTGAAGATGTACCTCAACAGGATAATGAGTGCCGTTCCGTCGTCGATGGTTCAGCTCGAAGGCATTTTTCGCAACAGTACCTTCTTCAAGAGGTCTGATCAGTTCGTTGAGAGCTTCATCTGTAAGTGGAAATGCAATATCCGTAGGGGTCATGCCTGTCAGCTCATCGAGTGAATAACCCAGATTGGAGACGGCACCTTTGTTGGCGTAGAGAAACTTTCTGGTGGATGCATCCAGAATAAATATTTCATTCAGAGAATCTTCGAAAATTCTGGAGAAGCTCTCTATTTTCCGGGCTGTCCGGTACTTTTCGGTATCATCCCTGAATACCAGTACAGCACCAATAATATTTCCATTGCTTCCCGTGATGGGTGTTGCACTGTCAGATATAATATACTCCTTTCCGTTCTGAGCCATCAGTGCGGTGTGTTCTGACATGTTAACCGGTTTGCCTGAAGTTAGTACTCTTTCAACAGGATTCTCTACCCGCTTGCCGGTTTTCATATTGATAAGTTTCAGGACATATGATATATGTTTACCTGCGGAGGTGCTGCTATTATGGCCGGTTAACTTCTCAGCCACCGCATTCATAAAGGTTATTTTTGCTTTGGTATCTGTGGTTATCACCGCATCACCAATGCTTTTAAGGGTGACGTTAAGTCTGTTGTGTGCCCGGACCAGCTCATTCTCCGCATTTACCAGATCAGTAATATCCTGTATAAAGCCCTCTACCTGGATAATTTCCCCTTTTTTGTTTCTGACCCCTGTCCCGTTCTCAAGAACCCATTTTATCTCTCCTCTCTTTGTTTTTATCCTGTACTTAAGCTCAAATCTACTGTTCTTCTCTGTGGCTTTGGCAATTTCGCTTCTTACATATTCCCTGTCGGAACTCACTATAATATCGTTATAGGAGATTTTCCTGTTATGGATAATATCTTCGGGAGCATATCCTGTCAGTTCCCGGCATTTCTCATTAAGATACTCCATTGTCCAGTGCCGGTCGGGGCGACACCGGTATACCATTCCGGGCAGATTGCCAATAAGCGATTCAAGCTGCCGCTGGGTATCTGACAGAGTATCCGTCAGGTGATCTGCCTGTAGCTCCTTCTCATGTTGCTCTGATTCTTCCGGTGAAAGTAACTCTTCTTTTTTTCTGGTTTTTTTCATCCGTTATGACCTGGTTGGGTGTTGATGCCTGGTTTACCTAATAAATATAGGAATAATTCCTGTATAAGGAAACATGTCTGCTGATGCCGCAGCTTCGGCTCAGATCAGCAAACTCCTGCCCCCTGTCAGGCTTACCACCTGCTCATGAGCTCACCTGCTTTGCAGGCTTGGTTCAAATTCCCATTTGGTCTTTCGGAATTGCCGCTCCGTCTTACGCCGTAGAGGGGGATGCTATTGAGGTCTTTCAGAATTGCCTCTCCGTCTGGCGCCGGGTCGGCGGATGCTATTGAGCCATATGGCGGCGGATTTGATAAAGGTATTGTTTTACATCATTTTAAAACGGGACACTATTGAACTTTTTTATTCAATATCCTACTAAGCATGACGAAAATTGTCTGCAACTCACAGTCGGTTCGCGCTACAAGATGATTGCTTATGAGTTGCTGAAAAACAGTTGGGCTATTTGAGACTTTTATTTAAATTTGATAAGGTCAATTAAATATTCCGTCTTCGAATGAAAGAATCTTATTGTTTTCAAAAAAAATAATCCAATAGGAATCATACATATATCTCAATTGATAACAGCTATATAGAATTTTGTTATACATATAAACGTGGTTACCCGCTATATTAGAAAAGATGTCCTTACATAAAAACAACGACACAGTTTGTCGTAATGACATTTTAATCCACCTTCGCGTTCCGCTTCGGCGGACGAGAGGGTGTGGTTAAATTCCCCGGGGCTTGCCCCGGAAAGAAGGGTCCAGGGCTTGCCCTGGGGTATAATACCATTTATTTTTGTAGTCAAAATAAATGGGGGAAGCTGAAAAAAAAGAGTAAGCAATATTAAAATAAGTAAATATAGATACAAACCAAATCATTAAAGACAGTGATAGAAACTTTTAAAAGCCTGAAAATTAATAATTAAACTATGGGTAAAGCAAAAAAATTTGGTGTTTTTGGTGGAGTGTTTACTCCTTCCATACTCACAATACTGGGTGTGATAATGTATCTGCGTTTGCCCTGGATTGTGGGACAGGCAGGGCTTTTGACCACTTTTTGGTTTTACTGAGATCTTTCTCGGGTATTTCGGATTTGAAGTTACTTTAGCTTCAATTCGAATAGCTGGTTCCATTATTCTTTTGTTGGTCACCATCCTGACTTTTATCAGTACTTCACTTACCATAAAAACACAATACATTATTCTCACAATTGTTGCCCTCTCGCTTCTTTCAATATTTCTTGGAAAGCATGATTATACACCTTCTGTCTCCCAACTAAATGCTTTACCTGAATCTCTTTCATGGATTGCTTTGTTTGCCATTTTCTTTCCTGCGGTTACCGGTTTCACTGCAGGAGTAGCTATGTCGGGCGACCTGAAAGACGCAAGAAAAGCTATTCCACTTGGTGTAATCTTAGCTATTTTGGCTGGGTTGGTCGTTTATGTTGGTCTGGCATGGTTTCTTTCCAACAGTGTCAATAGCGCCCTGTTGGTCAATGATCCCGATGTACTCTTTAAGATTTCGTGGATACCTCAACTGGTGATCGCCGGCATTTTAGGAGCAACGCTGTCATCAGCTCTCGGAAGCATGCTGGGAGCACCTCGTACTTTACAGGCAGTAGCAATGGATCATATTGCTCCTTCCTTTTTCAGCAAAGGTTTTGGTGCATCAAAGGAACCACGCAATGCGATTTTGCTTACATTTTTAATTGCGCAGGCAGGCATTCTCATTGGCGACCTGAACACCATTGCCCGCATCGTCACCATCTTTTTTATCATTACGTATGGATTTCTGAACATTACTTATACTGTTGAAAGCTGGGCAAGCAGCGATTTCAGGCCAACGTTTAAAATTCCACGCATAATTAGCATTGTTGGTGCGCTGGC
>JAIVHO010000028.1 GCA_020201035.1 Bacteroidales bacterium
GGTCAGCTGATGACACAAAGTGATCTGGATCTCCTCAGGAGTGATATCGGAAAAGGCCGGCTTAAATCATGGGAGGCCGTTCATGCCAGGTATAATGAACTGTGGGAGAAGTATCCTCTGGATAAGCAGAAGCATGCCTTTGCAACTCTTGCCGGGTTGCATGGAGAGGAGAGTCTTACCCGCGCCCACTGGAACAAGGCTCTGAAAAGGGCTGTAACCATACAGGAGTTTATCAGCGATCAGGTCTACCTCTCGCGTCAAAAGGATTATACCAACAGGTTTCGTATGGCAACCTTCAGAAACAGTGAGGAGATGACTGCCGCACTGGGGACAATAGATGAGAACAGTTTTATTATTCAGGTACGCGACGAGACAGAGGAGTTACGGAAAGTGGTTGAGAAGATATCGGGGAGGTAATCAGTTGCCGGAATGGCCACTGCACTGGGGACAATAGATGAGAACAGTTTTATTGTTCAGGTACGTGACGAGACAGAGGAGTTACGGAAGGTGGTTGAGAAGATTGGAAGAGGAGTTGCGGAAGGTGGCTGAGAAGATTGGAAGGGGAGTAGCGGAACCGGGAGAAAAACCAGAGGGAGGATTTAAGAAATCTGATTGAGTAAAGATCAGGGAGAAGACAGAAAAACATAAATCAAAATAATCAATAATACTATTAAGAGATGAACTTAACAGATAACCGTTATTCAAAGTATGCCCTTGTAAGGGAGATGATGGAAACCGTTGAAACGGTAAGTATATTTGATCCGGGTCAGACCGCGGATATTGCGAAAGAGATAAGCAAAGCCGGAAAGCTGCTTCTGACAGGGGAGGGGTCAAGCAGGATATTTCCCGCCAAAAATGCTATACGTAAGTCGCTCCGATGGGGAACCGACCTTACGGTAATAACGGATGGCTCCCGTCAGTCGGCGCAGTATGACCTCTCCCGTATGGCTGTCTTCTGCGCCTCCAACTCGGGACGCACAAAGGAGGTGGTGCTGCTGGCAAAGATGCTGGCCGCAGGGGGAAATGAAAAAAGATATGCCCTTACGGCCAATCAGGATACACTGCTCGAGAAGGAGTGCACAAGGACCTTTGTGCTGAAGTGCGGATGGGAGCAGGCGGTAGCTGCCACAAAGAGCGTGGTTGAACAGACACTGTTTTATGAATCAATCCTGTGGCACATTACCGGCAGGGATATGGGCCGGGAGCTTAAAGCCCTTCCTTCGCAGCTTAAGGAGGCCCTCACCATGAAGATTGACAGCGAGATAGTTGATATAGCCACTAAAGCTTCTACCATCTATTTTGCAGGATATAATGACGGGGTGGCTGAGGAACTTACCCTTAAAACCAATGAGATCACCCGTAAAAAATCAGACTTTCTTGAGGGAACATATGCCGTTCACGGAATAGAGGAGGTGATGGAGAAAAATGATATTGTGATCGTGATTGACCCTATTGAGGAGGAGATACAGAAACTGAAGGAGGTGCTGGAAGAGGGTGTGGGACTGAAAATAGTTGCCATTGCAGACCGTGAAACACCGTTTACCACTATCCGTGTACCTTCGGCCGGTGAGATGAATCCCTATCTTTTCCTTGCAGCGGGATGGAACCTGCTGGTAGAAATCGGCCTTTCACTTGGTATTAATCTTGATAAGCCTGAACGCGCCCGCAAGGTGGGTAATGAGTTTGTATAAGCCTGAACGCGCCCGCAAGGTGGGTAATGAGTTTGTATAAGCCTGAGCGTGCCCGCAAGGTAGGTAATGAGTTTTTATATGGGAGGGCCGGAGAGGTCAGGTTGTTTATTAAAGGGTGCTGATAATAAGGATGGTAAGTACTGCAGCACCAAAGCCGTTCAGTGCAATAAAGGCGCTTCTGTTTGTTGACGGCTGATCATTTCTGACCAGCAGGTTAAGGAATAGCGCAATTACCAGAATATTGACTGCCGCAAGAATAAACCATAGGCCTCTTCCAATATCTATTCCGAATCTGCCAGCAAAGAGGAGGGCTGCTGATACCATCATTATCCATAGGGGTATTACCACCCTGATGGTTTTATCATCTGGTTTCCCGGCAAGGGAGCTGAATCCTGCATTAAGGTACTGACTCCGGTAGGCCGAAATAAGCAGCCAGAAATGAGGAAGTTGCCATGTAAACATAAATCCGGCCAGAAAGAGTGCAGGTGGTTCTGCCAGTGATCCTCCGGCAGCCGTGAATCCTATCAGCGGGGGAATGGCTCCTGTAAGGGCGCCCGGGATAACTGCCAGATATGTACCCTTTTTAAGCGGTGTATAGAGAAAGTTGTAGATGACTACCGTGCCCAATCCCAGCAGCAGGGGCATAGCTCCGGGAATCAGGGAGAGCATTATGGCACCTGAGAGCAGTAACAGAAGAGCAATACTCAACACCCGTGAAGGCGTGATCCTCCCTGCCGGCAGAGGTCTGCCTGCAGTCCTTGACATCAGTGCATCTGTTCTTCGTTCCTGATACTGGTTAAGAGCAGAGGATCCTGAGGAGAGAAGGAAAATTCCGGCCAGGGCAACAGGAAATGACGGGGATGACTGCCACCCTTCGTAAAGAAGGTACCCTGCAGCACCTGAGAAGGTGACGGCAGCCGACAGTCTTGTTCTTGTAAGTTCGTTAATAACTCCTGCTATCCGGGCAATTCTAGATCTCACCAGCCAGCTCTTTAAGGTACTCTATCATCTTTAGCGCATCCTCCTC
>JAIVHO010000047.1 GCA_020201035.1 Bacteroidales bacterium
CAAGTCACTTATATTAGAAAGATTCCTTGATGACGGCGATTCCATAAAGCCCGGAGACATTGCCTTTATAGTGTGCGGATCGCAGCATTCACTGTTGCAGGCAGAGAGACTGGTTCTTAATGTCATGCAACGGATGAGCGGCATTTCAACTGAAACAAGAAAATATTGTGATGCGGTAAGCGGATTCAGGGCCAGAATTCTTGATACACGCAAGACAACACCGGGGTTTAGAATTTTTGAGAAGGAGGCTGTCAGGATAGGGGGAGGCTTAAACCACAGAATGGGACTCTTTGATATGATTATGCTCAAAGATAATCATATTGATTTTGCCGGGGGTATCAGCGAAGCAATTTCAGGAGTACAGGAGTATTTTAAAAGAACCGGTCTAAGCCTGCCGGTGGTAATTGAAGCACGCTCACTTAATGATATTGAAACAATTATCAAAACGGGCGGTGTTAACCGGATAATGCTCGATAATTTTTCGGTTCCACTGACCGGCAGGGCAGTGGAATTTATTGATGGGAGGTATCAGACTGAATCGAGTGGAGGAATAACTCTTGATACTATACGTGATTATGCAGCCTGTGGTGTCGATTATATAAGTGTAGGAGCACTGACGCACCGTATCAGAAGTCTTGACATGAGCCTGAAAGTAATATGAACTCACTTTTCCAACGTCATATCCCTGATTCACTGGCCGAAAGGTTTAAAACCCTGGTGCTGCCAGGATTCGACAGGGTACCCATATACGATGTTTTTCTTTTCTTTGTCAGAGGATTCAGAAAAGGAGCACTTGTTACAAGAGCCTCCTCTATTGCCTTTAACCTTCTTCTTGCACTCCTTCCCTCCTCCTTCTTCCTCTTTACGCTTATTCCTTTTGTCCCTATTCCAAATTTTCAGAGTGAGCTTATCAGGTTGTTTGAATCAATAATGCCTGCCAGGGCATTTGTGTTCCTGGAGTCCACTCTTACAGACATGATCACCAATAAGAGCGGAATATTCCTGGTAGTGATGTTTCTGGCTTCCGCATTAATGTCGTCAAACGGAATTCACGCACTTATTCAAGCATTTGTTGTTTCAGACCATCAGTTTGAAACCAGGAGCTGGGTAGCGCAGAGAAGGGTCAGCTTCAGTTTGCTCGTTATAGTTGTCTTTATGATTGCGGTGGCATCCGCAGTTCTGATATTCGGCAGACTGGCCGTTCAAAAGCTGGTTGACAATGCAGTTATCGAGACTAACCTTGTCTATTACATCTTTATAATTCTTAAATGGATTGTTATTATCATAATCCTTTTTAACGCCATCTCATTCCTTTACTACCTTGCTCCCGCACGAAAGGCACGGTTCAGGTTTATATCAGCCGGATCAACACTGGCAACCCTGCTCTTTATTCTTACATCACTGGGATTTTCAGCCTATGTGAATAATTTCGATAACTATAATAAACTTTACGGCTCAATGGGAACCATTCTGGTAATCCTTCTCTGGCTATACCTCAATTCCATAACCATCCTTATCGGTTTTGAGCTGAATGCAAGCATCAGAAGTGCAAACCTGAATAACAACAACTGCCAGGGTAATAACGGGAAGAACTGTTAACAGAGGATTCCATATCTCAGGCTTCACTTTAACTGATCCTCTGATTATACCCCCTGGGCAAACCCCATACTATGCCGGCTGCCCTGATTATACGGGCAACCATCTGATACAATGTTCTCTCAGCTGCAGTGGAGGTACTCCCTTACCAGTTCCGCTATCTCTTCATGCTTGCCATAAAGCCTTTCACTCAGATCCCTGTCGTTGTATCCCTTTAGTCTCTCCACAATATTACCTATTGTACCAGCAGGAAAAACGTTTCCTTCCTCATAGAATTGTCTTTGTTTATCAAGCATCCCGGCTGATTCATAGCATGATGCCGGAAGTGATTTCAGGGAAGCAAGTTTTTCACTGTGCTCATCCCTGAAAATATTTACATTGACATATAGCTCCTCTGCCATCTCCAGGGCTCCCTTCATGGAAAGACCATGTTCAGCTGCCACTACAAGTCCGGCCATCAGCAGGTATAGGTCTGCGGATCCGTCCGGTGCACGAAACTCAACCGTCTGCTTGCTCTCTTCGGGAACACTCTTTCCTTTCTCCACCGGATTTGCATCTGTAATCATATCAGAGGAACCCAGCCATCCGAGAGGAACCCGTACAAGAACAGAGCGGTTACGGTCACCCCAGCATATATTAGTAGGGGCCTCCTGGTGTGGCACCAGCCTCAGGTAAGAGGTTGGTATAGTGTTTCCGAAAGCCGTCAGTGAAGGGGAAAGATCCAGTATCCCCGCGATCATTTTACGGGCGGTATCACTTATGCGTCCATTCTCCACCATCATGTTTCTGCCATCCTTCTCCAGCATCATATGAACATGCAGTCCGCTTCCTGCCTTCCCAACAGTAATCTTTGGAGCAAAGCTTACCTCTACCCCATATTCATAGCCAAGCAGACGTATAATCCATTTTGCTATCAGCAACTGATCAACCGCCTCGTCTACCTCTACCGGCAGAAACTCAATCTCATGCTGCTCATAGTCCTCGCCATCCTTTGTGAAGCTGCCCACCTCAGAATGGCCATACTTGATACGGCAGCCTGCCCGGGCGCAGAGCATCAGCGCCTCCACTCTCAGATCCTCAAATTTTGCAAACGGCTTCGTCTGATGATATCCTTTCTGATCAACAGAAGGATATAAATCTTCACTAAATGACTTTACATAATACTCAAGTTCCCCAAGAGCCTTCATGGTGAGACCGGTTGAATCCCTGAATTTTGCATATGCCTTTCTGAGGATGTTTTCCGGTGCACTTTCAAGGGGCTTTCCCTCAAAATCGTAGAAAGAACACAGAATCTCAAGTGTGGGCCTTTCAGTAAAAGGATTAAGGAAAGCGGTACGGTAGCGTGGAATAACATACAGATCACTTGACCCTGCCCCAACAAAGGGGAAGAGGCTTGAACCATCAACACGCTCACCTGAAGAGAGGATTGACTCAAGATGATTGCGTCCCGACAATACAAAATTGAGGGCTTTCAGCTTGCCGTCACCCGCCACATATCTGAAATTAAGCATCTCAATGCCTCTGGCTTCAATAAATCTGATAAGATCTTCCCTGGTAAACTGTGCAGCCGGTTTCTTTAGGAACTGAACCAGTTCATTGGGATTCATAAGGATATCACTGTTACTGTTCATCATTGTGTTTAAGTTAATTGAGGTAAGATGCAAATATAAAAATTTAAGCACAGGCTCCAAACCGCATTAATCATATACAAAACTAAAAATTTCTCATTCCATATACATAAGAGAAAGGAATGATAAGAATTTTCTTATTTTTGAGGTCGGAATATTTTGCTGACCAATATTGAAGACTCCAATCCGGAGTAAAATAGTTAATTATGCGACTGATTTCTCTTATAGCACTATTCCTGTTAACCTGCCTTACCGGATGTAATACGGAGAAAGGGATTGAGTATATTACAAACCTGAAGGCAGCGGCTTATTTCGAGAAAGTTGAAAGTATCTGCAATAGTGATGACGGGGAGCTCTGGGGGTTAAATCTTTACGGTCCTCTGATGCTTGTGGATGTGGATACCCGCAGGATTTTCGCAAATATGCCTGACAGCCTTGGCCTTCTTAAACAGAAGGATGGTATATATACAGGTATCTATCCGGGAGATCAGGTAATAAGCAATTTCGCCGTTACCTTCGGAAATACATTGTTTGCCATGGCTCCCCTTCCGGAAAATGAGGATAATTACAGGATTACGGCGAGATGTCTGCATGGCCTTTTTCATTGTATGCAGAATAAAAAAGGTATTGACAACCAGGATTATAATCCGGCCCACATGAATGAACCGGATGCCAGGATATGGCTGAAGATGGAATGGAAAGCCCTGGAGAAAGCAATAAAATCCGAATCAACCGTACGTGAACAGGCTATACGTGATGCACTGATCTTCAGAAACACAAGAAGAGAGATCTACCCCTACTATACAGAGGATGAAAATCTTTTTGAAAACTATGAAGGCCTGGCTACTTTTACCTATATGCTTCTGGCCAGTGATAGCCATGATAGTTACACCAAAACGTTACTTGAATATCTGCATCGTATCTATAACTTCTCCTTCACCCACAGCTATGGTTTTGTGCATGGTGCTCTTTACGCTTACCTGTTACACGACTACGGCTTTGACTTTTCAACAATCGATATGCCGGGCATTGACCTTGGAGAAAGACTACGCAACATGATAGATATCACACTGCCTGAGGTGAGCAGGGATGTAGCCGGGAGCCTGGCCGTAAACTATGACATCGAGATGGTTCGCCGGGAGGAGACGGAACGTTTTAAAAGAATACGGGAGGGGCTTCACAGAAGAACCTCCAGCTTCACCGATAAGCCGGTTGTCTATCTCACCCTTGAAAGTCCGAGCTTTATTTTTGAACCTGAAGATATTGAACCCGTTGACTCCCTGGGTGTAATTTATAAAAAGCTTAAAGTAACAGATAACTGGGGTAAGCTTAATGTTTCTGAAGGAGGCTGCCTCGTATCACCCAATCTCAGATATATAAGAGTGCCCGCACGCAGTGTCAGAATAGACCGCAATCATATCACCGGCGACGGGTGGCACATCTACCTCTCAGAGAACTGGAGAATGGATGAGATGGATAACAACTACTATATCCGCAAGCTGATTCCCTGATCTAAACCTCCTTTTTCCCCTGGCTCTGTAGAGCTCCTAAGCAATTCAGGAGCTGACAGATCAGGGCCTGTTATGCGTAAAATCATCAGTGCCGGGAACTGTTAAGATAAATGGTATTATACCCCAGGGCAAGCCCTGGGGAATTTAACCACACCCTCTACGAATCACCTGGCAGACAGGCACTAAGCGGTTATTTGCCCAGCTCATCTATCCTTGCTTCCAGGGAGGCTATCCGCGAGAGGGCATCATCGCGCTTCTGCTTCTCTGTCTCTACCACTGCTGAAGGCGCATTGTTAACGAACCTCTCATTTGAAAGTTTTACCATTACCTTCTCCAGAAACCCCCTTGTATACTGAAGCTCATTGTTAAGCTTCTCAACTTCAGCCTCAATATCCATTCGTTCCCCCACCGGGATATAATATCCATCGGTACCTACCATAATAGTAACCGAGCCTTCCGGTTTCACTTCAGACTCACTCACCTGCCCGATACCCGCAAGCCTTGAGATTGTGGCCATAAGTGATGACATCCCTTTATCAGCAGGACTGGCAATTACCAGATCAATACTTTCCCTGTTGGGTATGTTCTTTTCTCTTCTGAGGCTTCGAATTGAGCTAACCAGCTGTTGGGCACGTTCAAAAGCCGTAAGAAGTTTACTGTCTACTCTCCCTGCCTCCGGCATCGGGCTGATCATCAGGCTCTCATTATCGCTACGTTCAGATGACAGATGCCATATCTCCTCGGTAATAAAGGGCATAAAAGGATGAATCAGACGCATCAGGGCATCAATGAAATTCATTGTGACACGATAGGTTTCCGGATCTATACCCTTTTCAAAATCAGGTTTAACAATTTCAAGGTACCATCCTGAGAAATCATCCCAGAAGAGCCGGTATACAACCATCAGTGCCTCCGATATCCTGAACTTTTCAAACAGGTCATTATAGCTGTTTACTGAGTGATGCAGGCGTGATTCAAACCATTTTTCTGCCTGCTCTGACCATTGTGGCCTTTCAACTGACTCATCAATCTTCCATCCGTTTACCAGTCTGAATGCATTCCATATCTTATTGGCGAAGTTTCGCCCCTGCTCGGGAAGAGAATCATCATACAAAAGATCGTTACCTGCCGGAGAGCAGAGCAACATACCCACCCTTACCCCATCAGCACCATACTGGCTGATCAGATCAAGCGGGTCGGGTGAATTGCCGAGCGACTTTGACATCTTCCTCCGTTGCTTATCGCGTACAATCCCATGCAGGTAAACATCACTGAAAGGCTTCTCTCCCCTGTATTCATACCCTGCTATTATCATTCTTGCGACCCAGAAAAAGAGTATCTCGGGTGCTGTTATAAGGGCGTGGGTGGGATAGTAATATTTTATATCCTCATTGTCAGGCTCCATTATGCCGTTAAAACTAACCAGGGGCCAGAGCCAGGATGAGAACCAGGTATCGAGAACATCCTCATCCTGTCTGAGATCACCGAATGTCAGGCTGCTGTTACCGCTATCTCTCTTTGCCTTAGCCAGAGCCTCATCTGCTGTATCAGCCACCACAAATTCACCGTTACCGTAGTACCATGCGGGGATACGGTGCCCCCACCACAGCTGCCGGCTGATACACCAGTCGCGTACATTCTCCATCCAGTGACGATAGACATTCCTGAACTTGGGAGGATGGATGGCAATATCACCGCCAAGGACTGCATCAAGTGCCGGACGAGACAGATCCTCCATCTTAAGAAACCACTGCATAGAAAGCTTTGGTTCTATAACCGCACTTGTTCTTTCAGATCTTCCTATTTTGTTGCGGTACAATTCGGTCTTTTCAAGAACACCTTCACTTATGAGTCTCTCCTCTGAAAGCCTCCGCGCCTCAAACCTGTCAGTTCCGACAAAAAGCTGCGCCTTTTCACTAAGGGTGCCATTATCATTGAAGATATCAATAACCTCAAGGCCATGTCTGACACCTATCTCATAATCGTTGATATCGTGTGCAGGAGTGATTTTGAGACACCCGGTACCAAACTCCATATCTACGTATTCATCAGCTATTACCGGCACTGAACGATTAACCATCGGGACTATAACGTTTTTCCCGATAAAATCCTTGTACCGGGGATCCGCCGGATTCACACAGACAGCTGTATCTCCCAGAATCGTTTCGGGCCTGGTGGTTGCAATTGTGATATGCCCATCCTCCCCTTCAACGGGGTAATTAACATAAAAGAGCCTGGACTCCTCATCGGAGTATATCACCTCCTCATCTGAGACTGCGGTCATCGCCTCGGGATCCCAGTTAACCATTCTGATACCCCTGTAGATCAACCCCTTTTCATGCAGATCCACAAAAACCTTTATCACCGACTGATACCTCAGATCGTCCAGGGTAAAAAGCGTACGATCCCAGTCGCAGGAGGCACCCAGCCTCTTTAATTGCTCCAGTATTATTCCGCCGTGCTTATCGGTCCACTCCCACGCATGCTTCAGAAACTCTTCACGTGTAAGTGAAGTCTTCTCCACTCCCTCAGCTTTAAGCTTGGCAACAACCTTTGCCTCTGTCGCTATGGATGCATGATCAGTACCCGGAACCCAGCATACATTGCGTCCCCTCATTCTCTCACGCCGGATAAGCACATCCTGGATTGTATTATTTAGCATATGACCCATATGCAGTACTCCTGTTACATTGGGAGGGGGAATGGTAATGACATAGGGTTCCCTGTCGTCAGGGACACTTTTAAAATAGCCTCTCTCAATCCAAACCCTGTACCACCTGTTTTCCGCTATTGACGGATCATATTTTGAGGCAATCTCCATAGCAATATTTCTCTTGTTAATTTGATAAGAGTGCAAAAATAGGAATTATTATTTTACCTTCTGTACCTGATTTTCAAGTTTTAACCCACAGGCATCAGGATATTTCTTCATCAAGTATTAAAAACGAAAAATGTGAAAAATCATATTGTGTTATAAAAGGAAGATATACCTTTGGTACAGTTTATTTTAACTTAAATAACCAATCATGCCGAATATATCAGATAAAGGCAGGGCAATGCCCGCTTCACCAATCAGAAAACTTGTACCGTACGCAGAAGAGGCAAAGCGCAGGGGACGAAAGGTATACCACCTGAATATCGGACAACCCGATATTGAGACTCCTGAGGTAGCCCTGAATGCACTACGCAACTTCTCCCTGAAGGTAATTGAATACAGCCATTCAGCGGGCAACGAGTCATACCGGCGCAAGCTGGCAGGTTACTACCAGTCAAAAGGTATTGACATCGAATATACTGACCTGCTGATTACCACAGGGGGCTCGGAAGCTGTCCTTTTCGCCTTTATGACATGTCTTAATCCGGGTGATGAAGTGATCACACCAGAACCGTTCTATGCCAATTACAATGGTTTTGCCACCACTGCGGGTATCAAAATAGTACCTGTAACCTCGAATATTGAGGATGATTTTGCCCTTCCGGAGATTGAGGAGATAGAAAAAAAGATCGGTCCCCGGACAAAGGCAATAATGATATGTAACCCTAATAATCCTACGGGATACCTCTACTCAGAAGAAGAGTTACTGAAGCTGAGGGATATTGTAAAAAAACATGATCTCTATCTCTTCTCCGACGAGGTATACCGGGAGTTCTGCTATGACAATGAACACCACCATTCGGCAATGTATCTGGAGGGTATTGAGCAGAATGCAATCATGATGGATTCTGTATCCAAAAGATACAGTGAATGCGGTGTAAGAATAGGTGCACTGGTAACAAAAAACAAAGAGGTTATCTCCACAGCCCTCAAGTTTGCACAGGCCCGACTCAGTCCGCCCGGACTGGGACAAATAATAGGCGAGGCATCCCTTGATACTCCGCCGGAGTACTTTTCAGCCGTTTATGATGAGTATATAGCACGACGCAACTTTATGGTTGATGCACTTAATAAGATACCCGGAGTCTATTGCCCTAAGCCAAAAGGTGCATTTTATACCGTTGTCAGGCTTCCTGTAGATGATGCTGACAAATTTGCACAATGGATACTTGAAGATTTTGAGTATAACAATCAGACAGTCATGGTTGCTCCGGCCTCCGGCTTCTACTCCACTCCGGGGCTTGGTAAAAACGAGGTGCGGATTGCCTATGTCCTTAAGCTGGATGATCTCAGGGCAGCAATGGAGACGCTGGCAGAGGCACTGAAAGTTTACCCGGGAAGAAAAGATTAGCCACAGTACGTCAATAATTACTGAAAAGGTGTTAGTTCCGGTCAACAGCAGGTAATCACTGAAAAAGAGAATAACCAAAAAAACAGAAGAGCTTCAACAGATAAAGAAATATCCTGAAAAGTACCTGTCAATCATAAAGCAGGTACTTTTTTCTTATCTGAAGGAAACGATCCAGATCACTTCTCCATGATTCCCTTATCTCATCAGGTAATTTTCCGGCTATTATCATTTCGCGAAGCTCACTGCTACCGGCCAGACGGTCGAAGTAACTGTTGAAGAAACTGCTCTTATCCGGGAAATTACTGTATGCATCTGTCAGCCATTCAAGAGATAGTCTGTCTGAAGGCAGTGTGCCGTTATAAAGCGCTGAGGAGAGGTCAAGCCCGTAACAGAGCCTGTCCATATGGGGTGGAGAAGGTGCAGCAGTAACCGACCGGGGCGTAAATGCAAACGGGTACTCTTTAAGTGAGGGATGCCCGAACACCCTGAATGGAAACGGAGTACCCCGTCCGACAGAGATATCAGTCCCCTCAAAAAAACAGAGCGATGGATAGAGTTGCACAGCAACCCTGTCGGGTAAATTAGGAGAAGGAGGCACAGGTAGATCATACGGCGTCTTATGAGAATATCCTGTGCAGGGGATTACCTCAAGATCACACCCTGCCCCTCCGGCAAGCCATCCTTCACCATTCAGCATCAGGGCATATTCCCCTATTGTCATACCATAAACCACCGGCACAGGCTGCATTCCTATAAATGAACTCCAGGCAGTATCAAGAACCGGCCCGTCAACATAATGACCGTTAGGATTCGGCCTGTCCAGAACCAAAACCTTAACACCTGTCTCCGCACAACCCTCCATCAGAAGCTGAAGTGTAGAGATGTAGGTATAAAACCTGACTCCAACATCCTGAATATCAAAAACCAGTATATCCAGGTCTGCAAGGTCTGCAGCATCCGGTTCTCTGCTTGATCCGTACAGACTAATTATTGGAAGTCCTGTCTTTTCATCCCTGCCGCTTTCAATATACTCGCCAGCCCCTGCGGTGCCGCGGAACCCGTGCTCGGGAGTAAAAATCTTCCTTACATCAACGCCAAGAGTAAGCAGTGTATCAACAAGATGCTTACCAGTGACCAGCGAAGTATGATTTGCTGCAACACCCACTGATTTTCCCTTCAGAATCTCAATATAGCGTTCAGTGCTCCATGCTCCCGGCACAACATCCTGAACCCCGGGGCTGAAACCGGCGGAAGAGGAGTCGGTATAGGCAGCGGAGGAAGTAAAGGCTGAACAGCCGGAAGGTAACAGCAGGACAGCTGTCACACTGAGTACAGATAGTATATTACGCATCTCAAAATATTTACAGTAAAAATATCAAAATAACTTCCCCTTTCCAACTTGGTAATATTTACTAATTTTACAGATCAAAACAGGATATTGAGAATATCACTTTTTATATCGCGCCGACTCATACGTGAGAGGGACAGGGAGAACTCATTTTCCCGCCCGGTCAACGTTATTGCTATCGCAGGAATTTCGATGGGACTGGCGGTAATGATACTCGCCGTATCAATTCTTACAGGGTTCAAGGAGGATATCAGGGACAAGATTGCCGGCTTTGCAGGTCACCTGCAGATTATAAACCTTGACTCCAACTACTCATATGAAACAGCTCCTATAAATACAGATCAGGATTTTATCGGAACGCTCAGGGAAACAAGGGGAATAAACCATATCCAGCAGTTTGCCACCAAAGCAGGCATCATCAAGACAGATGAGAATATCCAGGGAGTGGTACTCAAGGGAGTGGGACCCGACTATGACTGGAGCTTCTTCGAAAAGAGTCTTGTTGAAGGAAATATCCCTGCAATCGGTGATTCAGTGCGATCCGATGGCGTTGTAATCTCAAAAAAAATATCCGATATGCTTGGTCTGTCAACAGGAGATCCTTTTGCAATGTTCTTTGTCCAGGACCCGCCAAGGCAGCGCAGATTTACCGTCGAGGGTATATACGAGACCAGTGTTGAGGAGATGGATAAGATTTTTGTGCTGTGCGATATTGACCATATAAGGAGACTTAACGGATGGAGTGAAACCCAGGCCTCGGGCTT
The DNA here is from genome assembly GCA_020201035.1 of Bacteroidales bacterium. Lineage (GTDB taxonomy): Bacteria > Bacteroidota > Bacteroidia > Bacteroidales > VadinHA17 > JAIVHO01. The sequence continues at coordinate 11,074 of JAIVHO010000047.1, forward strand.
CGAGATACTGGTTGACGATTTCAGCAGGATAGATGAGATGACCATGGTTACAAGGAGCATAATCGGGTACCCGGCAGAACCTGAGATGGATAAGCTGAAAGTCACTAATATCAGGATTAAGTATCCGCAGATCTTTGACTGGCTTAATTTTCAGGACACCAATGTAATTGTTATTCTAATCCTTATGCTTACCGTAGCCGGGTTTAACATGATCTCCGGACTTTTGATACTGATCCTTGAAAAAACCAATATGATAGGTGTTCTCAAAGCCCTTGGCTCTGGCAACAGGATGATAAGGAGGATTTTTCTGTGGCAGGCTTCCTACCTTATCTTCAAGGGGCTGCTATGGGGTAACCTGACAGGTATAACACTGGCCTGGTTGCAAGAACGGTTCAGCCTTATCTCCCTTGATCCCTCCTCTTACTACCTCTCAACAGTTCCTGTCAACCTGGAACTGTTTCATGTCCTTATTCTGAACGCAGGCACCATGGCAATAATTATACTTATGATGCTTATCCCCTCTCACCTGGTATCCAGAATATCGCCTGTGAAAGCGATCCGTTTCGACTGATCTGCAAACATTTTTTTAAAAATTCTTTCGGGGCTTTTACTTCAATCCGTATTAACATAATGACTGTTTGATAACAATTCATTCCTGTTCATGGCAATAGTTTAAAATTTATTAAACCGACTCCGTTATCTTCTTAGGTTGAAGTTTGATTTATAGACCATTGTTGCATAATTTGGCATCCCAAAAGGGCCCCCGATGAAGAGAATTGATCCGGAGAAGAATTTCCTTTTAACAAGGAAGGAGACAGGTTACGTTGATCTGAAAGACGCAACTGCAGAAGACTACAGACGAATAGGTTTTATGTCTGGACTGGAGGTACACCAGCAGCTTAAAACCCGGAAGAAACTCTTTTGCCGATGCATGGCTGGTATCTACCATGATCATGATAATTTCGATGCTGAACTGATACGGCACATGCGTCCCACACTGAGTGAGCTGGGTGAATATGACGGTACTGCCCTGATGGAGTTCCGGACCAGGAAGCAGATTATATACCGCATAAACAATGAAAATGCCTGCACCTACGAGGTGGATGACACCCCTCCGTTCCCCATTGACCGTGAAGCACTGGAGATAGCACTGGAGATATCACTGCTGAGCAAGCTGAATATTGTGGGTGAGGTGCATATTACCAGGAAACAGTACCTCGACGGCAGTATCCCTACAGGGTTCCAGAGAACAGCTATCCTTGGTGTTGAAGGAGAGATTCAGCTGTCAGGTAAAAAAGTGAGACTTATTCAGTTAAGTATAGAGGAGGATTCGTGCCGTGAGGTATCAGATATAGGGCATACCAGAATATATAAAACTGACAGGCTGGGCATGCCGCTTATTGAAACGGTAACATACCCGGACATGGAGACTCCGTGGGAACTTGCCGAAGCAGCAGAGTATATAAGGTTCCTTAACAGGAGTACCGGTAAGGTCAGAACAGGAATAGGAGCAGGCCGTGAAGATGTAAATGTAAGTTGCAGGGGAGGAAGCAGGGTGGAGATAAAGGGAGTGGCTCATAACAGCTGGATACCCCTTTTGTCACACAATGAGGCCTTCAGGCAATTTGCACTCCTTAAAATCAGAGATAAACTATTAAAAAGAAACAATGGTGAATCTACCCCGGAGATAAGCCACAGGGAGATTACTCCTGCTGACAGGCACCTTATCACCGGGCCTGTGTCAGACGCTATGGAAAAGGGTTACAGGGTAATTGCCATAAGGATGGCAAATTGCAGGGGCCTTCTTTCACATTTCATCCAGCCTGGGCATATGTTCGCTGATGAGTTCAGTAACAGACTGAAAGTAATAGCCTGCATTGAGAAGCCCAATATGACACACTCGGAAGCAACTGAGCAGCTTTTTGATCAGCCATTCTGGAAAAAGGCAGCGGACTTTATGAATTGCATGGAGAATGATGCCGTAATTATTCTATGGGGGCCGGATGAGGATATCCCTACTGCCATTGAAACCGTTGAAGAGAGATTGCAGATGGCTTATAAAGGGGTACCGAATGAGACCCGGAAATCGTTTCCTGACGGCACAACAATATTTGAAAGGGTACTGCCCGGAAGTGACAGGATGTATCCCGATACCGATTCAGCACCTATCCCGCTTACCGATGAGTATATTGAAAGTCTGAGAAAGGATATCCCGGTTGATATTTCTGAAAGGTACAGGCAGATGATAGACTGGAAGATACCGGAAGATACCTACAGGTATCTTCTGAGTAAAAACATGGTACCCCTTATAGAAAATATCTCCGCAGACTATGGCTTTGATCCGTGCTATATTGGCAGATTCCTCGGACACAGGTACAAAAATCTTGAAGGGAAAAGCAAACCGCATAAAAACTTCTCTCACAGTATTATTGGTGAGATGTTTGGCTTTATTGCCTCAAAAAGGCTTGATCCGGAAATTGCATTCCCTATGCTGAAAGTACTGTATGAACATCCGGGAATGAGGTTTGAGTCGGTTCTCACAACAATAGGCTACAGGCCCGCTACCATTGATGAGATAACAGAACCTGCAAGCTTCCTGTATGAAAAATTCAGGCAGGAGAGGAGATCGGATAGCGAAGAGGCAGGCATCAACTGGCTTATGGGACAGCTGAGAAAGCAGGCCACAGGAAACATTCCTATGGAGGATCTTAGGGAAAGGCTTACCATGTTAACAGAAAAAACAAACAATTTGTAATGGCAGAAGATATTTTCCAGGGATACAAGGGAAGAGCTCTTGAACTACTCAAAAAGTACAATCTCAGGGTGTGGGGACAGGCACGTATCAATACCACGCGAGGTCTCTTTACAGGAACCGTGCTGCCAAGATCTGAAAATGATGATGATCTCCATATAGTGCTGAAAATTGTAACCGGTTACAATATCGGTATCGATGTTAATACAGTCACCTCAATGGAGGAGACAGGTTACCAGAAAGCGAACTATAAAATTCCGGAGAAGGAGTTTCCCTATTCTGATGATAAACCTACCGTTAAACTCTTCGGTACAGGAGGGACTATTGCGTCACGACTCGATTACCGGACAGGGGCTGTTATCCCCGCCTTTTCTCCCGGGGAACTTTATGGTGCAGTACCCGAACTGGCTGATATATGCAATATAAATACCGAAAAGCTCTTTGCCGTTTTCAGTGAGAACATGGGCCCGGAACAGTATATCACACTCGCAAAGGCTATAGGTAAAGAGATTGATAATGGTGCTGATGGGATAATGATAGGTCATGGCACTGACACCCTGCACCATACAGCAGCGGCTCTCAGCTTTATGGTACAGGATTCCCCCATCCCCATTATTCTGGTTGGCTCGCAGAGATCCTCTGACCGGCCTTCCTCCGATGCCGCTCTTAACCTGATGCATGCATCATATGCTGCGGGACACGGCGATATTGCAGAGGTGATGGTCTGCATGTTCGGTCCCACCTCCGATGATTATGGTTTTCTCCACCGCGGTACCAGGGTACGCAAGATGCACAGCTCATACCGCTCCACATTCCGTACTATAGGAGATACGCCGGTAGCAACAGTTACCAGAACCGGACTGACTCATATCAAAAAAGACGCCAGGCCCAGACGGAAAGACAGAAAGGTAAAAATACTGCCCTACTTCAGTGAGGAGGTGACCATGTTCTATTACTACCCACATATGAAACCGGAAATTCTCGATTCACTGGTTGATATGGGATATAAAGGTATAATTATCGTTGGCACCGGACTGGGACATGTAAACCGGGAGCTTTATCCGGCGTTGCAGAGGGCAAAGGAGAAAGGGGTATCTGTATTTATGACCCTCCAGACAATATGGGGTTATGTACATATGTTTGTATATGAGACAGGAAGGGATATGATGGCTCTGGGAGTTGTGCCGCTCGGAAATATGCTGCCGGAAGTAGCATGGGTCAAGCTGGGATGGGTACTGGGGCAGACCGATGATCCGGAAAAGATCAAGGAGATGATGCTGACCCCTGTCACCCATGAAATAACCGAAAGAGAACCATACAACGGCTATCTTGTTTATCAGGGTGGAGTGCCCGAAGTGGAAGAGTTTGTACGCAGGTTCAGAAAATGACACCTCTCTTTACAGAAAAATTAAGAAAATCATTATTACTGCCGCTTCCGGGAACAGATGTCCAGTGGGAGATGGCATCGTCGGACCGCAGGATTAAAGCCTTTCCCCGCAGCGGTGGACCGGAATCCCGGCAGGGAGCTGTGATGATACTGCTCTATCCTCATATGGGAACACTCTTTACACTCTTTATGCAGAGACCGGTATATCAGGGTGTGCACAGCGGACAGATCTCCTTTCCCGGGGGTAAAAGGGAGGGCGCTGACATTAACCTTACAGAGACTGCCCTCAGGGAAACAGAAGAGGAGACAGGGATAAGCAGGAATGATATAGAGATATTGGGAAGCCTCACCCCTCTCCATATTCCGGTAAGCAACATTACGGTCACACCTGTTGTAGGCTATATCCCATACAGACCGGTGTTCACACCCCAGAAGAGTGAGGTGGTATGCCTGATTGAAGCGGAGATGGAGTTCTTCGCCGGTGCGACCGGAGTAAAAGAGACGGAGATGGAGATTATGGAAACGCCTGTTATGGTAAGGTACCACGACTTTAATGGTCATGTGATCTGGGGAGCAACGGCAATGATTCTACATGAGCTGATTGTGGTTATGGAACGTGCCTCAATTACCTGGCAGGAATAAAGTTCTGGTAGTGTTCATACCTGTTCAGAACTTCTACAACATAATTATAGGGCTCTTCACCCCGGCAGAAACCATGTTCCACCACCGGGTCATGATAAAATTCAGGCTCCGATTTCCTCAGCAGGTAATAACCAACATCACTCCATAATTCAGGATCACGGCCGTTCTTTACAGCCAGCTTCCGTGCATCCAGTACGTGACCGGGACCTGCATTATAAGCTGCAAGGATAAACTTCAACCGCTCATTGGTATCCTTTACCTTTTCCTCAAAAAGATCCTGGAGCCACTGCAGGTAGAGTACAGCCCCCTTAATATTCTCCTCGGGAGTATGTCTTGCATCAATACCAAAATGACTTCCGGTAGAGGGCATTAACTGCATCAGACCGTAGGCACCAGCCCAGCTGACCACATCAGGATCAAAACGTGACTCCTGGTATGACATAGAAGCCAGCAACCGCCAGTCCCAGCCAAGAGAATCACTGTACTGCTTAAAAAAATCATCCCACGGGGATACCCTTCCGCTTGAAATAGAATAGAGATCACTCGCAAAAATACGCCTTGATCTGGGGTTACGGAAGTATTTTGCATACAGGAGAGCATAGTTTGATCCTGCAGTAAACCCACGGATCCACTCATTAAGGCTCTCCAGAAGGTGATCGGAACCGGTTCGTCTTACTCCCCATGCATAATTCTGGGGAAAGCTGACGGGCGTGTCAACATCCAGTATTGAGTAATATGTTCTGTTTACAAGGGCAACATTCTCATCACATACCGTATAGTCTATCTCTCCCCTGGCCACCAGGGTAACAAGCTCTTCTGTCTCAAGCGGCACCGGGATAATATTGATTGAATCACCTATCTCATCCTGCAGATTAAGCAGACGGTGGTAGTAGGAAGACCCTGACTGAACATATACGCTTTTACCTGCCAGATCAAGCTGGTTCCGCACAAGGATGTTATCGATCTGATCCATGGTCATGCTAAGCCAGTTGGAGGGCTTCCGCTGTACCAGGACCTGCCTTGTCTGACCAATGGGCATTGTGAAATTAACCTGCTCTCTCCTTTCATTGCTGATGGTCAGGTTGAAGGCAAGAAGATCGGCATCACCCCTGTTCATCCTTTCAACGGCCACATTCAGGTCATTCTCAGTGATTATCTCAAGATCAAGGTTCAGGTAATCAGCGTAGGCTTGAAGAAGCTCAAACTGAAACCCCATGGGTTCACCACGGTATATAAAATAGCTTGTGGAGTTGAAATCTGTTATGGCAATCATCTTGCCCCTTTCCCTGATATCATCCAGGTCACGGTCTATAATTACCTCCCTCCGATGTGATTTTTTGGAGTCTGAACTACAGGAGACGGCTATAACAAAAAGAGATAAGCCAATTAATATAAGCCTTTTTCTCAAGCTATTATGTTTAGTTAAACATATGTTGCAGATGAAAAGTCTGCTGCAGGGCAAAGATAGTAATTAATTATAGAATGTCCACGCCACACCATATCTGAAGGTTCTGACAGGCAGTGGGTAACCCGGAACCATAAAGTAGTTATACCCGTTAAAGCCCTGATTTACATGATCAAAAGCTATAAAACCACGCGTTCTTTTAAGCTTCAGGTTCAGGAACAGATTAAGATAGGGATAGTTACCGGCACTGATCTGATCCTGCACATAAAAGACCCCGGTAGCGGGCATATATGACGGGGCATAATAGGGTGAATGCCATAACAGTTCAGCACCAATACTGCTCTCAAGCCGGCCACCTGTTGCCTTAAACCTGAACTCATGATAGAGTCTGAGTGACGATTTTGCCGTGACAAGGGGTAGTGGGATTATATCGGCATGACTGGTGCTCTGGGCGAGAAGGCGGTTACGAAACCTGAACTTCCAGAATTTCAACTCATTGTCAGCCCTTAATGTGAGTATTGAGATGGCTCCGTCATACTGACGCGGCTGTGCGTCCCCGCCAAACCAGATATGGTCGGTAATCAGGGTATAGTCAGCTGACACCAGGAGGTTAAGTCCGGGCATGCGAATATCACCCCCGGTCAACAGTCTAACCTCTTTACCAAAATCATTTTCCCATACAAAATTATTGCTACCCCACCGATTTTGCCACCAGTGAGGTGACTGCGAGGAGAGCTCGCCCCTGGCAGATGCAGTGATCCCCCTGCCTTCCTTCCCAACTGATCCTTCCATTTCTCCCTTTAGAAGGAAGTCCCCTGCCCTCAGCCCTGTAAGCCACAGCTCTCCTGTTGCTTCCCAGGAGAAACTCTCTCCTATACTGTTATAAACCCTTCCAAGCAAAGCATTTGAAGAAGTTGTTGTTCGAACCGTATCTGCAAGATATTCATTAAAGGTTGGTATATTCTGCATATACATATAGAGTTCGTTTCGTATTCCGGCCTCAATTCCAAGGCGGAACCGGGATTCAGCCCCTGCGGCAAACCCGAATTTAAGACTGTTCTCAAGAACCCTGAACGAAAGAGTGTCAGCAGTAAGATAGTTTACCGTATCATTTGATATATATGTGGTATCATAAAATCCGGACAGAGGCAATCTGTCACGGTATGAACTGCCTGTCCGGTCCCATGTCAGGATATGGGTAAAGATTCCTTCCAGCCGGTCACCCTTTCCACCTGCAATTGAATCTCCCCGGGCATTACGGGCATTATCAGAACCTCCGCCCACACGATAGCTCTGAACAAGGAAAAGGTTTCTGTTCTTCATTAATGTTTCGGCAGAATTAAGTCTTCCCAGATTAACCGGCACATCCCGTGTATCAAAACCTTCGAGAAAAGATAGATCACCGTTACCGGCACCACCAGCCTCCTCCGCCGAAACACCCCCGTTCTCCGATCGGGTCATATTATTGATGCTCCATGCACCAAACAGACGGTATCTCTCACCAAGGTATGATGTATGGAGGGTGAAAGCCTTAATGTCAGCAGTCTGGTAACTGTACTGGCCCAGGCTGTTTATAATATCCAGGTTAAGTCCAAGGTTTAGCTTGTGGTTCACATTCTGAGAATGACGGACACCCATAAACTGTTCCGCCACGTTCCGGGGACCACCGAAGAAAAACTTAAGCTCTGTGAAGGGAACCTGTGTATCAATGAAGGTGTTATTACCTGTGTGATGCATATAGGGCTTCATATGCCGGTAGGGAAAGTGATCAAATTCCCTGTTTCGCCTGAAAAAGTCAGTCTCCAGCAACGGAAGTCCGTAGTTCCCGAGAGTTGTGTTGAAAGGGGTTAACTTATCTGTCACCCTGTACTCCTGAAAACCTGTAATCAGGGTATCTATCTCCACCGGCACCATTTCGGTATAACCCTCCGGGAGGGAGAACATTCTGGTAATCCGTTTTAACGCAACGGTGTCATTCTGAGCGCTCAACGGGAAGGTTGAAAAAACAAGCAGAAGTGCTATCAGGTTTCTGATCATAGGCCCAAAGATAATCAAAAGAAATAAACAGCTTTCTCCTAATTTCAGACACCTTTAACCTATTAAGTCATACATTACATTACCTGTTCAGTCAACATTATTGTTAAGATAGGCGTTATCGTCACTCAGTGTAATCTCATCATCATCATCGGATGTAAGCGTAAACTTTGAGATCTCCTGTTTTTCACTATCTGATGGTTTGAGCAGTTTAATGTTACGCCGAACAAATGCCGGTACATCTTCCAGTTCATCTATATTGTCCTGAAGCACCTTCTCGCTGAAGCCCTCCTTTTTAATCATATTCTGCATATGCTTTAGCTTGCGCAGCGTGCCCTGGTCTCTCTCTCCTTCTCTTTTTTCACCCCCTGAAGGGATAACTTCAAACTCCAGCTTCTGCTGCAGCCTGTCCTCTTCAGTATCAAAAAGAACCTTCTTCCTCTTTTTCACCTCTATAACCTCAGGTTCACCGCTCACCCGGGGTACAGGTTCATCACGCCGGGCTGTTGAGTCGAGAGTAACCCTCTCCATTTTTGTCTCCGTCTGGTAGGGTTTAAGAATGCTGCTGGGGGCAAATCCGGTGGCTATTACCGTTACCGAAATTGAGTCGGCCAGAGTCTCATCCCTGGAGATACCCCTGATAATAAGTGCTTCGTCTGATGCCGCTTCATAAATATAGTCGGTAATCTCCCCGAGCTCATCCATTGTAAGTTCATTGGCTCCCGTTCCGGAGGTAATATTGAGAAGGATGGAGCGGGCTCCCGTAATATCACTTGAATTAAGCAGTGGCGAGGTAAGTGCCTCCTGTATTGCATTTATTGCCCTATCCTCTCCTGAGGCTGACCCGGCACCCATAACGGCCACGCCTGAATTTTTCATAACCGTTTCAACGTCTGCAAAATCAACGTTTATATATCCGGCTACCGTTATTATTTCAGCTATCCCCCTGACTGCAGTAGTAAGAACATCATCAGCCTTTGAAAAGGCTGATGACACCCCCTGATCACCATATATCTCACGCAGCTTTTCGTTATTTATGACCAGCAGGGAATCTACATGATCCTTTAAACTGTTAATTCCTTCAACAGCATGCTTAATCCTGACCTTCCCTTCCGATCTGAAAGGGATTGTAACCACGGCTATGGTAAGCAGTCCGGCCGCCTTGCAGGCTTCCGCGATAACCGGTGTTGCGCCGGTTCCTGTTCCGCCCCCCATTCCGGTTGTGATAAACACCATCCTGGTATTTCCTGAAAGAGCCTCCATTACCTGTTCAAGATTCTCTTCTGCAGAGCGGCGACCAGTTTCCGGCATACTTCCGGCTCCCCTTCCTTCAGTAAGGTCTTCGCCTATCTGTACCTTCACAGGTACCGGACTCAATGCCAGAGCCTGTGCATCGGTATTACACACCACGAAGTTCACATCTCGTATACCGTGATTATACATATGGTTAACGGCATTGTTCCCGCCACCACCTATCCCCAGGACCTTTATTATTGAAGATCTCTCAACCGGGAGATCGAAATTCATTAAATCTTCTGACATTGCCTTATAGTTTTAAATCAGTTAATAGGAGCAGCAAATAATTGAACCATATTAATTTATGCGCTGATCCTCCGTCTCAAACATCCGTGAAAGATTTTTCTTGAACTTATCAGCCCAGGTAAGCTTGTCAGATTGTTCCTCAAAGAACTCATCATCCTTCATACTGTCTCCTTCCGGTATCACTTTTGCTTCAGCCATCATCTCACTATCACGTTCTCCGGCCTTGAAGCTGCTGTTGTATATATCGAGGTATTCAAATCCCCTCATAATAAGGCCCACACTTGTAGCGAACATTGGCTGGCTGATCTCTTCCCGTGAGTTACCCGAGAGATGCTCATTGGGTAATCCTATCCTCACATCCATTCCGGTTTTAAACCTGACAAGCTGCGGAAGATGCTTCAGCATGGCACCCCCACCGGTAATCACAACACCGGCAGCCAGCTTGTCGGCATACCCTGATGTCTGCATCTCAAAATTCACGGCGTCAATTATCTCTTCCATTCTGGACTGAATAATATATGCAAGGCTCTTGAAGGAGATCTCCTTGGGTTCACGTCCGCTGATACCGGGCACTGAGACCACCTTATCCTCAGGTGCTATATCGCCCAGAGCTGATCCATACTGGATCTTAAGCTGCTCGGCATATCTCTGCAGTATGGAGCATCCCTCCTTGATATCTCTGGTAACCACATTGCCACCGAAAGGGATTACTGCCGTGTGTCTTATGATATTATCATAATAGACAGCCACATCGGTTGTGCCGCCACCGATATCAATAAGAACTACCCCTGCCTCCTTCTCATCGTCTGTGAGCACAGCATCCGAAGAGGCCAGGGGCTCAAGGATAAGATCCTTGACGTTAAGTCCTGATTTACGGATGCATTTTTCAATATTACGGGCTGATGCCACCTGGCCGATAACTATATGAAAATTGGCTTCCAGTCTTCGACCGCACATTCCGATCGGATTTTTTACCCCGGTCTCATTATCCACAATAAAGTTCTGGGGTATAACATGGATAATCTCCTCCCCTATGTCAATGGGAATATTGTGCATATCCTGTGTCAGCTTGAAGACATCATCGCGGCATATCTCATCCTCAACTGAATCACGTGTTATATAACCCCGGCTCTTCATACTTTTGATATGCTGACCGGCGATCCCAACAAATACATCGGCAAATCCTATTCCCGATCTGCCCTGGACATCCTCAACGGTTTTACGGATTGCTGCCACGGTCTCTTCAATATTGAGAACAACGCCCCGTTTTACTCCATTTGACGGGGCCTTGCTCAGACCGAGGATTTCTATCTTTCCGTTGTCGTTCTTTTTTCCTACTATCGAGACAATCTTAGTTGTCCCGATATCAATAGCTGCTACATACTGCTCCTGTTTCTTCATAACAATATATTATATGGTTCAACGCTGTTTATTATCGGTTCCTATCTTCTTGTACATACTATCTGTCCTTTAAACCTGAGGTCTATTTCGCTGTAACTGTTCCATCCCACCAGCGGCAGTGCCGAGCGGTAGAACTCTTCAAGGCAGGCAAATCTCACCAGGTAATCCTCTGCCTTTCCAAATCTTATTATATGATTGCCGGCCATAGGAACAATCTCAAGCTCCTGCTGCGGATTTATCCATATCTGTTCTATCTGGGCCTTCCAGAATTTGTCACCGTTGATATAATTTACCATATCAAGGATATTTGCAAGCAGGCTCTCTTCTCCTGCATCCCTGAGTGATCCACCACCTGTTATGGAGTCAGGTATCTCCAGGTATCCTGAAACTACGGTTACCCGTGGTGTATATGATCCCGTGTGTGGCACAACTACACCATTGCGATCGGTATAGTAGCTTACGCCATAGCGTGTTATAATTCTGGCAACCGGATCGCGCTGATCTACCTCCACCCTCAGTATTCCATCCCCGGTAACAAAAACATCCGCCTTTTCAAGCTCCTTCATTTCAAGTATCTCCTTCTCTATTCCTCTTATGTCAATCTCACCACACGGCTTTCCTGCAACTTCTCTTCCTCCCGATCTTACAATATCCAGAACAGCGGCAGGGGTCACAAACCGGTAGAGTGACGAATCAGCAACCATTACCTCCACCTTTCTGCAGAAAGTGGATGAAATATGACCCGACATAATGACCGGTGCTACCATGATCCACACAGTAAGGGGCAACCACCATATTTTAGACAGAATCTTCATTTTCTCTCCTCCAGTATCTTTTTCACCGGTTCTGTCAACCGGTCTATATCTCCTGCTCCTACGGTAATAAAAACGTCCGTTTCAGTCAGTTTAAGTTGTTCAAGCAGCTCATCCGGTGTTACCATCATTTTATCCTTTAGCCTCATCTCCTTATATATCAGTTCAGAGGTAACTCCCTTTATTGGCTTTTCCCTGGCGGGATATACCGGCAGCAGAAAAACCCTGTCGACACGGTCAAGTGACCCGGCAAATGCCGCTGCATGATCACGCGTACGCGTGAAGAGGTGGGGCTGGAAAGCGGCAGTAATAATTTTACCGGCATAAAACTCACGAACCGAACTAATCAGGAAATCGAGTTCCGCCGGATGGTGTGCATAGTCATCGATATATACTATTCTGTCATTCTGCAGTCTCACATCAAGCCTTCTGACCACACCCCGGAAAAGGGGCAGTGATCGCACAATCTCCGGCGGTTTGACTCCCGACAGCAGGGCAAGGGATATTCCTGCTACGGCATTCAGCAGGTTGGGCCGTCCCGGCACAGACCATGTCAGATCCTCAATCACTCCGGAAGGCCACGCAACGGTAAATTTCCAGTTACCACCCGTACTGTCAGCCTCTGCAAGCCTGAAATCATCCCCTTCCGACTCTCCGTAAGTATATATCCTGACCCCTTCAATGTCTCTCACCAGGTGCCTCACAGAGCTGTGAACCACCAGCGCTCCTCCCTCTCTGATGCGGGAAGCAAATATATTGTATGCCTCAATCATTGCCTGATGGGTGCCGTACACCTCAAGATGATCAGGATCCATTGATGTAATAAGTGCAACAGCCGGTGAAAGGGCATGAAATGAGCGGTCAAATTCATCGGCCTCCATAACCGTATAATCACCCATGCCCAGCAGCAGGTTGGTATCGTAATTTCTTGATATGCCTCCCAGAAATGCTGTACAGTCAACCTCTGACTGTTTAAGAAGATATGCTGCAAGGGTAGATATTGTGGTTTTTCCGTGTGTACCGGCAATGGCAACGGTAAGTGTATGTTCTGAGATCAGTCCCAGCAGGGCAGATCGCTTAACCACTGTATAGCCCTCTTCCGAGAAAAATGCTCTTATAGCAGATGTTGCAGGAAGGGCAGGTGTATACACTACAAGGGTCTTTTCTCTGTTCATAAATTCCGGCGGAATTGAATCCACCCTGTCACTGTAGCTTATAATGCATCCCTCCTCAGCCAGTAAGCCTGTCAGCCGGGATTCTGTGCGGTCATATCCGGCCACGTTGTATCCACCTGCCAGAAAATAGCGAGCCAGGGCACTCATTCCTATGCCTCCTATACCGGCAAAATAGATATTTACCTTTCCTTCAAACAGGTTCATTCTGACCTCCTTTCACCACTTCCGCCCAGTTTAATTATCTCTTCTGCGATCCTTTTACCGGAATCATATACAGCCATTTCAGATATATTTACTCCAAGGGTGTCTGCCATGGCCTTGTCAGCAACAAGATTCTTAATGGTGCTGCACAACCTGGCTGATGCATCCCTGTCAGGGATCATCAGTGCAGCCCCGTTTTTGGTAAGGGCCATTGCGTTCTTTGTCTGGTGATCCTCCGCCACATTGGGTGATGGCACCAGTATAACCGGCTTCCCTACAATAGCCAGTTCCGAGATTGTTCCCGCCCCTGCCCTGGAAACGATAATATCAGCGGCAGCATATGCAAGCTCCATACGATCAATAAATGGCGTTATCACCACTCCGTCCATGTTATCCCCGGCTTCGCTCCTTATCATATCATAATAATAACTGCCTGTTTGCCATATAAGCTGTACCCCGCTATTTTGCAGTTCATCCAGAGATGCCAGCATGGTAGTGTTTATTGTTCCCGATCCCTGAGAGCCTCCCAGCACAAGCACTATTTTACCATTACCGCTGAGCCCGAAGAAATCAACCGCCTCATCCCTTTTCAGCCCCGGATTCGTGAAGGAGTGGCGCACAGGGTTACCAGTCTTTATTATCCTGGCTGCAGGAAAATATTTCTCCAGTCCGTCCCAGGCAACGCATATTACAGAGGCCTTTCCGGCAAGCAGCCTGTTGGTTATGCCGGGATAGCTGTTCTGCTCCTGTACGAGGTAAGGTATACCTGCCCTTCCTGCCATCCTGAGCAGTGGGCCGCTTGCATATCCTCCCACGCCTACCACCACATCAGGCTTAAACTCCCTGATGATTCTGCGGGCCTTTAAAAGGCTTATTATCAGCCTATAAACAACAATGAAATTATAGAGTGTGATCCTGCGGGAGAATCCTGCGACAGGCAGTCCGATTATCCGGTAGCCTGCTGCCGGTACCTTCTCCATCTCCATTTTTCCTTCGGCACCAACAAAGAGTATCTCCGCTGAAGGATCTGCAGCCCTCAGTGCACCGGCTATTGAGATGGCCGGGAAGATATGACCTCCCGTACCACCACCGCTGATGATAACCCTTATGCTATGTTGTTGCTCCTTCATATATCACTTCATCTTCAATCATCTGAATCTCTTCATCCTCCAGATCCTCATTATTCTGCCTTGCCTTTACCACCCTGCTAACCCCCAGTATTACACCAAGCGAGAAGCTGGTCACCAGCATTGAGAACCTGCCCCAGCTTATCATAGGAAGGGTTTGCCCGGTAACAGGAAATATCCCAACCGCCACTGCCATATTGAGCATTGCCTGAAATACAATCATAAGCGTAAGTCCCATGGCAAGAAATGCCGGAAACGCTGTTTCACATTTCCGTGCAATAGCAATACCCCTGAAGAGCAGAATAAGAAATAGCAGCAGCAGAGGCAGGGCACCGAAAAGGAAACCATACTCCTCAATGATTATTGCAAAAATAAAATCAGAGTTACTCTGGGGTAACATATTTCTCTGTATACTGTTTCCGGGAGCCTTACCCATCAACCCCCCGTTGGCAATGGCAATTTTTGCCTGATCCGACTGATAGTGGGCATCCGGATTATCTTCACTTCCGGTAACAAAAGCCTCAATTCGTCCTTTCCATGTTGCCACCCTGTTGGCATCGGTAACCGCATCAAGCAGCAGAGCAATTAGTATAACAGCCAGCAGGGCACCAACTGTCCATGTCAAAAGGAACTTCATAGGCACCCTTCCGATAAACAGAACCACCATACTGATGCCGAAAACCATAAGTGCCGTGGAAAGATTCTCAGGCATTATCAGAATGGCCACTATTCCCAGGGGGACAATAAAAACCCGCGTAAGCAGCTTGAAATCATTAAGCTGGTTCTGGTATTTTGAAAGCATTCTGGCATAATAGATTATCAGGGAAACCTTGGCCACCTCGGAGGTTTGTACCCTTACCCCGGTACCGGGTATCTCTATTGACCTTACTGCTGAATTTATCTCCACACCTATTATCGGGGTAATTATCAACAGAATAATCGACACCACAACAAAAAATCCCGCAAGGGATGAATAGATTCTGTAGGGAAGATTATGAGTAACCACTATTATCAGCAGGCAAAAGAGTACAAGAAATATCTGCGACCTGAGGAAGAAGGTTGTATTTCCGCCGTAACGGGCAAATGCCACACTTACCGATGCACTGTAAACTGCAAGCAGGGAATAGAATAACAACCCGGCTATCACACTCCAGATAACCCTGTCACCCTTAAATATTGTTCCCAGTTTCTTTATCATCCCGTTTCTTTTTACTCTCTCCTGCAGCTTTAAATATTCTCCTGTTTATCTCTTCGTTGCTGATCTTCCTTTTGTTGATCTTTTCTCTGCTTATCTTTCCTATATCTGCCTTTCCAATGATTATCCTTCTGCTGTTCTTATATCCCCGGTTAATCTTCCGCTGTTTGCCGTTCCGTTGTTTGCCGTTCCGCTGTTATCTCTCCTCTGTTATCTCTCCTCTGTTATCCCTCCTCTGATATCCCTCCTCTGATATCTCTCCTCTGTTATCTCTCCTCTGTTATATCTCCTCTGTTATCCCTCCTCTGTTATCTCTACTCTGATATCACTCCTCTGTTATCCCTCCTCTGTTATCTCTCTTCTGTTATCCCTCCTCTGTTATCTCTACTCTGATATCACTCCTCTGTTATCCCTCTTCTGTTATCTCTCTTCTGTTATCTCTCCTCTGTTAAAACTGGCACACGCTGGTGACAGCAGAACAGTGTCCCCCTTTGAGGCAAGGTAGTATGCCGATTTAACAGCCTCACTCATGGAGGTTGTTTCAACGATAGTGGAAACAATTCCGGTAAAGGAGTTTACAATTTTGCTGCTATCCTTCCCCAGACACACTATAGCCTTCACCTTTGTACGTACTATCTCATGCAGTTCACTGTAATCATTGCCCTTATCGGTTCCACCGGCTATCCAGACCACTCCCGGAGTCATGCACTCAAGTGCATACCAGCTGGAGTTGACATTTGTTGCCTTGGAGTCATTTATAAACCTGATTCCATGGACAGAAATCACCGTTTCCAGCCTGTGTTCCACTCCCTGGAATTTGGAAAGGGATTGCCTGATTGTCTCTTTTCTTATTTCCAGCACCTTACCGGCTATGGCAGAGGCCATTGAGTTGTAGGTATTGTGCCGACCTTTTAAAGCCAGATCGTGTATTGTCATAATGATTTCACTTTTATTGTCTGTAGAGAGGATCAGTTTATCATCCTTTACAAAGGCTGCCATTCCCTCTTCCCTTGAGTCAGAGAACCTGAGTATGTTAACCGGGGGATTCCGTTTTTCCAGTTCTGACTCTATCACCGGATCGTCAGCCCAGCAAATAAGGAAGTCTTCGGCAGTCTGGTTGTTTATCACCCTGAACTTGGAATCGGCGTACCTGCTGAAATCATAGTCGTAACGGTCAAGATGATCAGGGGTAATATTCAGCAGTATTGATATATCAGCCCTGAAGCTGAACATACCGTCAAGTTGAAAGCTGCTCAGTTCAAGAACATAGTAATCATAATCATGAATTGCCACGCTGAATGCAAAGCTCTCCCCCACATTCCCCGCCATGGCAACATTGAGGCCTGCATTTTTAAGTATATGATATATCAGGTTTGTGGTGGTGGTTTTACCGTTACTTCCTGTAACACAGATTAGATAGGCATTAGTGAATTTCCCTGCAAATTCGATTTCAGAGATAACGGGAACAGATCTTTCCCTGAGCTCCATGATAAACGGTGTGGTATCTGGTATCCCGGGACTTTTTATCACCAGTGAGGCATCAAGTATCCCGGCCAGAGTATGGGTTCCCTCTTCATAAGGGATACCATACTCCTTAAGCCTGGCCAGATTCCTGTCACTTATCTTCCCCGAGTCGGACAGGAGAACATCATAACCCTGCTTCTTAGCCAGAACCGCAGATCCGGTTCCGCTCTCGCCCCCACCTAGTATGACTACTTTCTCTTTCAACCTGTTTATCTTATTTTCAATGTAACAACACTAATAACTGCCAGCAGTATGGCAACGATCCAGAACCTGGTAACTATCTTTGGCTCCGTCAGTCCCTTCAGCTGATAATGGTGATGCAATGGTGCCATCAGGAAGATTCTTTTTCCTGTCCCTGTACGTCTTTTTGTTCTCTTAAACCACGCTACCTGCAGCATAACTGAAACACTCTCTGCCAGGAATATTCCGCAAAGCAGCGGAATAAGCAGCTCCTTCCTTATGATTATTGCAAGTACTGCTATTATGCCTCCTATAGCCAGACTTCCGGTATCACCCATAAAGACCTGGGCGGGATAGGAGTTGTACCAGAGGAATCCTGTTGTTGCCCCTATAAATGCCGCGGCAAAAACCACCAGCTCACCGGTGTATGGGATATACATTATATTAAGATAGCTGGCATAGATTATATTTCCTGACACATAGGCCAGTATACCCAGGGTAACACCAATAATGGCCGAAGTACCTGTTGCCAGTCCGTCAAGTCCATCGGTAAGGTTTGCACCGTTGGAAACGGCGGTAACAATAAATATAGTTACCACCACGAAAACGATCCACCCCCATGGCTGCCTGTCCTCTTTAGGTACAAAAGGTATCAGCCAGGAATAGTCAAACTCATTATTTTTTATGAACGGGATGGTTGTAAGAGTGCTTTTCATATCTTCAGTGATATACCTGTCGCCGCGTAGTGTATCGGGCATTTCAACAATCTGTCCGTATTCTACATGGTCTGAAGGAGATAGCAGTCTGGTCTTCCTTACCACAGCATCATCACTCAGGTAGAGGGTTATTCCAACAATAAGCCCCAGTATTATCTGACCGGCTATCTTGAATTTCCCTGCCAGTCCGGACTTATTCTTCTTAAATATCTTGATATAGTCATCCACAAATCCGATAAACCCGAGCCATACTGTAGTCACCAGCATAAGTATGATATAGACATTATCGGGGCGGGCAAACAGGAGGGTCGGTATCACTATTGAACTCAGGATTATTAATCCCCCCATCGTAGGAGTTCCCTGTTTACGGTACTGTCCTTCCAGGCTCAGATCCCTCACCACTTCACCCACCTGCTTCATCTGCAGATAACGTATTACCCTTTTGCCTATCAGCAGTGATATCAGCAGGGAGGTGATAAGGGCAGCGGCTGATCTGAATGAGATATATCCAAACATACCGGCTCCCGGCAGGTTGAGGCTATCCAAATATCTGAACAGGTAATAAAACATAACCTAACTCATTAATTATCCATACTCGTTAAAAATATCTCCCTTAGAACTTCGCGGTCATCAAAATGGCTTCTTACTCCTTTCACCTCCTGATAGGTCTCATGACCTTTGCCGGCGATAACTATTATATCATTACCGGCTGCCAGCAATACTGCTGTTTTTATTGCATCCGCTCTTGATGTAACCCTGAGTACCCTGGTTTTCATTCCCGGTTCAACACCCTTCATCATCTCATCAATTATCTTTTCGGGATCTTCACTTCTGGGGTTATCAGATGTAAGTACCACAATATCACTCATTGAACCTGCTATGGCAGCCATCTCCGGTCTCTTGGCACGGTCGCGGTCACCTCCTGCACCCACTACGGTAATAATTCTGTTTCCCGGTTCCCTCATCTCGTTTACCGCTGAAAGCACGTTACTAAGGGCATCCGGTGTATGGGCATAATCCACAATACCCCTTACTCCGGTTGGAGAGATAATCGTTTCGAATCTGCCCTCAACAGGCACCAGGTTACTCAGTGCAGTCAACAGTTCGAGTCGGGGTGTGCCCAGCATTTCAGCAGCCCCATATACTGCCAGCAGGTTACTGGCATTAAACCGTCCGGTAAAACGGGTTGATATTTCAGCCTCTCCAATTCTGAGAAGCATCCCTTCGAACCGGTGTTCAACCACTCGTGCTGTAAAATCAGCACCTCCTCTCAGTGAAAAGCTGCGAATATTGGCACGGCAGTTCTGAACCATAACCTGTCCGTTGCGGTCATCGGCATTATAGAGGGCAAAAGCTTTTTTACCAAGTGAGTCGAAAAGGCCCTTTTTGGCAGCTATATAGTTGCTGAATGTTCCATGGTAATCAAGATGATCATGAGTCAGATTGGTAAAGAGTGCTCCTGTAAATATCAGTCCCGCTATTCTCTGCTGAACCACGGCATGTGAGCTGACCTCCATAAAGGCATATTCACACCCTGAGATAACCATTTCGGCAAGCAGCCTGTTAAGCTGAAGTGGGTCCGGAGTGGTATGGGTAGCTTCTATTCTTTTGTCATTGATATAGTTTGCCACTGTGGAAAGGAGGCCTGTCGGGTACCCCAGGCTCATGTAGAGCCTGTAGAGGAGTGTTGCCACCGTTGTTTTTCCGTTGGTTCCCGTCACACCTACAAGCCTGAGGTCTGCTGAAGGATTACCATAATAGTTGGATGCAGCTGTCCCAAGGGCTTGTGCTGAATCTTCAACCCTTATCCAGCAGATACCCTTATCCCTCCTTTCCGGAAGGTCCTCACATATTATTGCAACGGCACCCGCCTCCAGTGCATCACCAATATAACCATGACCATCGGTTTCATTCCCGCGCACAGCAACAAAGAGGTCGCCGCGACCAGTGCGTCTGGAGTCAAAACTGAGTGATGATACCTCCACTGAGTCATCACCTTCCAGGGTTGTAACCTTTATACCTCTTAATATGCCGTCAATAGTTATCATCTCTATTACATCTGCAGTTCAAGGGTTATTACTGAACCCGGGATGATCCTTGTTCCGGGTCGGACCGACTGCTGTACTATCCTGCCACGTCCTGATGTTTCTACATGCATACCTGCATTTTCAAGAAGGAACAGTGCATCCCTGAGCCCCATTCCCGTAACATCCGGTACAAGATTCTCAATCAGGGTATAATCCCTCAGCAGCACTTTCCCGCTATCCCTTACGGGTACCACCCAGTCTGTCCCGGCCTCATTCTCTGAAGGGATACCGAGTGAGGCAAGCAGGGTAACAACATCTCCGGTTTCGCCCCTGAGAAGGGAGGGTGCCACCGGCACTATACTGTCAGGGTGGGGATAATCATTGTAGAATGAGGTAGCATAAACCTTATCCGCAATCTCCTTGAAAACAGGACCGGCAACCTGGTTACCATAGTATACCCAGTTTGAGGGAGCATTTACAACAACAATACATGAGTATACCGGGTCTTCAGCAGGAAAATAACCCACAAAGGAAGCCTGATAAGATATCCGGCCATCCATTCTGTAGCCGTATTTCTCATTGGCAATCTGTGCGGTTCCTGTTTTACCGGCAATTCTGTAGGTTTCAGTAAAAAGATTTGTGGCAGTACCGTTTTCAACAACCCCTTCAAGCAAAATTCTTGCCTTCTCAATTGTTGACCGGGAAGCGATGGATGGATTAATGACTGCCGGAGGAATGTGGCTCACTGTTTCACCGTGGTACCGTATCTCACTTACCAGCCTGGGTTTAACCATACGGCCATTATTTGCCACGGCATTATAAAATGTTAACACCTGGAGGGGAGTCATCTGAATCTCATATCCATGAGACATCATTGGCAGGGATATTCCTGACCAATAGGCGTCTCCGGGATACCTGATAAGAGGCGCACCCTCTCCCCTGATCTCGATACCCAGCTTTTCATTCAGGCCCATCCTGTATAGCCTGTCCACAAACTTTTCAGGATTAGCCCTGTAGTTATCATAGATAATTTTTGCCGTGCCTACATTGGATGAATTCTCAAAAACCTCCTTAACGGTTATCCTGCCGTACCCCCCCTTGTGGGAGTCCGTAATCACCTTATCATAATATTTTACTGAGCCTTCACCCGTATCTATGGTATCATCAAGATCCACGAATCCATCCTCAAGGGCTACTATAAATGAGGCCAGTTTAAAGGTAGATCCGGGTTCAGTACTTTCACCTACAGCATAATTATAGGATTCATAATAGTTGCCGTCACTGCCTATCTCCAGATTTGCTATTGCCCTGATGTCACCTGTTCTTACCTCCATCAGTATTGCCGTACCGTGGTGTGCGTCATGAAGCGACAGCTGTCTCAGAAGGGCGCTCTCAGCAACATCCTGCAGCTCAATATCTATTGTTGTTACTATATCATTACCGTCCATAGGCTCAACGGAATTCCTGTCATTAACCGGCATCCAGGCTCCCCCGGTAAGCCGCTGTTTCAGAACTTCACCATTAAGTCCGGCAAGTTCCCTGTCAAAAGCTCCTTCCAGTCCTACCACATTCCCTGACTCCCCCTTGTTAAGAGAGCCTATGGTCCTGCTGGCAAGCGAGATATGCGGCAGTATCCTTCTGCTCTCCATCTCTGCAATAAAACCACCCCTGTATCGTCCATGCCTGAATACCGGCAGCTCCTTTAACTCTTTAAACTGTGCATATGTCACCCTCCTCTTTATCAGGTAATAACGGTTACCCTGGTTACGGGCTGCATTAAGGTCGCGCTTCCACCCCGCAGCACTCTTTAACCCCACCGTATGTGCCAGTCCGGCCGACAGTCTGTCAATACCGCTGTTCCACACCGAACTCTCCATCCCTGAACTGCGGGTATCCATATAGATATTGTAATACGGGATTGAACTGGCAAGCAGTCTGCCATCCACAGAAAGGATATCTCCCCTGTTGGCAGGCACCTCCTCATTGCGATATATGTAATTCTCACCCATAGCCTCCCACTTTTCATCCTCCACAAACTGTATATGGATGATCTTTCCCGTTACGGCAACGGCAAGAAGTATGATCACAATATAGACCACACCGCTTCTCCAAACTATTTCATCCCGTATTGCCAACTCTATTTCTCCCTTACAATAAGTTTATATGGCGGTTCCTTTATCTCTGTAAGTCCTATTCCGCGTTCACGCACAAGCCTGATCACTTCAGACTGTTTACTGAGATGCATCAGGTCTGCCGCGGTGGCCATAGCCTCGGCTCTCAGTTCACGCACCTCTTCATGCAACATATCGGTTTCACGGGTTATCTTCTCAGCATGAAACCTGCTTGCTATATAGAAGGCTCCCAGTATTGCCAGCAGAGTTATATACCCAAGGTTCCCAAGAATAATTCTTTCTCCCAGCAGCGAGCCACTTATAATACTCTTAAGAAAACCCTCCCTTACCTGTTCTCCGTTTACTCTCTTTTCTTCTTTAGTCTCCTCTGCCATTGGTGTATAAATTTTTGGTACCCCGGTCCTATATCTTTTCCGCTATTCTGAGCCTTGCGCTTCGGGCGCGACTGTTGCGGGCAATCTCCTCATCTCCGGGGACAATAACCTTTCGGTTAACCAGCCTGAACGGAGATGAGATATTACCGTAAAAATCCTTATCCACCTCTCCGCCGAAATCACCTGTCCTGAAAAAGTTCTTTACTATCCTGTCTTCAAGGGAGTGGTAGGTAATGACAGAGATTCTGCCTCCGGGCTTCAGCATCTCAAGCGACTGAGTGAGCATCTCCTTAAGAAACTCCATCTCCCTGTTGACCTCGATCCGTAACGACTGATAGAGTTTAGCCAGAAATTTATTCTCCCCGCCGGGGGGAATAAAGCGCCGTACCGCACCAGCCATGTCACCCGTTGTTCTGATCCGGCCCAACTCCCTTGCTTCAACTATAGCCCCGGCAATAGCTTTTGCCCTGTTCAGCTCGCCATATTCCTTCATAACCCGGGCAAGATCCTCCTGACTGTACCCGTTAATTATATCTTCGGCTGTTCTGCCCCCACTGTTGTTCATCCTCATATCCAGAGGAGTATCAAAACGAAATGAAAACCCCCTGTCAGGGGTGTCAAACTGGTGAAATGAGACTCCCAGGTCAGCAATAATACCATCAACAGCCTCCACTCCTTCGTAAAGCAGATTGTTCCGTAAAAATCTGAAGTTCTGATTCAGAAAAACTATTCCTGGATCATCAGGCACATTGGCCTCTGCACCGGCATCCTGATCAAAAACAATTAACCTTCCACTGCCCAGACGCGCCAGTATCTCAAGAGAGTGTCCGCCACCTCCGAAAGTGACATCCACATAAATCCCGCCCGGCTGAATGTTCAGCCCATCAATACTCTCATTCAGCAAAGCAGGGATATGATACATATTCTACTCTTCCGCGGGCAGCGAACCGCCGAGAAGCTTCTCTGCCAGATCGGCAAAATCACCTGCCGGAATCTCTATGGCATCATACCTGTCGCTTGCCCATATTTCAATCCTTCCATCCTGGCCAGCAAGAACAACCTCCCGGTCTATTCCGGCCAGCTCCACCAGTTTTTTTGGCACCAGGAGCCTGTTGCTCGCATCAAGTGTCAGCTCAGCAGTCCCTTTAAAGAAATTTCGCAAAAACAGGTTGTGCTCCCTGTTATAGGGATTTATCCTGCTTCTGATTGACTTCATCTGTTCCTCCCAGTCATCACCGGTATAGAGAACAAGACACCTTTCAAATATGTCACGCCTTACCACAAACCGTGCATCAGCAGCACTCTCCATCTGCTTTTTCAGGGCAGAGGGAAAGATTAGCCTCCCTTTGGAGTCAAGCCTGCATGTGTAATCACCTATAAATGTGGCCATAACTTAAATCAAGGTTTGAGGGTAAAAATAGTAAAATTATCCCCACTTTAATACACTTTACTACATTTTTTCCCACTTTGTTGATAACTTTTAGCGGCCGGAAATCCTTCAGTAATCACTGGATATAATATCTGATTACCAGCGCAACAGGAGAATTGAGAGAATATTTTAGTAACTTTAAATGCGAAAATTATTTCTTCAGCAGATTTTACAACAACAGTATATGACTGATAACCTGCCTGTAACGATTGATGTAAAGCGCATTATTGAACAGAAGAATCCCAAGCTTTCGAGGATTGTCCCTGGATTTATCATCAACTATCTGAAAAAGATAATTCATCAGAATGAGCTGAACGATTTTATGGAAAAGTTCGGCCATCTGAGAGACGTAGACCTTGTAAAGGCAGGCATTGATTATCTGGGCATAAGTTACAGGGTTCACAACCGTCACAATATTCCTCCGGCAACCGGCAGGTATATCTTTACCTCCAATCATCCCCTCGGCGGGCTTGACGGCGCTGTCTTTATCAATGAACTGTCAGACTATTACGGGGAAGTAAGATTTCCTGTGAACGATATATTAATGAATATCAGTAATATGTCTGGCGTTTTCCTTCCCATCAACAAGCACGGATCTCAAAACAGGGAGGCGGTAAGGAAGATAGAAGAGGCTTATGCTTCCGATGCGCAGATACTCTACTTTCCGGCCGGACTCTGTTCAAGGAAGAAGGGAGGCATTGTGGAGGATCTGCGATGGCAGAAGAGTGTTGTTGTTAAGGCACGTACACATAAACGGGACATTGTACCAGTATATTTCTCAGGTGAGAACTCAGATTTTTTCTATAACCTGGCCAACATCAGGGTCCTTCTTGGTATAAAATCCAATATTGAGATGTTATACCTTCCTGATGAGATGTTCAGACAAAAAAACAAGGAGATACACCTGGTTTTTGGCCATCCTGTACCGTGGCAGACATTTGACAGGAGCAAACCCGCAACTGAATGGGCCGACTGGCTAAAAAAGAAGAGTTATGATCTGGCCGGGGATATCCGATAACTGCGAAGAATTACCTATCTTTGTTTTACAACTTAACCACATAAATTCCGTATTGAATTTCTCTATGGTTTAATAAGGTGATTGGTATTACCATTTGAAGTATTTATGAATAAGATAGTTGAGGCGATGCCCGTGGAGGATGTTGTAAGGGAGTTAACTTCTGAAAGGCTCCTGAGACAAACAAATAACGGCAATAACGAGGTATATGTATTTACCGGGAGTGAATCTCCGGTGCTTATGCATGAAGTAGGCAGGCTCAGAGAGGCAACCTTCAGGGCTGCAGGAGGCGGTACCGGCAAGAATAGTGACCTGGATGATTATGACCTCTCTGAAACAGCACCACACACACAATTAATTGTCTGGGATCCTGACAACAGGATAATTATAGGAGGTTACCGCTTCTTTATTCATGACAACAGAAAAAAGCCGGTTGATCCTTCAGATATGGCTTCCGCCTCCTTTTTTTACTTTTCAGATGATTTTGCACACAACTACCTGCCCTACCTGATGGAGCTGGGAAGATCCTTCGTACAACCCGATTACCAGTCAAGGGCAATGGGGAGAAAGAGCCTTTTTGCCCTGGATAACCTGTGGGATGGCCTCGGGGCTATTATTATTGACAATCCTCATATCAGATATCTGTTTGGTAAGGTTACGATGTATCCTCACTTTAATATTGAGGCCCGTAACCTGATAATCTATTTTATGAAGAAGCATTTCAGCGACCCCGACAGGCTGGTTGTTCCCAGGAAAGACATATCGCTCAATATTGACCATGCAGAGATGCAGGCCATACTGAATTCAACGGATTATCGCGAAGATTACAAAATACTTTCGCAGGAGGTACGTAAGCTGGGGGAAAACATTCCACCCCTTATCAATGCCTATATGAACCTAT
This sequence comes from Bacteroidales bacterium, assembly GCA_020201035.1. Taxonomy (GTDB): domain Bacteria; phylum Bacteroidota; class Bacteroidia; order Bacteroidales; family VadinHA17; genus JAIVHO01. The sequence goes on from JAIVHO010000047.1 coordinate 37,045, forward strand.
CTCCGTCAATGCGCACCTTCGGTACAATCTACAATGAATCATTCGGAAAGGTTGAGGAGACAGGTATAATGATTACAATCAGGGATATGTATATCGAAAAGATTAACAGGCATCTTGCCTCATACAGGGAAGATTACGATATAGGACTTACCAATCCCTAGTAAGCCCTTTCATCACGTCCCTCCATATAATTTATAAAGGATCTGTTGACTACCCTGTTGCCGCCCGGGGTGGGATAGTCTCCCGTAAAGTACCAGTCGCCGGTGTGACCCGGACATGCCGTATGCAATCCCTCTATAGACTGGTAAACAATTTCTACTTCAGCCTTTATAAACGGAAGCTTCAGCATTTCAGCTATACGCTGTGATATACGGTCAGCAGTAAAGGGGCGATAAATATCTTTTACCACATTAACCATCTCATTAACAGGTTTTTTCACTTCCTCGACAGCCTTCCTGTAAGTCTCCTGAAGAAGTTCATTCATTCCATTTTCCTGCAATAGTGCAACGGCAGCCCTGAAAGCGATAAAATCGCCCATCTTGGCCATATCGATGCCGTAACAATCGGGATACCTGATCTGGGGAGAGGAGGAAACGATTACCATCTTCATGGGATCGAGCCGGTCAAGAATCCTTATGATACTTTTCTTAAGGGTTGTACCCCTGACTATTGAATCATCAATTATCACCAGGCTGTCTACTCCTCTTCTAATCACACCATAGGTTACATCATAGACATGTCCAACCAGATTATCTCGTGAATTATCTTCGGTAATAAAAGTTCTCAGCTTGGCATCCTTCACGGCCAGTTTCTCTATACGCGGGCGTTCCGAAATTATCTTTTGCAGTTCATCCCTGGTCATCTCCTTACCCATTGCCAGGATACGGTCCATCTTGGAGTGGTTAAGATAATCCTCCAGGCCCTTTAGCAGGCCAAAAAATGCACTCTCCGCAGTATTGGGGATATAGGAAAATACCGTATTCTTAATATCATAATCAACAGCCTGCAATATCCGTGAAGTGAGCTGTTCTCCCAACATTTTCCGTTCGCGGTATATGGACTTGTCGGTGCCACGCGAAAAATATATCCGCTCAAATGAGCACTTGCTCACACGGCCCTTCTCCCTGATATTTCTGATTCTCACCTCACCTCCGGGTCTTACAATAATAGCATCCCCCGGCTGAAGCTCCTCCACCATATCAGTTTTAAGATTAAATACGGTCTGTATCACTGGCCGTTCCGATGCCACCACCACTACCTCATCATCCTGATAATAAAAGGCCGGCCTTATACCCCAGGGATCACGCACCACAAATGCATCACCATGCCCGATCATTCCGGCCATAGCATATCCGCCGTCCCACCGCTTTCCGGCATTTTTCAGAACCTCGGCAATATCCAGATTCTCTTCTATCAGGGGTGTTATCTCTTTTTTTGAATACCCCTCATTTCGGTATTCCCTGAACAGCCGCTCAACCTCTTCATCGAGGAAGTGCCCAACATTTTCCAGAACGGTAACTGTATCGGAAAAGTCAACAGGTATCTGACCAAGATCCACCAGGTGATCAAACAGCTCAGACACATTTGTTAAATTAAAGTTTCCTGCCATTACCAGGTTGCGGGTGCGCCAGTTATTCTCCCGTGAAACGGGATGAACGTAGTCAATATTGTAATTACCGAATGTTCCGTACCTCACATGACCGAGATAGAGGTTGCATGCATAGGGAAAACTGTTAACAATATAGTCATTGTCGTTTTCCCTGCCCTTTGCAACAAGCTGTTTATCTACATCTTCATATATTGCGCTGAAAATATCCTTTATAGGATTATTGCTGTTGGAACGCTGCCTGAATATATACCTGTTCCCAGGTGAAACCCCCTGTTTCAGCCCTGCAATACCTGCACCATCCTGTCCTCTGTTATGCTGTTTCTCAAGCAACAGATACATCTTCTGGATACCCCAGTCCCAGGATCCGTATTTCTCAATATAATAAGGGAGCGGCTTTAGCAGTCGGATCATTGCTATGCCGCATTCATGTTTTATCCTGTCACTCATTTTGCTACTTTTCGAGGGAGGGAAAATCGATTATATCGTTAACAATATAGGCTTCAGGAAAGCGCTTTTTTATATTAACAAAATCGATATAGGCCTCATGTTTTGTCCTGTAATTACCAACCCTGACCTTAAAGAGATTTGGCTGATCAAACTGTAGTTCGGACTCGATTCCGGGAAACCCGGATATAAACTCAGCTATGACCTTCATGGCCTCAGCTCTGGCGTTTCTTGCCGAGCCCCTGTATATCTGAATCCTGTATCCATCCAGTCCGCCATACTCACGATTGGCCTTTATATGCCTTGTAAGAAGGGAATCTATTCTGATATCCTGTGATATCTCCACCCTCCCATTGCTACCACCATCCCTTTCACCAATGATTGCCTCAGCCCTTATCAGTGACTGAGCGTCAATACCGGCAGCACTGACTGCAAATAATATGATTATAAATACTTTTCTGAGCATGGCACAAAAATAGCATAATTTTCACAAATGAACACCCGGATATTCAGTGGTATTAAATTCCTTATTCCGGACCCCTATGTCTGGCATAATAAAATTTCCCTGATCGTCTGCCGGTTACCAGATACTCACCGCCGGGTAATATGTTCATCGAACTTAACTCAATCATATGCTCTGAAGGGTCACAGGCATCATACATTCTGAAACGTTCAACAATCGTGCCGTCAGGCAGCGAAAGATAGTTAATGATACCGCAGTTTCTGTTCATCACCATAAGCTGATCAGTCTTGTTTATCATGATATCCTCCCCGGAGTTAGAGTTCTCCAGGTATCTCTTCCACAGCAGATCACCTGCGGCGGTAAAAGCAGCCACCCATGAACTTGTAAAGAGGCTCTCTCCCTCAGTAATCTCTGTGCTGCCTGTAGCATAAACTATTTCATCGGTACCCTTTGTAAGTGAGATAACGGAAGCTCCGAATTCAGGATTATTGTACAGCTCCCTTTCCCATATCAGATTTCCGGAAATATCAAATCTGGCAATCACCGCCTGACTCTTATCACCACCTTCTTTTCGGGTCAGGGCAGTAATCAGATCATTATTGCCGGTTTTCACCATATCATTTACTGTAATGGTGTATCCGCGTGAAGGTTCAGCCATGGAAATAATCTCGCCATCACCATCAAGTAAAAGAATCAGAAAACTGTTATACCTCAAAGAATCAATCCAATCACCTGCTACCACCACAAATGAATCATCATCCCATCGTGCGATCCTGGCTGTTTCAATTTCCGTAGAGAAATCATAGGTACGGGACCAGAGATAATGAAACCGGTCTGAAAGGCGGGTAACCATCAACCGGCCCTCTGATGAACCGGCGAGAGTAATGCCTGAGGTATCCTCTGTAAGTGATGTAAATGCACCGGGATGCTCCCCGTCGAACTGGTATATCAGTCGGCCCGACAGGGTGGTTTTTAGCGCGGCAGGGTAACCTGATAATGATCCGGCGAAGATAAAAAGGGAATCGTTGGTATAGAAGGAGGCGAATGCACTGCCTTCCCCATGGCTCTTTTCCCAAAGAAAACCATTGTTATCTTCCCTGCTGCAGGAAGTAAGTATAATAAGGAGAATGACAGAGGTAACCTGAAAAGCGTTTCTCATATCTGGCAATTTTTGACAACCTGATAGTAAAGATACCAAATTATCAGATATATACACCTCATATGAATTAACACCCTCCCGCAACCATACGATGGCTACTCCAAGGCCGGAAAGATTCCGGTATACTGCTTCAGGCAAAAGTGAAACAGCAAATTACCCCAGTTCCTCCGCCAGTTCGGCAGTCATCTCCAGATTGTGAAATACATTCTGAACATCATCGTCATCATCCAGCACCTCAATCAGTTTCAGCACCCTGCGTGCTCCCTCAATATCAAGTGCCTTGGTATCATTGGGGATTCTCTCAAGCTCAGCCCTCTCCGGCTCAATACCCATCGATTCAAGCTTTTTATAGATACTTCCGAAATCTTCCATGGCACTGGTAACGGTAATCATATCGTCATCCACCTCTATATCCTCAGCTCCGGCATCAATAAGCTCAAGCTCAAACTCATCCATAATGAGTCCGTCAATCTTCGGAATTGCAAAAATCCCCTTGCGGTCAAACAGAAAGCTCAGGGATCCGTTGGTCCCAAGACTGCCCCCATACTTGTTAAAGGCAGACCTCACCGAAGCTACCGTACGATTATTATTATCAGAGAGACACTCCACAAATACCGCAATGCCGTTTGGTCCGTATCCCTCGAAAGTTAATTCAGCATAGTTGTCTGCATCTGATTCTGTTGCCTTCTTTATTGCCCTTTCAATATTATCCTTTGGCATATTGGCGCCCTTGGCATTCTGAACAGCCAGTCGCAGCCTTGGATTTGTTTCCGGATCACCTCCGCCGTCACGTGCCGAAATTGTTATCTCCTTGATTATACGGGTAAAAATCTTACCTCTCTTTGCGTCAATGGCGCCCTTCTTGCGCTTAATTGTTGACCATTTGCTATGTCCTGACATATATACCGGGCTTTTACAGTTTCAATCTGCAAAAATAAGAGATTTAACAAAATAGTATATATCCTTTCCCTGTTTGTCCTGTTTTATATTTTCAATAGTCACGTATTTTGTGTTTTGCTTCTGCCGAAAACCGTCATGGGAGCACCCTCTCCTGACTGATCCGGCGTGTCTGTATATAGAAAGCCGGCTCCATTTGCAGGCAACCCGAATCAATAATTCACTTTTAACAATTACTATTTGATTTTAATCACTTAATTTCCGAAATTGTATTGCCAAACTGAGAATTTTTATCCTTTGTACAATTAAATTCTATCAATATGAAGAAACTTTACACTGCACTGATTATTTCAACTCTTTCATTTGCCCTCTCGGCCCAGTCGGTCTGGATCAATGAGATCCATTATGACAATACAGGTACAGATGCAAACGAGGGCGTGGAAATTGCCGGTCCGGCCGGAACAGACCTTACGGGATGGACAGTAGTTGGTTATAATGGGAGTGGGGGTGCAACATATGTAACGGTCACCCTAAGTGAATCCATCCCTGATCAAAGCAACGGGTTTGGAGTAATCTGGGTTGCTGTATCCGGTCTTCAGAACGGAGATCCTGATGGAATAGCACTGGTTAATGCATCCAGTGAAGTTATCCAGTTTCTAAGCTATGAAGGCAGTTTTGCCGCAGTTGGCGGCCCTGCAGATGGTGTGACAAGCACCGATATAGGGGTAGCAGAATCCAGCAGTACCCCTGTGGGTTACACACTTCAGCTTCAGGGAACAGGAACGGTATATACCGATTTTACCTGGGCAGCAAATATTGCTGAAACACCCGGAGCACCAAATGAAGGGCAGAATTTTGGAACGGATAACACTCCCCCCGCCTGGACTACCGATTATCCCAAAATGGGAAAGATGTTTGACAATAAGGGAGAACTGCTGATTAGCATGAATGAGCCCGGAACAGCATATTATATTGTTATGGCTGACGGAGCTGCCACACCCACAAGTGAAGAGGTTAAGGCAGGAGTTAATTACGGAAGCGAGACGGTGCTGGTAAGCGGATCAGCAGCTGTTGAAGAGGGGAGTACCGAATATACGGAGATTATTGCAGGAGCTGACCCTGAGACTACCTATAATATCTGGGTGGTGGCCGAGGATAATATGGCTACGCCGAACCTGCAGAGTGCCCCTGTTATGGTAACGGCAACAACAACGGCTGCCCGTACACTGGTTATTACATCTCCTGTTACTGGCGGAACATACTACGTCGGGGAGGTAGTAACACTAAGCTGGACATCATCAGGTATAGACAGTATAATGATAGGAGTATATGATCATGATAACAAAGAGTTGATATTTCTTACTGACGAAAATGATGATCCCTATATAATTGATGCCGCCCTGGGTCAGATTGAATACCCCTTGCCCAACGGACCGGGAACAAACCTGGTGGATATCAGAATTTATGATGCTGATGATACCACTTTCTTCGCCACCGTAACAAATGTGAACCTGATTGATGAGGTTGATCCTTCGCTGGTCTGGCAATATCCCGGTAACGGAGAGTCCTATGTTCCGCTTGATGCTGTAATATTTGCCGGCTTTGATGAGGATATCTATCCGGGAACAGGAACAGTAGCCCTCAGAAAGGTAGAGGACAACAGTTTGGTTGAATCATTTGATATAACAACTGCAACTGCGGGAGGGGCTATTGAAATTACAGATAATATGCTAACGATAAGGCCATCAGCAAGCCTTGAGGAAGCAAAGCTCTACTTTATTGAGATGGATGCAGGGATAGTTGTTGATTATGATGACAACCCGTTTGCAGGTATCACAGGATCTGCAACCTGGAGCTTTAAGTCGTTTACCGACCCCACTCCAGTCCTGCTTGATGATTTCGAAGACGGAGACCTTGCTCCATGGACAGTGTTCAGTGCCTCAGGCGATGCCAAAACCTGGGAGGCTTACGAAGGTACTGCGCGGATGA
>JAIVHO010000007.1 GCA_020201035.1 Bacteroidales bacterium
CGAAAACGATGATAAAGGAAAAAGTTCTCTTGAAAAAATAATTATTCTGCTGCGAAACAATACAGGCAACGACTTTTCAATGTATAAAAAGAGTACTGTATATCGGAGGATTGAAAGAAGAATGACAGTTCATAAGATTAATAGAATCTCTTCATATGTTAACTTTTTGCAGGAGAATCCCAGGGAATCCAATATTCTCTTCAAGGAGTTGATGATTGGCGTTACTAATTTTTTTCGTGATGCCCCGGTATGGGATAAATTGAAAGAGTCTGTTCTTCCGGGAATGATCAGCAGTCAGGAGGAAGTTTCAATATTAAGAGCATGGGTGCCTGCCTGTTCAACAGGTGAAGAAGCATATTCTCTTGCAATGATTTTCAGTGAAGTGGTTGAAAAAGCCAAACCACAGGGAAGGATCAGTTTACAGATTTTTGCAACAGACCTGGATAGTGATGCTATCGAAACAGCACGGAGGGCATTGTTTCCTCCCAATATTGCTAACGATGTTTCTCAGGAACGTCTAAACCGGTTTTTTAATAAAACGGATGAAGGTTACAGGGTTAAAACAGAGATAAGGGAAATGGTGGTGTTTGCCAGTCACAATATTCTGATGCACCCTCCTTTTACGAAGATTGATATTATCTCATGCAGGAATCTGTTAATTTACATGGATTCTGAGCTGCAAAGGAAAATATTGGGTCTCTTTTACTATAGTTTAAATCCTAAGGGATATTTGGTGCTTGGAAGTTCCGAAACACTGGGAAATCAAAGTAATCTTTTCTCCACAGTAGATTCAAAACTAAAAATATTCAGACAAGAAGGTTTTTCGGGCGCAGCAGAATCATATGACTTCCCGTCTTCATTTTCAAAATCGCATACGCCCTCAGGTGGTGAAAAGCATACTCCTGAAAAATCAATTCAGAATATCCAGTCAATGGCAGATCAGCTTTTGTTACAGCATTTCTCACCCGCCGGTGTACTGGTAAATGAAGAGGGTGATATTATCTATATCAGCGGACGAACCGGGAAATATCTGGAGCCTTCTGCAGGCAAGGCGAATATGAATATTTTTGCCATGCTGCGTGAGGGTCTGCGTAATGAGTTCCCTGTTGCATTCCGCAAAGCCATAACGAAAAGGGAATCCGTTGTATTGAATAAATTAAAAGTAGGCACCAACGGTTCAACCCTTACATTAAATCTAACTATTCAATGGATCGATAAACCAAAGCAACTAAAGGGTTACCTTTTAATAGTTTTTTCTGATATTAATACCCCTCTGATACCTGATCATTATGCTGGTAAAAAAACGAAAACTCCATCAGGCCTGAGACAGATTGAACTGGAAAAAGAGCTGCAGCAGGCACGAGAGGAGATGCAAAGCACACATGAAGAGATGCAAACGTCGCAGGAAGAACTGAAATCTACAAATGAGGAGTTACAGTCAACCAATGAGGAACTGCAATCAGCCAATGAAGAATTGATGACTTCCAAGGAAGAGATGCAGAGTCTGAATGAAGAACTCCAGACTGTAAATGCGGAACTCCAGTCCAAGATTGAGGAGTACTCCAGGGTAGACAGTGATATGCGAAACCTTCTCAATAGTACTGATATTGCAACACTATTTCTCGATAAAGATCTCAATATCCGCCGATATACCAATCAGGCAACAAAAATTTTTAAGCTGATAAAGAGTGATATCGGACGTCGTTTCACTGACCTTGTTTCAGACCTGGATTATCCCGAACTGGCTGATGATGCCCTGGAAGTGTTAAGAACTCTTGTTTTTATTCAAAAACAGATACCAGCTAAAGACGGACGATGGTTTTCAATTCGCATTATGCCTTACCGCACTGTTGACGACAGGATAGATGGGCTGGTAATAACTTTTTTTAATCTTTCAGATCTTAAAAAGATTGAATCAAAACTGCACGAGACTGTACAGATGAACAGTTCCCTGTTAAATTCATCGTCATCTGCAGTACTTAAACTATCACTTGATTGGAAAATAGAGGAATTTAACACTTCTTCTGAAAAAATCTTTGGGAAAAAGCGATCTGAGGTCATTAACCATAACTTTTTAACAACATTTATTCCGGAGAAGTTCCGTAAAAAGTGTGAAAAGGAGTTACTGGCCCTGAAAGATGATATGATCAATAACAGTATTAAGATACAGATAATTGCCTCCGGTGGAAAAATTGAGGTAGCAGCATGGTCAGTAATTGTGCTTTCAAACCACTTAAAGTTACCAGTAGGATTTTTACTTATAAAAATGGATGAGTCATGAGTTTCGAAAATCAAGATCTGTCAGATGCCGGGATGCTCCGAAAAAAAGCTGAAGAGAAATTGAAGTCATCTCAAAAAGGGACGGATAAGCCCGACAGGGAAAGTGATACCAAGAGGCTCCTGCATGAACTTCAGGTACACCAGATTGAGTTGGAAATGCAGAACGAGGAGTTACGTCAGGCAAATGAAACGGCTGAAGCCGCACTAAAGAAATACACAATGTTGTACGATCTGGCACCGATGGGTTATTTTACCCTGGATGAGGACGGCACCATTTGTGATCTGAATTTTACCGGTGCCGAATTGCTTGGCGACAAGCGTTATAGTCTGGTAAACAGTAATTTCAAGCTCTTTATTTCTGAAGAATCCCAAAATGTATTCAATGTCTTTTTCAGAAACGTCTATACCAATGCAGCCAAAGAATCATGCAATGTTAAGCTGGGTTATGATGACAAAGTTTTATCGTATGTTTATATGGAAGGCATAGTAACCGGAGATGACCGTAAATGCCTTCTTTCAGTAGTTGATATCTCTGAAATTAAACAATAGTCCGATTTGTGAAAACCAGGCAAATAATCACTATAACAGATTATTAGAAAGCCGTAAAGTGCACGATATCCATCTGCAGTTCAGGTTCCCTGACATGGTACAAAATATTCATAACGTAATGTTGAATGGAAAGGCTGCTGAGTACACTATAGTCTCCGCAGACAACCTGATTTCCGCTGACAGCGGATCTCCCACATACATCACCGTCACCGCTGCTTACACTTACAACGTGCCTCCCACAACTTCAGCAGCCTCCGAAGCAACGAAGGGAAATAATTCTTTTAGCGGGGTAGTTCATTCCAGTTCTGGTTATACCCGGGTCTGCTTTAATCAGGGTAAAGGATAATACCTGTACTGCGTCAGATTGTTATGGTAGGATTGCAGTTTAATCTGGGGCACTATCCGTTCTCAGGCGTCAGTATGCAACATAATCTAAAGAACCATCGAAAATTTACAAGTTTTTGTATCATAAATACTATTCAGTGCCCCTTCTGATGTTATAACTTGCTGTATTATTAACCAATAATATTTTAAGTTATGAAAACTAAAACATTGATTATCAGTTTATGCCTTATTTTTGGTATTGCTCTATCCCAGGCTGAGGCACAGAGCAGTAAGAGCAGGGTAGACCAGGGGTGGACGACGGGTACATACTGGTCACCTGTATTCTGCGGTGATGAGTTGGTAGATTTCCTCCGGGGTGGCTCTATAAGGGTTCACTATGTTGTTCATTACACAAAAGATGGTGCCTACAATTTTGAGATTGATCAGATAAAGGGTGAGGTAACCAGCATTACCGGCGAGACTTTCCGCATTAGGGAAACAGACAGGATTTATTTTACCGACTACTGGTACGTTACCTGGAAATACAATCTGATAGGGGATATGGGTACTCACTATATTGGTACGCTGACCCTCAACTATGGGACACGTGAGCTAACAGTTGTTAATACGGTATGCAAATAGTAAAAGTATAAGCGCTACAATGTCAGGTTGTTGGTGTCAGATATTATGTGCGCATACTGACTTGCACAGGTTTTATTACTGTAGCTGGTTTAATGTTGATTTGAAATTACAGCCTTAACCCTGACATGTGATTAGAGCAGTGGGATTTCAAAATTGAGGTTACTGTTATGGGATTTAAGTTCAGGGAATGCTGCTGGTTTTAATGAGGTAATTATCATTTATCGGAGAAGGTTGCCGGCAGAGTCTCTGGCAGGTTTGTATGCCCCGTGAAAAGTGAAGTGAAGGCTTCACTTTTCTTTTTTCTATCGGTATTCGATAAAATGATAAATAATTTTAACTTTGATTTGGTGATATAAAGTTCACTCTGGAAAGATGTGAGTCAGCAGCTAATAATTCAGCCGATCAGTCAGATGCAGTGTGTTCCTTATACCCGTGTAAGTCTGAATACTAACCTTTAAAATCTTTAAAATGAAGCTGGTAAAAGAGTTCAGAGAGTTCGCCATAAAGGGCAATGTTATGGACATGGCGGTAGGTATAATCATTGGACTTGCATTTGGCAAGATTGTCAGCTCTTTTGTTGCAGATATTATTATGCCTCCCCTGGGATTGCTGATTGGCGGGGTTAACTTTACCGATCTTCATCTGGTAATGAAAGCCGCCGTTGGAGAAGAGCCTGCTGTAACCCTTAATTATGGCACCTTTATTCAGGTGACAATTGATTTTTTGATTGTTGCCTTTGCTATCTTTCTGGTAATTAAGGGTATGAATTCATTACGTAAAAAGAAAAAAGAGGAGCCTGCCGCACCTCCTGCTCCGCCTGAGCCAACCAAAGAGGAGATGCTGCTGACTGAGATAAGGGATCTCCTGAGAAGGGAATAGGGAAGCAATAATTATCTGTTTTCCTTCCTTGCCCCCACTAAGCCTCCCTGTCGAACCTCTCTCACGGGATTCCTTTCAATCCGGTTTTCCATCCGTTGAGGAAGATCGTGGAAGAAATCTATGCCTGTTGCAGACTCAATGGAATCAATTGAAACTATGTAGCCTTCTGTCTCCTTCAACCCCTCCAGATGCGGAAAGAGCCAGGCTGCATGATCAATCTTATTGCCGCTGAACATAAGCGTTATCTTGTAGAAGCCTGAAGGGATTGTAACACCGTTACTGCCGATTTTGATTACTCCTTCGCTGAAAACCGGTCCTGTAACTACAAGCAGGGAATCGTATCGGGGAGCGCCTTCCCTAATTTCATCTTCAAGCTTTTTCCATATACCCCTGTTAAAACCTGGTAGTTGTGGGGAGATATTTGAATAATAGAAACTCTCATCCATCGCAGTCTTTGAAAATGACATATCCGCTGCAGGAGCCATGTGTCCGCGATCATACCCTGACCTGGTGTAATCGGTGTCGGTGGCAGTACCCGTTTCAATGGATTCGTCGGCCCGGAACCTGTCGGTTCGTTCTGCCTGATCGTCAATTCTGGAGGGGATTATCTTATAGGCTACCCATTCCGGTTGCTCATGCATTTCATTATATGATAGAGAATAGTAGCCGTGGCCAGTTAACTGCCCCTGACCAGGCATCGGCAGGTAGCTGTATCGACTAATATTGCGGTTGCCGGCAAGGAGCAGGGTGCCGCCTGCCAGAGCGAAAATAATTGCTATAAACCATATAATTGCTGCTTTTCTTGTCATCATTGAACAAAATTAACGGTTTATTTCACCGGAATGACGGAAGGAAATATTTATTTTTAACAAATCAGGGTTTGCCTCTCAGGTTTCAGTGCCGGGCCTGACATTCTCTGTGGAATTTCAATTTTGGCAGCAACTGCGGCCGGACTTATAAAAGGATTGCTTAAAAAATATTATGTTCGTTTCATTCCTCAGGAATAATATAAGTAGTATTTTAGGTTTTGCCAGTCGGGGTTTCGGCCTTAAGCCGGACATTCTCAACTCCAATATCACTTTTGTCTGAGACTATGGCCGGCCATTTTAAAGGATTGTTTAAAAAATATTATGCGAGAGCGAAGCGGTTCCATTAATTACAAAATTTTAAACCTATGAAAAAGAACCTGCAATTGTTTATTCTTTCACTCTTAATTCCGGTCTATGGGTTATCTGCCGATGAGGTGAAGTTTCTTTCTGATCCCTGTCCTACACCAGACGGTAAAGAGATAGTATTTGTATATGAAGGAGATATATGGAAGGTGCCAACAGCCGGAGGAACAGCCTACAGGATAACGGCCCTGGAGGGAATGGAGTCACTTCCTGTTGTTAGTCCCGACGGGAAATGGATTGCTTTCTCGGGCAGTGCTGACGGAAACCGTAATATATACATTGTGCCTGCAAACGGGGGAGAGATTACCCGACTAACATGGCATTCATCAAATGATGATGTAGATTCGTGGTCATGGGATTCGGAGAAAATTTACTTTACTTCCGGCAGGATGAACAGCTACTCTGGCTGGGAAGTCTCTGTGAAAGGAGGAACTCCCGTCAGGCTTTTTTCATCAGCCTACTGGGATAACTCACATTTTATCACCCCGGATCCGGTAACTGGAGATCTCCTCTTCTCAGAATCGGGAGAGAGTTACCGCAGCAATAACCGCAAGAGATATATCGGGGAAAACAATCCTGACATTAAGGCCTATAACAGAGAGACAAAGAGCTTCAGGCAGCTCACATCATATGAAGGAAAGGATCTGTGGCCTACAGTAGACAAAAGTGGCAGGCTATATTTTATGTCGGATCAGGGCACAGGTGAATATAATCTTTTTACCCTTGAATCGGGAGATAGGAAACGCCTGACAGACTTCACCTCTTCTGCCGGCAGACCCCGTGTCTCGGCTGACGGTTCGGTGGTGGCCTTCACCCTTGACTACTCCCTGTACACCTATGATACAGAAAATAATAAGTATAGTGAAGTACTGGTCAGCCTCTTCTCTAGCCGCCCCCTGCAAAATGATCTCAGTTTTGATACAGATGATAATATTACCTCTTTTGATGTGGCCCCGGACAACAAAAAAATCGCATTTATCTCGCGCGGTCGACTCTTTGTTTCAGATATTAAGGGGGAGTTTGTAAAGGAGGTAATGACTGATCCGGATGAGCGTGTCATGGAGGCAGTGTGGTGTTCTGACAGTAAAACACTTCTTATTGTTCGCACAAATGGTGGATGGCCGAATCTCTATCGTATTGCTGCCGACTCCAATGGTGGAGAAACACCGGTACTGGAGGGAGAAGGGACGGTACGTCAGGTAAACATCAATGGTGACCGCACAAAAGCTGTTTACTATTTTGGCCGCGATCAGTTGCGTATAGCTGATCTGACCGACTGGTCCGACAGGCTTTTACTTAATGATGAGTTCTGGTTCAGAGGCTCAAAACCCGGGTTCTCTCCTGACGGCAGGTACGTATACTATACAGCATACCGTCACTTTGAGAGTGATATCAAGCTCTTTGATACCGTGACCGGACGAACTATCAATATGACCAACACCTTCCTTTCTGAGAGCGAACCATTCTGGTCTCCGGATAACCGCTATATATGGTTTACGGCTGACCGCACCGCTCCATCCTATCCCCGGGGCGGAGGATCAACCCGACTCTACCGTATCCCCCTCAGAAAAGAGAGCGAACCGTTCAGATCGGATCGCATTGAGGAGTTGCTTGGAATAAAGGAGAGGGAGATGGAAAACGGCTCTGATCCCATGATTATTGATACCACCAGACTGCTGCACAGATGGGAAACACCACTAAAGGTAGGGGCAAGGCAGTCAAATCCATACGTAATAACATCGGACAGTGTTACTACCGTAATTTTTGGATCCACACATGAGGGTGAACGCAGGGTATACAAACTTACTGTCAGGCCCTTCGGAACTGACAGTGTTGAGGAGATCAAGGGACTGAGGTCTGCAGATATAGTAGCGGCCGGTAAAGATTACTATGCAGTCTCGGGCGGAAAGATTTACAAGATTAACCTCAGGGGAAACAAAGCTGATGAGATTAAAATCAGTCACTCCTTTACCCGCAATCTCACCAGAGAGTTCAGTCAGATGTTTTATGAAGGATGGACCGTGCTTGCAGAAAACTATTATGATGAGGATATGCACGGTAGCGACTGGATTGCAATGCGTGAAAAGTATGAAAAATTTCTTCCGGCAGTGAGGAGCAGATCCAACCTTCGCACCCTTATGAATGATATGCTGGGTGAACTGAATTCCTCACATATGGGATTCAGCACAAGGGGTGAGGATGAAAGTTTGTCTTCCACCATGGTATCCGCGGCCAGCGGAATAGTCTATGATAACAACGATCCATACAGAGTTGAAAGGGTGGCTGAGATGTCTCCTGCCGACTACCATAACGCAGGGATCAAAAAGGGTGATCTCCTGGTCAGGGTTAATGGTGTCAGTGTGGATTATACAGCCAACAGGGAGACATATTTCCTTTTTCCTGAAATGCCCCCGGAGCTGGTTTTGGATTTTGCCGGTGAGGATGGAAAAGATAAAAAGGTTAAGATACACCCGACTTCACAGGGTGCGATAAATTCACTGCTGTACGATGAATGGATTGCTTCCAACAAGGAGAGGGTAGATAAACTGTCAGGCGACAGAATAGGATATGTCTACCTCAAAAATATGAGTTCAGGATCCCTTGACCGGTTTATAATTGAGATGACAGCAGGAGAGGTGACCAAAGATGCGCTGATAGTTGACTTGCGCTATAATACCGGGGGAAATATTCACGATGACCTGATAAGGTTCCTGTCGCAGAGACCCTACCTTAAATGGAAGTTCAGGGAGGGCATGGTTTCCCCGCAGCCACATTTTGCTCCCTCCGGTAAACCAATTGTGCTGTTGATAAACCAGAGCAGCCTGAGTGATGCAGAGATGACGGCAGCTGCCTTTAAGGAGCTTGGGCTGGGAACTATCGTGGGTACGGAAACCTACCGGTGGATAATATTTACCAGTTCCGCTTCGCTTGTTGACGGATCAACCTGCCGGCTGCCGGCCTGGGGCTGTTATACCCTCGATGGCACAGACCTTGAATTCAGTGGTGTTGAGCCCGATATCTATATAAGAAATAGTTTTACAGATATTATTAATGACCAGGACCCACAACTTGAGAAGAGCGTTGAGGTTCTTCTGGAGAAACTGAAATAATAGCCTGGGTGCCCGCCTTTCAGAACCGCAGACAGGAAGCGATAGTTCATGGTAGTCATAATTCATGAAATCCGTAAAACTCCGTTCCGTAAATTCCGGACCAGCGTTTCAGGTGTATCCTCCGGTTCTGCAGAGGTTACAAACATGACTGTTAAGGAAAGGAAACAGTGAGACATTAAGCAGTGCTGAAAACAAAACCCCGGCAAATTCTGCCGGGGTTTATTATAATTGAACAGATTAGCTCAACGCAGCTGTAACAGTTTTTATTACCTCCGCGTACTGCCCCCTTCTGCATCTTCAGGAAGGTAAAGTCCCTCCCTGGAAAGAAGATGGTCAAGACTGGCAACTCCGTAGACCACAATGGCTGTGACTATTGCCGTATGCTCCTGGTACTCGGGTATACTCATATTGTAGAGGTCACGTTCAGTATGCCATATCTCTCCGTAATTGAAATCGTACCCTTTGGGGTCTGTCTCATTAAATCTGATGGTAGGTATGCCTTCAACTGCAAATGAGCCCGCATCTGTACCGCTGGCAACTGCCGGTTTACGACGTGGTTCGGCAACACTGAGTGTAAACGGAAACTCGGGATTGATATCATTCAGAGGCTTGCATATTTTTTCAAAATCCTTGTACATGGCCTGTGGTACGCTCATTCCGCTGGTTACAAGCGGGCCACCGTCACGGTTAAACATATTGGAAACCTTGTCATGCTTATCCTTATTGTTGGCAACCCACGCCTTTGATCCGTAAAGTCCGAATTCCTCACCTGCCCATCCTATAACCAGAATGGTACGCTCCGGTTTGCCTCCGGCTGCCATAATGAGACGCGCTGCCTCCATTGCCGGAGTAAGACCTGATCCGCAGTCAACACCTCCTGTTGCCACATCAAAGGCATCAAGGTGACCACCCATAATAACGTACTCATCAGGGTACTTTGTACCAGGTATAATGCCTATCACATTATGATATTTCACCGGACCCGGATTCCAGTGGTTGCGGATATTAAATTCAAGCTCAAAACGCTGCCTTTCACGGGCCATACGTTCAATTATGACAAACTGGTGCTCATCAAGCTTGATATCGGGAACAGAAGGAAGATTGTCAAAGCTCATTTTATCAATATTCTTACGGTCATACAGAGCTCTAATAGGATTGGAAGAAGACTGAATAATACCCAGAATGCCTGCTTCTCTCATCTGTTTGTAGAACAGTGCCGGCTCATCTTCCAGTTCATAAAGCTCTTTCCGGTCATCAGGATTCTGCCTGTTATGCATTATTATCTCTCTGTTCTGGCGGTTAATCTCCACATTTTTTTCTATTAATTCAGCACGACGCCCATCAGCTTCAGGAGAAATATCAATGGGCCAGCCATCATTTTTACCGGTAATCAGTACCCATGCACCGTTAAGCTTCCCTTTCATCCTGTCGAACTCTGCCTGCGTCTTTGGTTCCAGCACTACATGTCCTTTCTGTACAC
The DNA here is from genome assembly GCA_020201035.1 of Bacteroidales bacterium. Taxonomy (GTDB): domain Bacteria; phylum Bacteroidota; class Bacteroidia; order Bacteroidales; family VadinHA17; genus JAIVHO01. The sequence goes on from JAIVHO010000007.1 coordinate 10,437, forward strand.
CCTTGGTTCCTGACGTATATGAGGGTGTTGCAAAATGGAGTATCATACCGTTATCGCTCAGCATCCTGCCAAACCATGGTCCACGGTTAAATCCAACCGGAAGTTCACCCACATAATCCATCTCCACCTGCATTCCCCACTCCCTGAATTTTGAAGCCATCCATTCGGCAGCATTTTCATAGCCATCTGATCCTATCAGCCTGCCACCGATGCGGTTTGTCAGCACATCCAGATGGTCCATTGCCTGATTATCGGTGGTTCCGATCTCAATGATCTTTTCGATCACCTTCTTGTCCTGTGCATTTGCCGGTGCAAGAGATATTATGGCCAGCAGAGCAAATGTCAGGATTATAATCTTTTTCATTTATCTTTATTTATAAGGTTATTGAATATCTACAGGCATTAAAGGTGAAAAAATAATTTGAATTTGGGAAAGTAGCCGATATGTTATACAATCTGATTGAACTTTTAACGGATTACTTCTGTTCATCATTAAAATACCGTCACATGAGGCACAAATATATGAATCCCTATATCGCGGGAACCCTGCTCGGGCTTGTACTGTTGCTTGCAATGTATTTTTCGGGGCGGGGGCTTGGTGCCAGCGGAGGTATAAAGTATTGTGCGGTTGCCATTGTGGGAGCTCTTACACCTGAGCATGCTGCCGGATCATCCTATTACAGCTCCTATTTTGAATCGGGTCAGAGCCCGCTTCTTAACTGGCTCCCGGTTGAGGTCCTTGGAATAGTTATCGGGGGATTTATTTCAGGGGCGGTATCGGGGAGATTAAAACTTAAGGTTGAGAAATCGCCCCGGATCTCAACACGCCGGAGATTGGTTCTGTCATTCCTGGGGGGAGTGTTATTTGTATATGGGGCACAGCTTGCCCGGGGCTGCACCAGTGGTGCGGCACTGTCAGGGATGGCCGTGCTCTCGGTTGCCGGATTTGTTACAATGGCTTCCATTTTCGGTTCAGGATATCTTTTTGCATGGTTCTTCAGGAAAAACTGGATATAATTAATAATAATTGAGATGGATCCACTGACTACAACACCAGGATTTCCAATGTGGCTGGCACTTACAATAGCTCTGCTTATTGGCACAGGTTTCGGCTTCTCCCTTGAGCAGGCAGGTTTTTCATCGAGCCGTAAACTGGCCGGAATGTTTTATGGCTATGACACAACGGTGATCAAGGTGTTCTTTACCGCTTCAATAGTTGCACTGGTTGGGTCACAGGTGATGAGTTACCTGGGATTGCTGGATCTAAGCAAGGTGTATGTAAATGAATTTTATGTGACCGCCGCTGTGGTTGGCGGAGTGATTATGGGAGCCGGATTTATTATGGGAGGATTCTGTCCCGGCACCGGAATCAGTGCTGCTGCAATAGGAAAGATAGATGGTATGGTGTTCCTCGCGGGCGGACTGGCGGGAGCATTTCTGTTCGCCGAATCATGGCCGCTGATCAGCGGCCTGGCAACAGAGGCATACAAAGGACCGGTAAAGATCAACGAAGCGCTGGGGTTGTCACCGTCCCTCTTTACATTGCTGCTTATTGTTGTTGCCGGAGGGATGTTCTGGCTTGCCGAAAAAGCAGAGAAAAAATTTGCACGACCCGATATTACATCAGAACTTTAAACCTATGAGCACAAGGGAAAAGATTACGGCAGTCCTGATTGCGCTGGGAATTCTCCTGGTTATTTTGCCCGGAGCGGGAGATTACTCCTTCAGGGTTGAGCCTGAGGAACTGACGGCCTCAATTTCAGGTGATGATCACTATGTCTCCGTTGACAGGGTAGCAGCCTGGGTTGTCCGTGAGGATAGTACCGTGCAGCTGATCGATCTCAGGAGCAGCGAGGAGTTTGCAGAACTTAATATTCCCGGATCAATCAATGTGCCAATCGAGAGTTTCTTTGAGATGAAGCCGGAGACGTGGCTTCACAACAGGGATATGAACTATATTTTTTACTCCAACGGCGAAATAAACTCAGGTTATGCGGTGGTTCTTGCGAGGGGGCTCGGTTATGAAAATACCCGGCTTATGGCGGGCGGACTTAATGAGTGGTTTGAGAAGGTAATGAACAGTTCCTTTTCCGGTGAGCGAATAACCCCGGCTGAGAATGCACTGTTTGAAACACGCTTCAGGGCACGGAGGTTCTTTACTGAGATAAACAGTTTGCCCGACAGCCTGAAGCTGCAGTATGCTGAGTCGAGGCGACAGGCAGAGAGGGATCTTGACGGGGGATGCGACTGACGGGGATAATTGAAAGAGGACTGGAAGGATACTGACCAAAAATGCGACTGACGGGGGTAATTGAAATAGGACTGGAAGGATCCTGACCGAAAATGCGACTGACGAGGGTAATTGAAATAGGACTGGAAGGATCCTGACCAAAAATGCGACTGACGGGGGTAATGAATATTGATTAGAGCACCTGGAGTGCGATAAATAATTCGCTGAATGAGAATATTGAAAAGATACAGTTTCCTTTTATATGTGCTGCTGCCGGTTATAGCACTTATTATGTTAAGATACCTGCCGGGAAATCATTTTCATCCTGGTGCACGGAAAAATGCAACACCGGCACTTACCGGTGAAAATCTGGTGAGCAGGGACTCAATAGAGTTTTTGGGAGGAGATATCCTTGTCCTGACAGCCTTAACAGGCGAAAAGGCTGATCTTCAGCCTTCTGATTTGCATGAACGGAGAGAGGTACGGAGACTGAAAAAGTTTAAGGGTAAAATTGTACTTCTATCTGAAAACCCGTCAGAGGCTGCAATGGCCTGGATGATTCTTGCACAGCAGGGGGTGCGTGATCTCTATATTGCCACGGATATCGGTTCTGGCAGGGAGTTGAAATATAAATTCCGGCCTGATACCACCGGAGGTATCTGATAAAGCCGGAATAAGTCATCAGCTATCGGGCAATCCCAATTAATCTACTGTCTCATAATCATAAAAATCTTCAGATGAGAACGGGTGCCATGAAAGAGTTGATCTCTCATTCACCATCCTGTCGTACATAAAGCCATTATTTCCAAACTCAAGAGTTCGGGCATCATATCCAAACAGCCTCAGATAGGCAGTAACAAAAGCTGAATTATGGCCTGTCCCGCAGTAAACCACGGTGGTTTTGTCTGCCGGAATGGTTGCCATCTCCTCAACAAAACCGAGCATGGCCCCCGGCTTATACCGTACCGCCCCGGGGATGTGACCCGACTCGTACTTATCGCGGCGTTCGTAATTGATAATATAGAATTGTGACGGATCAGCGAACACCTCATCTGCGCCAATTAAGACATTTTCCAGTCCCTCCGCAAACAGCAGACCGAATCTGGCAGAGGCTATGGTCTCTCCTGTTAACATGCCGGTGTTAGGGTCTGGCATATTTAAGGCTGCCGGTGCCGGGGTAATATCTGTTGTGAGTTCTGACCCGTACCCTGACGAGACTCCTGCATACCATCCTTTCTCTGCGTATTCCTTGTTCCAGCTGCTCATACCCCATCTCATGGCATATACATTGCCGTATCCCATCAATCTTAATAGCCCTGTTGTATAGGCTGCATCCTGCCCGTCACTGCTTACAAGAATAATACGTTCATATTCAAAGGGTTTGATACCAGACTCAAAGAAGGTTGGCAGGTCCCTGAAGTCAATATTCAGGGCACCGGCAATATGTCCCACCCTGAACTCAGCAGCGCTTCGGATATCAATAACCAGATAGTTATCCGCGCCCATCTCCTCATGAACAATTGATGCATTAATAAGTGATGGGAAATCACGTGAATTAACGTAATCTCCCCGCTCTTTAAGCTCCTCCATGAGTAGTTGGGTCTCCTCACCAACCGAAACCTCTGTGGCAGGAGAGGCTGAAAACTCTGTATAAGAGGATCTGTTATTCTCAGTATCTGTTGTTTTCTCTTTACTGTTGCTTCCTCCACAGGCTGATAGCAATACTGCAATAGCCATTGCAGGAATAAGATATGTATAGTTCAATAGTTTCATAGGTTTAAAATTTTGTAATTATCTGACAAGAAGTTAATTAAAAATTTGAGAACGAAAGGAACCGCTTCGCTCTCGCATAATATTTTTTAAACATATTTTTTTGAGATATTTATGCTTAAAAAATATCATGTTCGTTTTATACGCGGAATTGGTTTAACAGATTAAACCATTCCGGGTAAACAGGACCCGGAACGGTAAATTAATTTTGTGTGGCTGATCAGTTGCAGTTAGGATCGCAACCGCACAAGTTAACAATGGTGTACTCAGCTTTGCTTTCGCAGTTTGGGCCACAGCCACATGATACATCTGTTACACCCTCAGGAGTGCATGCACAAAGTGACACGGATTCAGTTACAGAGGAACAGATGTAAAGGTGTTCCTCTGCGCCCTTTTTGTTTTGGTTCTGATCGGTCATAATAAGGCAGGAATTTTTATTATTGACTTGCTACAGCAACCCGGTCTCTGTTGAAACGCAGGGTTTCAGTTCTGTTACCTTTTTCATCATACCTGTATTCAGTAAATGCAACCCCGTTATTGGGATTGTTGATAATATTTCCCTGGCTGTCAAGGCTCACTGCCTCAATCACTGCTCCATGCTCATCATAGCTGTACCGTGTTACAGGTGCACTGTTCGTCAGGTATTCATCGTCCTGGTCAAACATGGCTGTTTCGGTTACATATCCGTTCTCATCAACCTTGTTTACCCGTTTTGCCCAGCCCCAGTAGAGGTTAGAGAGCTGGCCTGTTGTATTATGTACCGAAAAGCTCAACAGATCGCCCTTAGGAGTGTTGCCGAATTTGAAATAGGCAACACCTATATCGCCACAATTTTCAGCAGTACAGTTATACAATGTATCAGCCTGGTAGTTAGACATCATGGTGAGATACCCGTTATTATCATATTCAAACCTGAGTTCATAAAAAGGGCAGAAAGGATTCATAATGGTCTCTTCATCAGCCAGATTATATCTCAACTCCCTGATCAGCCCGTTGTCAAGTTTGTTCCATTCATAACGGTGAATATTATTTCTGTTTTCGGTTGGATTACCATCCCTGTCAGTATAGTTAAGGGCAACCCTCGTTCCGTTATCGTCAAGTATGAAAACTGCTGCGTAAACACCACCCGATTCGATCTGCTCACCTGCTTTATTGTAGAAGCTTTTAACCTGTCTGTTTCCATCATATGTGTACACGATTCTGGCAGCACCACCGAGTGATCCGTAGGAGAGAAGTTCATCACCCCTGCCATACTCAACTGACTGGAGTCGGCCCGAATCATCATATGTAAATTTATAGTTGTTGGTAGTCTCTGCCTCATCCGGGGTAAGGCTGTGCAATCCCTTCTCCGTATCAAACGGTGTCTCACTGAACTGTAACAGCCTGTAGTGCTGTACTCCCTGCGCCTCATTATTGCTGGTTGCTGACTGGTTACACGATTGTAACCCTATAAATGCTGCAACTAACAGCACCGCGGTTATTAATCCTGATTGCTTCATTTTTAAAATTCTTTTTTGATTATATCAGGTTATAACAATCCGGAGCGCTCATTGTTTTAAACCGGCGCAATTATTTCAGGCACAGTGTATAAAAATCGAACATATTTTATGCTCTATAATTACTTATTTTAACTGCTAAAATCGGATGAAATCTCTTTCTTTGTTTGAAAATTGATACATATGGAAGGGTTAACTGCAATTCTTTTCAGCATCTGTATTCTTGCGGTGCTGCTTTTGATCGGTAAGATAATGAGGGTAAAGATAGGGTTGTTTCAGCGCATCTTCCTTCCATCCTCAATAATTGGCGGTTTTATCGGACTTGCGGTTGGACCGTTCGGTTTAGACCTGATCCCCGAATTTATCCTTGGCACATGGGGTGAAATCCCTGGTGTACTGATTAATATAGTTTTTGCAACACTCTTCCTTGGTGTAGCTATTCCGGGCATAAGAAAAGTTTGGTCAATGGGTGGGAGCCAGCTCTGCTTTGGAGCAGTAATAGGTACCGGACAGTATTTTGTGGCACTTCTGGTAACAGCACTGGTGCTTACACCCTTCTTTGGAGTAAATCATGAGTTTGGGACTATACTGGAGATAGGGTTTTCGGGCGGACACGGAACAGCTGCCGGTATGGCCAGCGTGTTTGAGGCGGTGGGCTTTCCTGAAGGAACAGCCCTTGCATATATGTCTGCAACAGTTGGCATAATAGTAGCCGTAGTGGGGGGTATTGTTTTTATCAATATAGCCATCCGCAGGGATCAGTGTGTTAATTTTGACAAAAACGAGAGTATCCCCGAGTATAAGAAAAAGGGCCTTATTAAGGAGCAGTCGGATCGCTATTCCACCAGTGAAGCTACGGTAGCATCCGAATCAATTGAGCCACTGGCATTCCACTTTTCCGTGGTGGCCGTGGCTATACTTATTGGGTGGATAATGCTTATTTTTGTCCGTAAGATTCATCCCCAGCTTGAGGGCTTTCCTCTCTTTCCTCTGGCCATGATGGGCGGTATGATAATCCAGATTATCTCCAAACCGCTTAAGCTGACTAATTATTACGATAAAAACACATTTGACCGTATTCTGGGTATATCGCTTGATTTCCTCGTGGTTGCGGCTATATCAACCCTGCGTCTCGACCTTTTTCTGGAGAACGTATGGCCATTCCTGATTCTGATGGCCGTGGGGATAGCATGGATAATGTTCTGTCTGGTATTTCTGGCTCCCAAAATGTTCCCTAATAACTGGTTTGAAAGAGGCATTACCGAGTACGGAATGCAGACCGGTGTAACAGCTATCGGACTGCTTTTGCTGCGACTTGTGGACCCACACTACAAAACTGATACGGCACAGGCGTTTGGTTTCAAGCAGATGATATATGAACCTTTCCTGGGAGGTGGATTTATTACGGCAACAATACCCTTTATAGTATTCTCTAAAGGTATCTGGTGGAGTATTATTGTTGCAGGCAGCCTGGCGCTATTCTTTTTTGTCCTCTCATGGCTTAACGGCTGGGTGAATTTCAGTCGCCGCGCGTGGAGAAGCTGATTGTTCAGGCAACTGCCTGACTCTGATATATTTCCACCGCCGCGCCTGGAGAAGCTGATTACTCAGGTAACAGTCTGGCTCTGCTGAATCTCCACCGCCGTGCGTGGAGAAGCTGATTGTCCGGTTAACTGCCAACTATACCAGCCCCCTGCTCACCCCGACACCGCCGATTCTCTATAAGCTTGATAATATGTACATTTTGTCATAAATGCTGACAAATTGTACCTTTTTCCCCTATGGAACACATTTTGAGCATTTCTGGGAAAAGGAGTAATTATGCAATTGGATAAATACACAATAAAATCACAGGAGTCGGTTCAGTACGCTCAGCAGCTGGCCATGCAGATGGATCACCAGGCTATTGAGTGCGGTCACCTGTTGAAAGGGGTGATGGAGACCGATGAAAACGTTTTGCCCTATATTTTTCGCAAGCTGGCGGTTAACGGAGAGAATGTTAAAGCCGTTCTGGACAGCATAATAAAAAGCTACCCTAAGGTGACGGGTGGAAAGGCCTATCTCTCTGACAGTGTATCAAGGGTGCTGGCGGAAGCCATGAAGGTGGCAAAAGAGATGGGTGATGAGTTTGTCTCCATTGAGCATATTGTGGTGGCATTTCTGAAAGTGGATGACCAGGTATCGGCAATGCTGAAAGAGGCCGGACTAACACGATCCGATGTAATGAGTGCACTGAAGGAGCTGCGCAAGGGAAGCAGGGTAACCAGCCAGAGCGCAGAGGATACCTATAATGCCCTTGATAAGTATGCTGTTAACCTCAACCGCAGGGCAGAGGACGGAAAGCTTGACCCGGTAATCGGTCGCGACGAGGAGATACGGAGGGTTCTTCAGATACTGGCCCGGCGGACAAAGAATAATCCAATTTTGGTAGGTGAACCGGGAGTAGGGAAGACAGCGATAGCCGAAGGAATAGCCTTCAGGATAGTGGATGGGGATGTACCTGATGACCTTCTTGTAAAGCAGATATACTCACTTGATATGGGCTCCCTGATTGCAGGTGCCAAGTATAAGGGTGAATTTGAGGAGAGGCTCAAGAGTGTAGTTAAAGAGGTGGTTGAGTCAGATGGTAATATCATACTCTTTATTGATGAGATACATACCCTGGTGGGAGCAGGTGGCGGAGGTGAAGGTGCAATGGATGCTGCCAATATACTGAAACCGGCCCTTGCACGCGGTGATCTGAGAGCAGTAGGAGCAACCACACTTAATGAATACCAGAAATATTTCGAGAAAGATAAAGCCCTGGAACGCAGGTTTCAAAAAGTGATGATTGACGAGCCTTCAGAGGAGGATGCTATCTCCATACTGCGGGGTATACGTGAACGGTATGAGGGTTTCCACAGGATAAGAATAATGGATGAAGCCATAGTGGCTGCCGTGAAGCTTTCAACCCGCTATATAACAGATCGTTTTCTTCCTGACAAGGCCATTGACCTGATAGATGAGGCATCTGCACACCTGAGAATGGAGATGAATTCAAAACCTGAGGAGATAGATACCCTCGACAGGCGGATACGGCAGCTGGAGATTGAGAAGGTGGCCTTTAAGAGAGAGAAGGATGAACAGAAGCTTAAACAGACAGCTGCTCAGCTGGCCGAACTGGAGAATGAGCGTACACAGCTTATGGCGCTGTGGAAAGATGAGAAAGAGATAGTTGAGAATATACAGAAGATAAAGCAGGAAATCGAAAGCCTGAAATATCAGGCTGACCGTGCTGAGCGTGATGGCGACCTGGGTAAGGTGGCGGAGATAAGGTACGGATCTCTTCCGGGAGCTGAGGCAGCACTGAAGAATACAGTGGAGAAGATGAAGGAATATGACAGGGAAGGTAAACGCCTGGTACGTGAGGAGATCACCTCGGAGGATATTGCGGGTGTGGTCAGCCGCTGGACAGGTATTCCGGTGAACAGGATGCTGCAGAGCGAAAAGGATAAGCTTCTTTATATAGAGAAGGAGCTTGCCCGCCGGGTGGTGGGACAGGAGGAGGCAATAGGAGTGGTTGCCTCAGCAATAAGACGAAGCAGAACCGGGCTGGCCGATGAAAACAGGCCGGTAGGGTCATTCCTCTTCCTGGGAACAACAGGTGTGGGTAAAACAGAACTGGCAAGAGCCCTTGCTGAATACCTCTTTAACGATGAAAACCTGATGACACGGATTGATATGAGTGAGTATCAGGAGAGACATGCCGTATCCCGGCTGGTGGGTGCACCTCCCGGATATGTAGGGTATGATGAGGGAGGCCAGCTGACCGAGGCAGTCAGGCGCAAGCCCTACTCGGTGATTCTTCTTGATGAGATAGAAAAGGCACATCCTGATACATTTAATATACTGCTCCAGGTGCTTGAGGATGGCCGGCTGACAGATAACAAGGGGAGAGTGGCCAATTTCAGGAATACAATAATCGTAATGACCTCAAACCTGGGATCTGATATTATCAGGAACAACTTTGAGGAGTACAGTGATGAACGGAGTGATGAGATCATTGAAAAAACCCGTAGTCAGGTATTCGCCATCCTGAAGCAGAGCGTCCGCCCTGAGTTTCTTAACAGGATAGATGAGGTGGTAATGTTCAGGCCGCTAACAAAGGATAATATTTCCGGTATCATAAAAATCCAGCTCCGGCTGCTTGAGGAGATGCTGGCAAAGCAGGAACTATCTATGGAAGTGACACCGTCTGCACTTGACTATTTGCGTGAGACAGGATTTGATATTCAGTATGGGGCAAGGCCACTGAAGCGGGCTATCAGAAAGAGGGTGATTGATCCAATATCCGTGGCCATACTGGAAGAACGCATCGCTCCCTCCTCAACAGTGGTAGTGGATGTGGAGAATGGAAATATTGTGATCAGGAACAGGTAACCGGCACTATACTCTCATATGAATGGCTGTCATTATCCTGTCATCATCGGAGAGTTTCCCTCCTGACAATAGGGCTGCTGACTCAATAAGTGCAAGGTGTGAATAGGCCTGTGGAAAATTTCCCAGCAGCCTCTTTGTCTCAAAGTCAATATCTTCACTGAAGAGTCCAAGGTGGTTGCTGTGGCTTAGTACCTGGTCAAAGAGTCGGCGCGCCTCCTCCTTCTCTCCTGTCTTGTAGAGCGCATTGATCATCCAGAAAGTACAGATGGTAAATGATGAACTGGGTTTGCCAAAATCGTCATGATTGGTGTACCGGTACATCAGGCCCTCGCGCATAAGGTTCTCCCTTGTGGCCTTTACCGTGCTTACATATTTCGGATCCATGGCATCTATAAAACCGTAACTCTCCATCAGCAGGCTGGAGGCATCAAGGTCATCAGACCCGTAGTGCTGGGTGAATGCCCCAATCTCCTTGTTCCATGCCTTTAGCATTATGTTCTTTCTGATCTTATCCCTCAGATGCGTCCACTCATCAGCATGAGTATCCTTTTTGAGAAGCCTTGCTATCTTTACTGCCCTGTCAATAGCCACCCAGCAGAGTACTTTCGAGAAGGTGAAATGCTGCGGGTTACTCCGTAACTCCCATATACCCCTGTCAGGATGTTTCCAGTTAATGCTCACTGTCTTGACAACGCTTCTGGTAATGGTCCAAAGATCCTCTGAAAAGTCAAGCCCTATATCAAATATCATGAACTGCTGGTATATAACATCCATCAGCACTCCGTAGATGTCATTCTGTTTCTGCATATAGGCTGCGTTGCCGATTCTTACAGGCCGTGATCCCTCGTAACCTTCAAGATGAGTGAGGGTAGATTCCTTCAGCTTCTTCTCACCGTGAATACCGTAGAGAATCTGTATCTTCTCATTCTTGACCGGAATAATGTCAATAATAAATTTCATAAAACGCCTGGCTACGTTAAGATGCCCCAGACTGCTCATCACCTTGATAACCATTGAGGCATCCCTGAGCCAACAGTAGCGGTAGTCCCAGTTGCGTACACCGTTCAGCGTCTCAGGCAGGGATGTTGTTACCGCAGCAATAAGGGCTCCCGAGCGGTCATAGCTCAGCATCTTCAGTAGCAGGGCGCTGCGGTCAATCTCCTCCTGATACTCACTGAAACGCCTGGTCTTCTCGGTCCAGTTAAGCCAGTAAACCTTGGTGCGCTCCATCTTCAGATAGCACCTCTCAGTTGTTTGTGAAAGCAACTTCTGGTTGTAGCTTAAAAGCATAAAATGATCTTTTTCAATTGTCACTTCTGAGCTATCACTGACCTTCTCCCTGTCAAGGGAAGTGTAGAGATATACCGAATCATATGGTCCGGTCCGGGAAAAGCTTTTTATATACTCACTGCGCACCTCGGTAACTGTTTCAGACCTGGCATAATCAAGCCGCGGATCAAACTTTATCCTCAGACGTGGTGTTCCCGAGATATACCTGATATATCGGATAAGATCGGGTGGTGAATACCTCTCGTGTCTGTCGTTGATATACCTGGGCATAAAATCAATTACCTCAAAGGCATCATCACCGTTTGAGAAATGGGTTAGCAGAAGGTTGGTACTGCTGATATATTTCTGGGATGTGTGATAATCATCACCGGTTAAAACCTCAAAGCTCCCTCCGATTTTAGTATCAAGGAGCTTTGCAAAGAGTGAGGGCGAGCCAAAATGGGGCAGACATAACCACTCTATTGATCCTCTCTTTGAGACCAGCGCTGCCGACTGGCAGTTTCCTATTACACCGTAATCGAGATTCTTCATTTATTCAGTAAATTACAATAAATAGCCCTAATCCATTGGAAAAACGGGTAAAAAAGCTATATTAAGGAGCAAAAACCGGTACAAAGATGAAAAGAGTAATTATAATATCAAACAGATTGCCCGTTACTATATCCACCGAAAAGAACAGGGTGAGTGTAACCCCGAGTGTTGGCGGACTTGCGACCGGATTAAAATCTGTTCATGAAAAACACGGAAGCCTGTGGGTAGGATGGCCCGGTATAGAGAGCGACACCCTGACACCGGAGATGACCAGCAAGATAGATGCTGAACTGGATAAGGCGGGTTGTCTGCCTGTTCATCTTAACGCAGACGAACTGGAGAATTTCTATAATGGTTTCAGCAATAAGACTATATGGCCCCTGTTTCACTATTTTGCTCAATACTCCGACTCCAATCCTGAATACTGGGAATCATACCGGCAGGTGAACAGGCTCTTTGCAGATGCAGTAGCCAGGGTGGTGCAGAAAGGTGACTATATATGGGTACATGATTATCACCTGTTGCTGTTGCCGGGAATGCTGAAGGAGATGTTTCCTGATAATCCGGTAGGTTTTTTCCTTCATATACCGTTTCCTTCTTATGAACTCTTCAGAATGCTTCCGTGGCGTAATGAGCTTATTAAGGGTATGCTTGGGGCTGACCTTCTCGGATTTCATACCTTCGATTATGAACGTCATTTTCTAAGTACCGTTCGCAGACTGCTGGGCTATGATATCTCCTTTAATACCATAAATGTGAATAACAGAATGGTAAAGGCAGATGTGTTTCCTATGGGAATTGATTATACCAGGTTTCATGCTGCTGCACTGGAAAGGAACAGGTTGGGCAGGAACAATCAGGGTGAAATCCTGCAGCAGATAGAGAAACTACATCAGGATGATCCTGATTTCAGACTGATATTATCAATTGACCGTCTCGACTATACCAAGGGGATACCCAACAGGATTATTGCCTTTGAGCAATTTCTAAAGAGGTATCCTCAGTATCAGGGCAGGGTCTCTCTGGTAATGCTTGCCGTACCTTCACGGCATGAGGTGGATCAGTACCAGGCCCTAAAAAAGTATGTGGACGAACTGGTAGGCCGGGTTAACGGACATTTTGCGCGGTTCAACTGGACTCCTGTGTGGTACTTCTACCGTTCACTTCCGTTTGATGAACTGGTTGATCTCTATATCAGCAGTGATATCGGATTGCTGACACCCGTTCGTGACGGCATGAACCTGGTGGCAAAGGAGTATATCGCTACAAGGGTTAACGGAAAGGGAGTATTGATACTTAGTGAGATGGCCGGAGCATCCAAGGAGATGAGTGAGGCCCTTATCATTAACCCTAATAATATGGAGGAGATAACCAGTGCCATTTATGAAGCTCTGGTTATGCCTGTAGAGGAGCAGAAGAAGAGATTAGATTCACTGCAGAAGAGACTGAAAAGATACAACGTACAAAAATGGACCGGCGACTTCCTCGATTCACTTTCGGGCGTGAGCCGACTGCAGGGTACATTTGTTGCCAAAAATGTTACCCCATCGGTTACCGGACGCATACGGAAAAGCTATAGTGAGGCAGATCAGCGTATTATCTTTCTTGACTATGATGGCACCCTGGTGGGTTTTCACAAGGATCCGGCAAAAGCGGCCCCTGATAATGAGGTTTATGAGGTGCTTGATATGCTGGCTGCGGATAAACGGAACAGTGTGGTGATCATCAGCGGTCGCGACAGAAAAACATTGTCGGAATGGTTTGACGGACACAATTTCTGCCTGATAGCTGAACACGGAGTATGGATAAGATGTCCCGGGAAGAGATGGAAGCAGACAGGCAGGTTCAGCAATGGGTGGAAAGAGGTAGTGCGACCGGCACTTGAGTTTTATGTTGACCGTACCCCCGGGTCACTCCTTGAGGAGAAGAGTTATTCACTGGTATGGCACTATCGTGGTGCTGATCCCGAACTGGGACCTATGAGAGCCATTGAGCTTAAGGATGAGATGACAACATTCCTGGCAAATCATGATCTTGAGATACTGGAGGGTAACAAGGTGGTGGAGATAAAGACAAGTGGGATAAACAAAGGTCGTGCCGCCCTGGAGTTTCTTGCAGGGAAGGAGTATGAATTTATAATGGGAGTGGGCGATGACTGGACTGATGAGTACCTGTTCGGCGATCTTCCGGCTGAGGCTTTTACTATTAAGGTGGGGATGGTACATACCAGAGCCCGTTATACAGTGGAAGACCATCTGGCAGTGAGAAAACTGCTGAAAGGGATGGTAAACCTGAATAATAAATAGAGCCGGAGAAGAATATTCTACACCATTTTGCGATCTTTGTCAATTACCAAATCGAATAAACTGAATGTATAAATATCTTTTTGGGCCGGTGCCTTCGAGGCGACTCGGGATTTCTCTGGGAGTTGACCTTGTGCCGGCAAAAGTGTGTTCACTTGACTGTGTCTATTGTGAGGTTGGTAAAACAACCAAACTGACAACCCACCGGAAGGAGTACATCCTCTACAGCAGGGTTACGGAAGAGCTTGAACACTATTTCGAAAACAATCCTGACCCCGATTTTATTACCTTTTCAGGATCGGGAGAGCCAACCCTTAACTCCAGACTGGGCGATGTGCTTACCTATATTAAGGAGAAGAGGCCAAATCTGCCGGTTGCAGTTCTTACTAACGGAACACTTTTGTGCGATGAGAGGGTACGGAGTGAGCTTGCAGGAGCAGATGTTGTGCTTCCGTCTCTTGATGCAGCAACGGAGGAGACATTTAATCGGATCAACAGACCTGATGCCGCTATTGAGATTGAAAAATATATCAATGGGCTGGTGCAGTTCAGAAAAGATTACACCGGAAAGATATGGCTTGAGGTGTTTATCCTGCCAGGATATAATGATCACCCTGAAGAGCTTCTGGCGATGAAGAAAGCAATCCAGCGTATAAACCCTGACTCGGTTCAGATAAATACACTTGACCGGCCGGGAACAGTGGAGTCACTTGTGCCCGCAACACGTGCCGAACTGGAAAGGGTAAAAGAGTTTTGGGATATGCCTGATGTTGAAATTATAGCAGCGGCGGTAACCCGTAAGGATATGCAATCGTACCGCACTGATGCCGAGGAAACAATTCTCGGAACTATCTCACGCAGACCATGCACTGCAGATGATCTTGCGGTAATTCTGGGAATACACAGGGCCGAGGTGAATAAATATCTTGATGTACTTGAGGGTGAAGGCAGGATAGAGAGCGTAAGACAGAAGAGAGGTGTTTTCTATCACCCTGCAGGGAGGTAGTAATAACCAAAATATACCCGTGTAGAAATGGGAGATACACTTAAAGGAAGTTATGCTGTTGTAACCGGTGCAAGTCGCGGACTCGGACGTTCAATGGCTCTTAACCTCGCATCCCGGGGTATCAATACACTGCTTATATCATTGCCTGATGAGGATGTGGAAGCTGTTTCTGAAAGTTGCCGCCAAAAGGGAACAATCTCACTGAGCTTTGAGGCCGATCTTACAGTTAAGAGTGAAATAGAAAGAGTAGCCACGGCAATAACCGAATATGATATCTCAATACTGATAAATAATGCCGGAATAGGAGGTACACGCAGCTTCCTGGCCATTGATCCCGGTTACCTTGATAATATGATTGACATTAATGTAAGAGCTCCGGTACTGCTGTCCCGACACCTGCTGCCAGGCATGATCGGGCGCAAAAAGGCATATATTCTGAATGTGGCAAGTATGGCCTCATTCTCACCGATAGGCTATAAGACAGTATATCCCGCATCAAAGAAGTTTCTTCAGTATTTCTCTGTATCCCTTAATGAGGAGTTGCGTCGCAAAGGAGTTAAGGTCTGTGTTGTGCACCCAATGTCAATGCGTACAAACAGCACAGTGACCAGGCGTATCGACAGCCAGGGTTTGCTGGGTCAGATCGGTCTGCTAAGTCCCGACAGGGTGGCTGAGCTGACCCTCAGGCGAATGTTTCGCGGAAAAACATTTATTGTTCCGGGCCTATGGAACGGATTTAACAGGCTGGTGCTTTATTTAGTGCCACGGTGGATTAAAGTGCCGCTGCTCTCACGTGCCTTTCGCAGGGAGATAGATATGGGGGTAAACCGATAAGAGTTAAAATGAGGGTTTTTGTTACAGGAGCAAACGGACTGGTTGGAGCAAATGTGTCAGAGAGGCTGCAGGCTGATGGACACTTTGTAACCGGACTGGTACGTGACATCAGACGTTATCCCGGGAAAACAGGAAAAGGCATCAGGCTGGTTACAGGAGATATTACTGATATTGCCTCATTCAGCCAGGATATGAAGGGATGTGACTGCCTTGTTCATACAGCGGCACTGACAGATATGGGGCTTCCGCATTACAGTGACTACAGAAGGGTTAATGTTACGGCAACGGCTAACCTGATGGAAGCGGCATCAGCATCAGGTATCAAAAGGGTTATATTTATCAGTTCAGCCAATACCAT
>JAIVHO010000008.1 GCA_020201035.1 Bacteroidales bacterium
CATTTTTACTGGATAAATTATTGAACAACTGGAAACCCAATTTCCAATTAAATCAAGGATATAATGCAATTAAAAGATTTATAAAATAACTACAGCTAATATTTTGAATAAGTAATGGCAGGCATTGTGGTAAATATCAAGTTTTGTAGCCCGCTCAAACTGCGCAACGGTTTGAGAGGTACGTGCCACGTTGTCTGCCACTACCCATACAATTTTCCGTTAACGCTTAATGCAGAAGAAATCTCAGGAAATCAGACAATTTGATACTAAAACACTGAATAGAGAAAATCTATAAGAATAAATGACTACCCTCATACAAAACAGCACATTTGCAAACCGCACAGGCTGACCCACAAAGAATTTCGTATATTTGAGAATGGAATGAACTATAAAATTGAATTTATGTCACGATACCGTCACGAAATAAAAAACCCAACATGTAAGATGCTGGGTTTAAGGGTAGTATGAATTTGCTCGTGAACCCGGAGGAACTCGAATCCCCAACCTCCTGATCCGTAGTCAGGTGCTCTATCCAATTAAGCTACGGGTCCAATAAGGGTGCAAATATAGCAACAATTTTTAAAAATATACAACATATAGAGTGCTGCTATCTGCATGGTATATGGGAAATTCTTAACTTTGATTAAATCCAAATCTTCGGGACATGAAAAAAATATTCAAGCGTACGGGTAAAGTTATACTGACTACCATACTGATTATCTTTCTGCTGCTATTGCTGTTGCCGGTTCTTTTTAAGGGTAAGATAGGCGAGCAGGTTGTAAAGGTTGCAAACGAGCATATTGAAGCCAATCTCTCCTTTTCCGGCTTTTCTCTGTCACTGATACGTAACTTTCCGAACTTAACCTTCAGCCTTAATGACCTTGTTATTACAGGGAGGGATAAGTTTGAGGGTGATACACTGGCCGGACTAAGATCTTTCAGGCTGGTGTTTGATATTGGTTCAGTTCTCAGCAAGGAGGGATATGTTGTAAGGTCTGTTGTTATCGACAAGCCTGTTGTCAACGCTATTGCGCTTGCCGACGGCTCAGTTAACTGGGATATTATGAAGGAGAGTGACGAGGCGCCTGTCACCGGGGAGGCAGGAGAGGAGGGGACGCAGGATGGGTCATCAACACTTAAAGCGAGGCTTGAGTCCCTTGAGTTACGTAACGGCAGGCTGACATACCGGGATAAAGGGTCAGATATTTCTGCAGTAATAGATAATGTGAACCTGCATCTTACCGGTAATATGGCTGAGAGTGTAACAGATATGGTTCTTGATGTTGATATGGAGGGTATCAGTTTTCTTATGGATGGCACTTCATATCTGAAAGAGGCAGTTGCCAGGGGGCTTTTCGATCTCTCTGCAGATCTGGAGCAGATGAAGTTTGCGCTTAATGAGAACTCCCTGTCGCTGAATGAACTTATGCTTACTATGTCCGGAACAGTTGCAATGGATGGTGACAAGGTAATGACAGATATTCAGTTTGGAACCGGAGAAACCGGTTTCAGGGATATTCTTTCGATGGTGCCGGCTTTCTATCTTTCAGGTTTTGAGGATATGCAGGCAGATGGCACACTTATACTGAACGGTACGGCATCAGGTGTTTACAGTGGGGCCGACTCTCTCTATCCTGATATATCTGTAGGGATAATGGTTAATAACGGAAGTGTCAGTTACGCTGACCTGCCGGGTAAGATATCCGGAATTGAGATGACGTTCAATGCAGCGATGGATGGAGAGAATACAGACCTGTCGGTGATTGATCTTGAGAATTTCAGTTTCGATTTGGAAGGAAATCCTTTCAGGATGGCTTTCTCACTCAGAACCCCTGTAAGTGATCCCGGTATCTCAGGGATGGCTGAAGGCAGAATCAATCTTGCATCACTTGCAGCGGCTGTTCCTCTGGGTGCGACTGCGCTATCAGGCGTGATAGTGTCAGATATGACTTTTGGCGGCAGCTACTCCATGATAGAGCAGGAGAGATATGAGGACTTCAGGGCTGAAGGCTCAATTACGGTAAGCGATATATCAATGCAGACGGAGGGTATGCCACCTTTGTCTGTATCCTCGGGTCAACTGATGTTTTCACCTGCTTCAGCATCTCTGGAGAATCTGAAAATGGATCTTGGCGCCAGCGATGTTGCACTATCAGGTACCCTCAGCAACTACCTTCCCTGGCTTTTAAGGGGAGAGACTATTCAGGGTGTAATGCAGATGAACTCATCACTTATCGATGCCGGTGAGCTCCTGTCATATTTCCCCGATGACACTACGGATATGGATGAGGAGCTGGTGCTCCCTGACAGGATAATCATCCCCGAAAACATAGACTTCTTTTTTTTATCAAAGATAGGGAAGCTTATATTTCCGCCCCTTGAGGCAACAGATGTCAGGGGCAATATTGTTGTTCGCGACGGAATGGTCTCCGTTTTAAATACAGGTTTAAAGGCGGTGGGCGGCACCTTTGAAATGAATGCCGTTTATGATACCCGGGATACCCTGAACCCTGTTATAAGCGGTTCACTCAAGGCTTCGGATATAAGTCTGCTTACGACATTTGAAACTTTTAACACGGTACAGAAGCTAGCACCAGTGGCTGAGGGTATGGAAGGAAATATCACTGCAGGTCTTGAATTCAGAAGTATACTGGGGAAAGGGCTGGTGCCTGTTGTTGATTCCATATCCGGCAGTGGCAGCTTCAGATCGGATGAAATAGCTCTGGTATCATCACCTATCTTTGATAAATTCAGCTCTCTTTTCAAACTTGATGATTCCTTCTCCAACAGGTTCAGGGATTTGAATCTCCTGTTTTCTGTTGATAACGGAAGGGTCTTTATAGAGCCATTTGAGACAAGTCTGAAACGCCGCTTCCATGAAAGAGAGTGTAACAGAAGCTGCTAAGGAGGCTGTCACCGGCCTGATAGACGATACTGGAGAGAAATTGGCAGAGGAGGTAGCGGCTCAGGCAGAAAAATTAATTGCGGCAGCAGAGGAGGAGGCTGCCAGGGTGAGGGAAGAGGCAGCAAAGGTAGCTGCCGGGATACGTGCCGAGGCAGATTCAGGTGCTGTTAAACTGGAAAAGGAGGCTGAAAGCAAGGGGGCTATTGCCCGGCTGGCTGCTGAAAGGGCAGCAAAGGCATTACGTGATGAGGGTGATAAAAGAGCGGCCCAGGTTGAGGCAGAGGCAGATAAAAGGGCCACGGCAATCGTTGAGGAGGCGAAGAAAAGAGCCTCGGAACTGAAGTAGAGCAAAAAAAAGCCCCGCCGATGGCGGGGCCTGCATGTATCTTCTGATTAGTATTTCTTCTCCTTGATACGGGCTTTCTTACCTGTACGTGAGCGGAAGTAGAATATTCTTGCCCTGCGTACCTTACCATGCTTATTGACATCAATAGTCTCAATAAAGGGAGATGCGATGGGAAAGATTCTTTCAACTCCTATATTACCAGACATCTTACGTACGGTGAAGGTCTGTGTATGAGCTACTCCCTTGATCTGTACAACAACACCACGGTACTGCTGTATTCTCTCCTTGCTACCTTCCCTGATCTTATAGTGTACCGTGATTGTGTCACCAGCCTTAAAAGCGGGAAACTCGTTATTAACGGCATACTCCTTATCAACAACATTCATTAAGTTCATTTTGCGCTATCTTTGAATTCAAATTTCTTAACTGAAAATCGGACGCAAATATACATATTTCTTCCTGATAAAAAAACATGTATATATCAAATAAATTCATCAGCAGGGATAAGAAAGTTTATAGCCTTAATTTTCAGTATCAAAGCCTGCTCTCTTTCTCCCGGCTGAGGATATTATCCCGGGAGGGGGGCTATTTCTGCTTAAATTTATCTCCTGTCTCCCTTATGATAAGTCTGTACCAGTCGTCACCGTACCCGGGACTCCTGATAACAGGAGTGAGGTATTTATAGCCCTCCTGCGGCTCAGGTTTCTGCCTTACAGTACCATCAAGATATTTTGTCATCAGGAGGTGGTAGAATCCTTTCCACTCCGATGTGCATTCAGCACCTGCATCAAGTGAAAACTGAGTCAGATAGTTTACTGCAGCAACCGGATTAACACTGTATATTTCTGCAGCTACCAGGTCAGCCTCAGCACTTTTACTGATAAAGCCTTTTTCGAGTTTATGCCTTGTTGCCTTTACGTCGTCATCGACCAGACTGGTTCTGCTGTAGGCAAACTGGGAAACCTGGTTAAATATCCAGAATGCAGATGTTTCACTGAAGTTCATAAGGTCACCGTTTCCTGCCCTGAAACTCTCGGGTACAGTGGTAATACCGCAGTACATGGGGGTATAGACGGTGTACCAGGTATCATCAACGCCGAACCAGATAATTCCACCAACAGGATCAGGAAGCCAGTTGCGGCTCTGTGCAACAAAGGAGAATCCCGTCTGCGGGGTTGAGATTGGTCTTTCGTTGAAGTAGGCTACGTCATCAACCGTCCATGTCAGAGGTCTCCAACGTACTGTGCTTCCGTAGGGGCCTGCTCCCACGTCCTGTGTCATATCCATAGGCGTGCCGTCATAATGGTCGCGCATCAGCTCCATCACATCGTGAACAGAGAGTTTCCTGTCTGGCTTTATCCATAGGGGCATCCTGTTTGTAAGGTTCTCGCCCATAGCATAATCAAGGTATTTATCCATCCCGCCGGTGACCCTGTTGAATCCCGACCAAACGCGTGCCTCGCAAAAACGGGCGCCACCAAAGTCGACAGGGGCATAGGTATCGCTAAAGCTGAAATCCTTGTCCTTACCGTTATACCAGCCCTTCTCTCTGGCAACATCTATCACATCATATGCATAGATTGTCTCTATTTCAGGATTCATCAGCAGGTCAAACTGCTTTGAGGTGACAGACTTTTTGCCATCTGCCAGTGGGAATGTGGTAATCCTGGCCTGATTGGCATGTCCGGAGATATAACCATCAGGTAATCTTCTTGCAACCCATACGGCCCCTTTAACGCCTGGTCCCTTGCCAATAAGTTCCATTATCCACACCTCATCAGGATCTGATATTGAGAATGATTCACCGGATGAGTAGTAACCGTAATTGTCCACCAGCTCAGAGAATGTCTTTATGGCTTCGCGTGCGTTTGTTGCACGCTGCAGGGTAATATAGATCAGACTGCCATAGTCTATGATCCCATCGGGGTTTCTTAGCTCACTTCTGCCTCCGAAGGTTGTTTCACCAATTGCGAGCTGCCGGTTATTCATATTGCCAACCACATTCCATGTGTGTTCAGCCTGGGGTATCTGACCCAGAAACTTACCGGTATCCCATTCATACACATCGAGTATTGATCCCTTTGGCCAGTTGCGTTCCGGCCAGAAATAGAGTTCTCCGTACAGTGCGTAGGAGTCGGCTGAATAGGTTATCATTGTTGAACCGTCGGCAGAGGCGCCTTTGCTTATAAGGAAGTTTGAACAGGCATTTGCAAAATGAATTGCAGCGCCTGAAAATGCCATTGTAAGCAGAATTATTAATCCTGTCCTTCTCATTCTTAAAATATTTGAGTTAATAGTAAAATATGTCTAATGTCTTATTGTTAGTTGGCCTGATAACCATGCCTGCTCCTTCACTGAGGCTCACCTGTTCACCTGTTCTCCGCCTCCCCCGTTCTCCGCCTCTGGTTTTTAGTCCGAAAACTGCTTGTCTGAGCAGTTCTCCTTTAAAAAACAGTCTTAAGAGCGGACGGAGATAAAGGTAGTGATTATTTTTTTCTATTTTTGTTAACTTTATGGGAACGGAATATTAAAACGGAACTCCGGATTATTACAGATGAGGGAGTCTGTCAGCGACTGAACCGGCGATTGCATCAGCGACAGTATCAGCGATTATTAATTAAACTAAAAACAGAAAATATGAAGCCAACATTACTTGTACTGGCAGCCGGAATGGGCAGCCGTTATGGTGGTAACAAGCAGCTTGACAAAGTGGGTCCGGCCGGTGAGACAATTATTGACTACTCTATCTATGATGCCGTAAGGGCAGGTTTCGGGAAAATTGTGTTTGTGATACGCCGTGATATAGAGCAGCAGGTGAAGGAGTCATTTGTTGAACCCCTTCGCGGCATAGTGGATGTAGAGTATGTTTTCCAGGAGATTGATGACCTTCCTGAAGGATTGAAGCCCCATAGTGAAAGAACCAAGCCATGGGGTACCAGTCATGCTATTCTGGTAGCCGCAGGTGTCATAGATGAACCTTTCGGTGTTATCAATGCTGATGACTACTATGGGGTGGAGGCTTTCAATATACTGTACAATTTTCTTGTAAATGACAGGGATGAAAATAATTACTGCATTGTGGGCTACAAGATGGGGAATACCCTTTCAGATCACGGCCATGTAAACAGGGGAGTATGCAGGGCCAATGCGGAGGGTATGCTTGAGCATATTGTTGAAACCCGAAAGATTGAAAAAAGACCCGACGGGATATTTGCTCCCGGCAGGGATGGCAAAGAACTATCCTTCAAGGGCGATGAGATTGTTTCAATGAACCTGTGGGGTTTTAAACCTTCATGCTTCGGTTACCTCCGGAAGGAGTTTGCTGATTTTATCAGAAGGAGCAAGGATGACCCCAATGCTGAACTCGATATTCCAACATCGATGGATGTTTTTATAAAGAAGGGTGATATCACAATCAAGGTGCTGATGACTGATGACAAGTGGTTTGGAGTTACGTACCGTGAGGACAAACCCTATGTAGTGGATAGCCTTGCTGAGATGACACGCAGGGGTGTTTATCCCACTCCTCTGAGAGATTAGTATCTTACCAGTAAAACTGTGTTGTGTATCTGTTTGTGTTGCCTCTGGTATCAGTGGCAACACTTTTTATTGTATGGACACTGTTTCTGGTTATCCGGGCATCATCCAGCCTGTGAATAAGCCTGCTGGTTTTGGGATCCCATTCAAAAAGAGCCCATGTGCCGTCAATGGTTACTTCGTACTCTGATACACCACTGAAATCATCACTTATTGCCATAACTAATTCACTCTTGCCGGAGATATCTGAACCCGGAATAAAATTTATAGGTCTGATAACAGGAGGTACTGTATCTATACCTACAGCGTATGATCCCAGCTTTCTTGCACTGCCTGACACAAAACCATCCCTGTATGTCCCTCCGGCATAT
The DNA here is from genome assembly GCA_020201035.1 of Bacteroidales bacterium. Classification (GTDB taxonomy): domain Bacteria; phylum Bacteroidota; class Bacteroidia; order Bacteroidales; family VadinHA17; genus JAIVHO01. Next base: position 7,160 of record JAIVHO010000008.1, read on the forward strand.
GATCTGTTGTTTTTATCAATATACACCAGACAGAGTTTGTCCCTGTACTGTTCATTCACACCCTGTGGCATTATGGAAACTGTAAACGGGGAGTGCACCGGTACCATCTTATTGTGAATATGATGAATATCTGAATAGAGCCCTTCCTCACCGGGTATTTTGCCGTATCTGAAAAGGAGGGTGTCATAAAATATACCGCGCGGGAAAGAGATCCTTATATCATGGCGGTTGATGTCAGCACTCTCACCGAACGGAATTACTCTTGCCCAGGTTGTATCTTCAGGCAGCTCAGCCGGTTCTGTTCCCTTTACCAGAGCGAATTCAACCGTTGACCTGTTGCCGTTATAATCCTCAACGATAATCTCCGCCCTATGTTCTTTGTCGTCGTTGATAACTATTCTCCCGTTTCCCTTTGATTTTTCAACAAATGAGATGTGGCTGTTTGGCAGTATAAAGGTCCTCTGTACATGAACACCTGATTCCATATACTCTTCATAATCAATATGACTGTTAAGATACCTTGTCTCGGCAAATGAGAATTCGTCGAGCTGATGATGGTAAAGTGTTTTTCCATCAAGCTTCATCTCCAGCGTTCTTACGCCACACTTATTCCAGCTGTTATTGATATAGTCCCAGGTTGATACTCCGATGCCTGTTTCTCCCCATACCTTAACAGGCAGCGGGGATGTGAGCCTGTAATTACCTTTCTCACCCGTTATCCTGAATCTCACCTTTTGCGGAAATCCGTTTACAGCGCTGCCATGACCCAGCGGATAGATATATATCCTGTCAATCACAGGCCTTATATCGTCATAGATATCATAGTATTTCAGAGGATCAACCGGATTTTCATTTGAACTCCTGCGCACCTCGAAATGGAGATGTGGTCCCTGTGAACTGCCCGTGTTGCCTGACAGGCCGATAATATCGCCCCGTTCAAAGGTGAATTTTTCCTTTTCCGGAAAGAGGTTGACACTGAAGCTCTTCAACCTGTACTGTTCTTCTGTTACATATTGGTCAATTTCAGGGGTGAAGGCATCAAGATGAGCATATACAGTTGAAAAACCATTTTCGTGCCTCATATAGAGAGCTTTGCCAAAACCACCAGGGGCTACACCTATCCTGTATATATAACCTTTGTCTGCTGCATTAATCTCTTTGCCGGTAGCGCCACCAGTCTTGATATCAATACCTGAATGAAAATGGTCTGACCGCAGTTCACCAAAGTTGGCTGAGAGGGAGAGGGGGATAGATAGCGGATCATTCAGCACCATACGTGTGTCAGTGTTGGATGTCAGTATCAACCATGGCAATAAAACTGCAATATACAACACACTCCTTCTCATATCTTATCCCGTTAATCCGTTTGACTTCTGCTACAAAACTATCATTCCCTCGTATCACTGCAAACTAAAACGACGCTTTTTTTTGTAAATCCATTTATCAATGTTAATTTTGTATTAAATAATGGATACCTATGACCGGACGTGAATCGGAGGAACTGGTTCTTTTAAAACAGAAGGTAACTGAGTTGATCAGAAGGTACCGGCTGGTACAGGAAGATTTGAATAAGGCCCTTGAAGAGAGACAGCGACTTGATTACGAGTTAAAGGCACGTGAAGCAAAATATGCTGATCTGGTCAGGGAAAATGAAAGGTTGAAATTATCCGGGGCGATACTAGGTGACGGGGAGAGTTCCCCGGAAGCGAAAAAACGGATAAACGGATTAGTGCGGGAAATAGATAATTGTATTGCTCTTTTAAATAATATATAGAGATGGGTGATAAGCTTTCCATCAGGGTAAATGTGGCGGACAGGTATTATCCATTAAAAGTTAACAGGGAGGATGAAGAGGATATCCGCAGGGCTGCCAGAATAATCAACGAGAAGATTATTCAGTACAAACAGAGGTACACAGATAAGGATACTCAGGATTTTTTGGCGATGGCGTCCCTGCAGTTTGTAAATCAGTTGATTGCGTTACAGCAGGAGAGTAGCGGAGAGGAGATGCTGGAAAGTATCAGTGAGCTGAATAAGATGATTGGATCACTCCTTGATGAAGAGAATAGAGACGTTCTTTAAAATATAATTACGTGTAGAAACTGCCCGCATTGTTTCTTCATAAATTTTGCAAAACTCAACAGTTACTAAATTGGAGTTAAGTTTGGTTTGAGCAGGACAGGCCTCACCTGTGTTTCGGCACAGGACATGCTTTGGCATAACAGAGGAAGTCCGATGCAGACCAGCAGCTCCTTCCATTTCAAAATGGGGTTTTTAAAATTTGATGAAACTTTGCGGGTTTTTTTTGTTTTATAAATACTATGATACAGATGATAATATTAAAAATTACACCGGATTTGCCTGGCCTCCTTTTTTGCGCCGGACTCTTTATAGTAGGAGGAGTGATAGCTTTCCTGGTTTTCCAGGTGGCTCTGAAGAAAAAGAGGAGGCGTTTGATAGAAGAAGCCGAGGCTGAGGCCGAGGTAATACGGAAAGAGAAAATTCTTCAGGCCAAGGAGAAATTTTTCCAGCTGAAGGCTGAGCATGAGAAGTATATAGGGGAGAAGAACAACAAGATCTCCCAGGCTGAAAACAGGATCAAGCAGAAGGAGATGGTTGTATCTCAGAAGATGGAGGAGACACAGCGCAGGAAGAATGAGGTAGATGCCATACGGGATAACCTGACATCCCAGCTTGAGCTGGTAGACAGGAAGGGTGAGGAGCTGGCACGTATGCACCGACAGCAGGTGGAGCAGCTGGAAGCTATTTCGGGCCTGTCGGCAGATGAGGCCAGGAGCCAGCTGACCGAATCACTGAAGGAGGAGGCAAAGACAGAGGCTATGTCTTTTATAAATGAGGCAATGGATGAAGCCCGGATGACAGCCAGCAAGGAAGCAAAGAGGATTGTTGTTCAGTCAATACAGAGGGTGGCAACCGAGGTTGCTATAGAGAATGCTGTTACTGTATTCCATATTGAGTCGGATGAGATCAAGGGCCGGATTATAGGTCGTGAGGGGCGTAATATAAGGGCTCTGGAGGCTGCCACGGGAGTGGAGATTATTGTGGATGATACTCCGGAAGCTATTGTGCTTTCATGTTTTGATCCTGTACGAAGGGAGATAGCCCGTCTGGCGCTTCATCAGCTTGTTTCGGACGGACGTATTCACCCGGCAAGGATTGAAGAGGTTGTGGAAAAAACGCGTAAACAGATAGAGGAGGAGATAATAGAGGTTGGCAAACGGACAGCCATTGATCTGGGTATTCACGGACTTCATCCTGAACTGATCAGGCTGGTAGGTAAAATGAAGTACCGCTCATCATACGGGCAGAACCTGCTACAGCACTCACGTGAGGTGGCCAATCTGAGTGCTATTATGGCTGCCGAACTGGGGCTCAATGCAAAGCTGGCCAAGAGAGCCGGATTGCTTCATGACCTTGGGAAGGTGCCTGATGAGGAGCCGGAACTCCCGCATGCTGTCTACGGTATGAAACTGGCAGAGAAGTATAAGGAGAAACCAGAGGTTTACAACGCAATAGGATCACACCATGATGAGGTTGAGATGACATCTCTTATCTCACCGGTGGTTCAGGTGTGTGATGCAATATCGGGTGCCCGTCCGGGTGCCAGGCGTGAGGTTGTTGAGCTTTATATCAAGAGGCTCAAGGAGCTTGAAGCATTGGCACTCCAGTATCCCGGTGTTCTCAAGACATATGCTATACAGGCCGGTAGGGAGCTGAGGGTTATCGTGGGTTCCGAGAATGTATCCGATAAGGATGCTGAAAATCTCTCCTATGATATTGCAAGGAAGATACAGGACGAAATGACATACCCTGGCCAGGTTAAAATTACTGTAATAAGAGAGACCAGGGCTGTTTCCTATGCTAAATAATATTTAATCATTAAAAAGTAAAAAAAGTTCTGTTATGACAGGACTTTTTTTACTTTTGGCTTGCCTAACTTTTACTGTTTCGAATGAAAAATATCAAGCTCCTGAATATTGTGGGTGCCAGACCACAGATTATTAAAGCTTCTGCAATAAGCCGTATTATCCGTACTGAGTACAGCGACATAGTGCAGGAGAGGATTCTCCATACAGGGCAGCACTATGACAGAAAGATGTCGGATGTGTTTTTTGAAGAGCTGGAGATTCCACGACCCGATTTCAACCTTGGGGTGGGGTCGGCGCGACACGGTAGGCAGACATCGGCCATGATCACCGGCGTTGAGGAGGTTCTAATAAATGAAAAGCCTGATGTGGTGGTTATCTACGGAGATACAAACTCAACGCTTGCTGCAGCTGTTGCCACATCAAAACTTAAGATTCCCCTCGTCCATATAGAAGCCGGTCTGCGTTCTTTTAACAAAGGGATGCCTGAGGAGATTAACAGGATTTTAAGTGATCATGTTTCCACACTTCTGTTTGCACCAACAGACACTGCCTTTAAGAATCTTATTAAAGAGGGATTCAGGCCGGATAATTCTCCCCCTTACCATATAGACAATCCTAAAATATTTCTGTCGGGTGATATTATGTATGATAATTCACTCTTTTTTGCGGAGCTGGCAGGCAGGAAGCTGGTAAGCTACCTTGATGATATGGGGCTGGAGGAGAACAACTATCTCCTGTGTACTATTCACCGCGACCTGAATGCTGATTACCCGGCACGACTGGGGGCTATTATGCGATCAATCATGGAGATAGCACGTTCATCGCAACAGAAGGCTGTTCTGCCTCTGCATCCACGTACTGTCCATGCCCTTGAGAGAGAATCACCTGATCTGTTAAAGGAAATAAGGTCAACCGCTGATATAATTATTCTGGAACCAGTATCTTTCCTGGAAATGATTATGCTTGAAAAGAGTGCATCCATGATAATGACCGATTCAGGAGGTGTCCAGAAAGAGTCCCATTTTTTCCGCAAACCATGTATCGTTCTGAGAGCCGAAACAGAATGGACTGAGCTGGTTAAAAACGGGACTGCCATTCTTGCAGATGCAGGCAGGGAGGAGATCATCTCAGCGTGGGAATCCCTTTCCCGATCAGAAGAACTTGCTTACCCGGGGTTTTACGGAGATGGGCATGCTGCACGGTTTATTATGAATGAGATAACACTTATGGCCGGGCAACCTGCATAGGAGCAGGTTCAGCCGCCTTTCTGCAGGGTATCAAGGATAAGAACGGCCAGATTTTTTACTGCCGGTTTATAATCTTCAAGAAATTTCCCTGTGACCCGGTTACCTATCACGGTGCATATTGTAAGCGCCCTGTGTCCAAGAAGAGCTGAGAGGCCATAGATAGCAGAACTTTCCATCTCGTAGTTGGTAATCACCTGCCCCTTGTAAAGGAATGATTCAAGCCGGTCATTCATGCCTGCATCAGCAGGTGCTAATGACAGAGTGCGTCCCTGCGGAGCATAGAAGCCAGGTGCCGATACCGTTATACCCGACCTGATTCCCTTTCCTTCAAATATCTTAAGCAGCACAGGGTCAGCATCTGCAATATAGGGAGTTGCCAATCGGGGCAACCAGCTCATATGTTCCATAAAGGCCTTCTCAAAATCAGGGTCAGTAACCGTTTCCACTCCTGAATAGAAGTTCAGCACGCCGTCAAACCCGATTGCCCTTGCTGAAGCTATCCATGATCCGGTATCCATATCCCCCTGCAGGGCACCTGTAGTTCCAATCCTGATAATTCTGAGGCTCCTCCTTTTATCAAGAGGCTCTTTTGTGTTAAGGTTGAAATTTACTGCTGCATCCAGCTCATTTATAAGTATATCAATATTGTCAGTTCCTATTCCTGAAGACATAATTGTAACCGGCATCTGTCCGTAGGTTCCGGTTACACTCCTGAACTCCCTGTTACGGGTGTCAAAGCGTATATCCTTAAGCAGATCACCTATCAGATCAACCCTTCCCTGGTCTCCCACAATTATTATTGTATCAGCAATATCGTCCGGACCAATATGCAGATGGAACAGCTTTCCTTCTGCTGTGGTCATTAGTTCAGTATGTTTCATCAGTCTGCGAATTTAATATTTATTGAAAAAATGGCATTTATTTATTGAAACGCTTGTTGTTTATATATTTTATAAAAATACCATTTAAATGCCACCCACGGGCCATTGCCTGTTCTCATAGGTATTCTTTATTTTATTCTATGCTGGTAATGCGAAATCGCTTCATGCTTAAAAAAGAGCTAATTTATTGATTATTGGAGTTTTTTTAGACTAATTTTGCCTGATATGTGTATTTGAGATAAATATTTATTTTTGACAAATTAATTAAACAGAGATAAGATGAAACAGAAACAGACAGCAGTAATTTTTGTATCGGTGGTATTAGTACTATTGTTGCTTTTTGGCAGCCGCATGTTCTATGTAGTTAAACCGGGTGAAAGAGCAGTACTCTTTAAAACCCTTTCAGGAGAACTAAAAAAGGATAATATTATAAGTACCGGTCTTATACTGGTAGCTCCCTGGAATACTTTGAATAAGTATGATGTTAAGGAGCAGAAAGCCGAAGAGACCATGGATGTGCTGGACAAGAACGGTCTGATGCTCAACGTGGATATCACGGTCAGGTTTAATCCCCAGTATGAACGGATAGGTTATCTTCATGAGACTTTTGGTATCAATTATGTCAATAGCCTGGTTGTGCCGGAGGTGAGGTCAACGGTGAGGCAGGTGACCGGCCGCTATACAGCTGAGGAGATCTATTCAACCAAGCGTACAGAGGTGGAGAAGGCGATTATTGATGAGACAGGTGCTATCCTGAGTAATAATAATATTAACATGACAGCCCTCCTTATCAGATCCATCAGTCTCCCTGATGATATCCGAAGAGCCATTGAGTCAAAGCTTACGCGTGAGCAGGAAGCCCTTGCCATGCGCTTTATCAACGAGCGTGAATTACTTGAGGCTGACCGTAAGCTAATTGAAGCTGAAGGTATTGCCAACTATAACAGAACTATCAGTGCTAGTTTAACTGACCGTATCCTTACCCAGAAAGGGATTGATGCAACACTTAAGCTTGCCGAATCACAAAATACAAAGGTTGTTGTGGTGGGAGCAGGTGAAAACGGTCTGCCGCTGATCCTGGGAGGAAATAATTAAATTCTGTGTTGCGGCAGCGTTATCTACAGCTATTGCGTAACAGGTAAAACAGAGCGGGCATTCAATCGGGGCCCGCTTTTTTTATATCTTTTTTGTCATAATGCCCCGGATTTTCTGGTCTGGGCCTTCCTCAGGTTTTCCTGAAGTAAACCTGATTCTTATGGGTATTACAGATACTCCATTATACGGCCCGAGATCAGCATAAGGGATATCTCAGCGCTCTTTACCTGGTACTGTACCGAGAGGAGTCTCTCCTCAGCGTCAAGCAGGCTCTTCTGTACTTCTCTCAGCTCAAGACCGGAAAGGTTTCCCAGCATGTACCTTTCAAATGCTATATCGAGATTTTCGGTTGCCGTGGCCAGGTTCTGTTCTTCAAGCTCCAGAAGGCGGAGATTATTTGAGTAGCCTGAATAAAGGGTAAGAAGATCTCCCGTAATATCCTGCTCAAGCTGCAGGTACTGAAGTTCGCTGTTTTCTGTTACTATCAGGGCATTCTGTTTCTCACGCCTCCTGTTATAGCCGTCAAAGATATCGATACCAACGGTGAGGTTGTAGTTCATGCCCGTTGTGTGCTGTGACATTACAGAGCTGGCGCCGTACCTGTTAAAGGTGTAGTTATATCCGGTGGAAGCTGCTACGTAAGGGTAACTGCGGGCGGCAATAATCCGGTAATCATATTCGGAGATAGTTTTGTCCCTGCGTGCAATACGCAGAGAGGTATTGTTATCCAACACCTGTTCATTAAGCGTATTGTATATCAGATCAGGGCGTATATGCAGCAGTGTATCAGTGATGACCGGACTCTGGCCGAGGTTATCAACAGCAAGCAGTTTATTGATACGTATCTCTGACGCCCTGAGTACTTCATTCTGTCTGGCAAGCCTTGAACTGTCTGAATTTAGGTATACCCTTGACTGCAGGAGCTGAAGTTTTGACCCTGCGCCCAGCAGATATCTCTCCTCATCTATGCGTACCCTCTCGCGTGACAGATCAACAGCAAACTGAAGATTATTATAGAGCTGTTTCTGCTGAATATAGAAGTAATATTCAGCAGCAATATCTGATACCAGTCGCTCTATAGCCATAAGCGAGTTAAGTTCACCTATCGCCTTTAACTCATTAAGCTTTTTCAGAGTGGTACGGGCACTGTACCCGTTGAATATTGTCCACGAGAGGTTTGCCCCGGCCGTTGCAGATGAGTTGTGCACTCCTGCCGAACTGGTTTCACTCCCGTCTGCAAGATTCTGGAGTGTGGAATTGCGTGTTCCCCCGTATCTGCCTGAGAAATCCACCGATGGCAGCAGTCCCGCATTTCCGGGAGTGACATTATTACCCGCTATCTCTTCCCTGTTAGAGGTGATAATAATGGAGTAGTTGTTTTCCATGCCTGTGACAATACATTTGTTAAGGTCATAAATCTCCTGAGCCTCTGACTTTTCAGCGTTAAGCAGTATTACAAGGGGTATTATCAGTAAAAGTCTAATTTTCATCAGTCATCAATTAATTTATTCTTCGTCCTTTTTCAGATCACCTGAGATGTAGGTGTATATAGCAGGAATAATATAGAGTGTTAGCAGCGTGGCAACCGATAATCCGCCCACCACGGCTGTACCCATTGCAACGCGGCTTTCAGCACCTTCACCGAATCCGATAGCAAGTGGAAGAACACCCAGGATTGTTGAGAGGCTGGTCATAAGGATAGGCCTGAATCGTGCCGCAGCTGAATATTTGATGGCTTCAAATTTATCCATCCCGGCAATTTTTCTCTGATTGGCAAACTCTACTATAAGGATCCCGTTCTTGGAGACAAGACCTATAAGCATGATAATTCCTATCTGGCTGAAGATATTGAATGTTATATTAAAGTACCAGAGGAAGAGCAGCGCACCTGTTGTAGCCAGTGGAACTGTCACCATAACAATAAACGGATCCCTGAAGCTTTCAAACTGTGCAGAAAGTACAAGGAAGATAAGAACTATGGCAAGCAAAAAGGCGAACATAAGGCTGGAAGAGCTCTCCCTGAAATCCTTTGAGTCACCCGCAAGGGCCGTTCTGAATGAGTCATCAAGCACCTCCGCGGCAATACGGTCCATTTCCTCAAGTCCTTCACTTATAGTATACCCTGGTGCCAGTCCGGACGAAATGGTAGCGGCAACAAACCTGTTGTACCTGTATAGCTGGGGGGGAGCAGTCTCCTCGGACAGTTCCACAAGGTTATCGAACTGGATCATCTCTCCGGAATTGTTTCTTACATAGAGCGATTTCAGGTCGAGAGGCTTATTCCGATCGCCCCGGGCCAGCTCAGCAAGTATCTGATACTGCTTGCCATTCATAAAGAAGTATCCAAACCTCTGGCCGCTCAGTGCCAGCTGAAGTGTCTGACCAATATTCTGTGTTGTCACCCCCAGGGCATTTGCCTTATCACGATTAATATGAATCTGCAGCTCAGGTTTTGAGAATTTAAGGTTGACATCAGCCATGGCGAGCACCTCGCTCTCATTCACACTGGCCATAATATCAGGCAGAATCTCCCTTAGCTTTTCGATATTTGTTGCCTGCAGCACATACTGTACCGGCAAACCAGATCGCCTGCCTCCGAATGTTGACTGCTGGGTTACCCTTGCTACGGCCCTGGTTTTTTTCCTTAGATGCACTGAGAGAGCATCGGCTATCTCCTGCTGCGTTCTGTTTCTGTCATCCGGGTCAACAAGCACTATCCTGACAAATCCGCCGCCTCCCCTGATCATGCCAGTGATCTTGTCTATTTCAGGGATCATGCTGTCAGCCAGACTTGCAATATCCTCTATATAATCAAGCTTATATTCATAGGTAGCTCCTTCCGGAAAAACAGTGCCTATAATGAGCTGCGACCGGTCCTCCAGTGGTGCCATCTCCGAAGGAATAGCCTTAAAGAGTAGTCCGGTAAGTATCAGTGCTCCTGCCACAATAGCAAGGGCATACCATCTTTTACTCAGAAAAGTCTCAAGTGATGAGCGGTATTTTTCGTTGAGCCAGTTAAAAAACTTTTCAGATTTGTTGTAAAACCATCCTTTTTTGTCCCTGATCCTCAGCATCTTGGTTGAGAGCATGGGGGTGAGCGTAAGCGCCACAAAGGATGATATGATAACTGATCCTGCTATCACGATACTGAACTCCCTGAAAAGTCTGCCGGTCATCCCTTCGAGAAAAACTATAGGGAAGAAGACTGCCACAAGCGTAATGGTAGTGGATATAATGGCAAAAAATATCTCATTGGCACCACTGATGCCCGCTTCCAGTGGTTTCATCCCTGATTCTATCTTTACGTAGATATTCTCCATCATCACGATGGCATCATCCACCACCAGGCCAATTGCCAGCACTATTGCCAGCAGGGTTAGCACATTAATGGTAAATCCTGCCAGGTACATTACAAAGAATGAACCTATCAGTGAAACAGGGATAACAATAATCGGTATAAGTGTTGTGCGCCAGTTTCTGAGAAAGAAGAATATAATAATGATAACCAGAAAAAATGCTGTGAGAATAGTATTTCTTACCTCCTTGATTGATGTACGGATATAATCGGTATTATCAAATCCGATCTCAATTTTTACATCCTCAGGGAGGTCTTTTTTAATATACTCGAGTCTGTTGTAAACCTCGTCGGCAATATCAATATGGTTTGCCCCGGGCTGTGGTACGATTACATTGCCCACTGTAGGAACGCCATTTAGCTTCATTATACCACGCAGGTCCTCCGGTCCAAGTTCGGCCCTGCCAATATCCCTGAATCTCACGATCTGATTGCCTGAATCTTTAATTATAAGGCTGTTAAACTCCTCGGGTGTTGACATCAGTCCCAGTGTCCTGATAGTAAGTTCGGTAGTGTTACCCTCAATACTGCCGGACGGGAGCTCAATATTTTCCCTGTTAATAGCATTTCTGACATCAAGAGGGGTGAGGCCATATCCAGCCAGCTTGTCGGGGTCGAGCCACAGCCTCATGGCATAACGTTTTTCTCCCCAAATCATTATGGCGCTCACGCCCGGTATTGTCTGCAGCTGCTCCTTGAATGTAAGTTCAGCAATCTCTGACAGTTCAAGCAGTGATCGCTGCTCACTCTGAATAGCGATAAACATAATTGGACTGGCGTCAGCATCTGCCTTGGAGACAGTGGGCGGGTCAACATCACGAGGAAGCCTCCTCTGGGCCTGTGACACTTTGTCCCTGACATCATTGGCCGCTGTCTCCATATCTACGCTAAGCTCAAATTCAACGGTGATGCGGCTTGATCCCTGGCTGCTGCTGCTGGTAAGGGTACGTACGCCCGGAATACCGTTAATGGATTGTTCAAGCGGTTCGGTTATCTGGGTCTCAATAACGTCCGAGTTGGCTCCGGGGTAGGATGTACTTACCGTGATAATGGGAGGATCCACGCTCGGGAATTCCCTTACCCCCAGAAACGTCATACCGATAAATCCGAAAAGGACTATAACGATAGAGAATACAGTAGCCAGTACAGGCCTTTTTATACTTATTGATGCAAGGCTCATGCTAATTGCTGTTTTTGTAGAGGGTGTCAAGAACTACCGGAAGGCCCTCCCTTAGCTGAAGAATACCGGAAACAATAAGGGTGTCACCGAAACTGATGCCGTCAACTATTTGTATCTCAGATTCCGTTCTCAGTCCGATAGTTACCGGTACCTTCCTTGAACGTCCCGATTTATAAAGAAAAACTTTCTCTCCGTCCATCTCGGCAACCAGTGACTCGGTAGGAATTGAAATGGAGTTCTCTATCTCTTCCAGAGTAAGGCTTACATTTGCAAATCGCCCCGGTTTGTGTTCCTCACGTGTGTTGGGATAGAGGGCCCGTACCATAATTGTACGGGTATTAATATCCACCTTGGGATCTATGGCATAAACAGAGGCAGAAAAGCGTTCCTGATAACCATCAACCTCGAATGTAATAGGAAAGCCGGGTTTTAATTCACCGGCATATCTTTCTGGAACGGAGAATTCAATCTTCAGCGGTTTAATCTTAACAAGCCGGGCAATTTTTGAGTTTGGCGAAACAAAACTTCCTTCACTCATATACCTTAGTCCTATACGGCCGTCGAAGGGAGCACGAAGCTCCGTTTCAGCAATCCTTGCCTTAACAAGCATGATATCAGCCCCTATTGACTGCAGTTCGGTAACAATCTGATCATAGCTCTCCTGACTGATAGCATCTTTTTCAAGGAGAGAGCGCTGTCTGAACTCCTTCTCTTCGAGAAGCTTCTTCTGAGCTTCCAGCTTGAGAAGCTGGGCCTGCAGATGACGGTCATTGATTTTGCCCAGAAGATCACCTTTTTTCACCTCTGTACCCTCATCAAAGAATATTCCTGTCAGCTTCCCTGATGTTTCAAACGAGAGTTCAACCTCTTCATCAGGCATAATGGTTCCCGTACTGTTGCGTGATTCAACAATTACGGAGGGAGTTACTACATACCCTGAAACATTAAGTATCTGTTGAGAGCGCTGTGACATGCCCGGTTGTAACTGAGCGCCCTCCTTTTTCCCAAAAATGGTATCTCCGAACTTGGGATAGAGAATAATTGCCAGAATTACAAGAAATGTCGCTAAGGTAATAATGGGTTTGATACCTTTCTTTATCATTTTTTTTATTATTTATTCTGAATGGTTAAGGATCTAATCAAATATACTTTTACGGTTGACTGACCCTGCTTAAATCGCATCTGGGACAAGTCAGCCTCCTGTATCAAATATCATGCTCAAATGGGGAGATATAATTGATTATTTGGTTGATAACTGTCTGTATAATAACAAAATTTCTTCACTTCTGACCTTCAATATTACTCTTTTATTTATAATTATGGGTCACTTGAATATAACAAGTGAAGTTAAAAATTGTTAATCGGGTCATTCCGCTTTTCAATCAATTTTTCAGGTCAGCCATTATTGTATATTTGCATTTCAAAATTAAGGCTGAGGTGTTTAAATCATTAATTATATCTATGAGGTTCCGTTTAATAATATTATTTATTTTTTCAACAATAGTCCTAACAGGCTCATCATTTTTGTCGGCACAATCAGTCACAGGCAGAAAAAGCATGGAGGCCGTGCGGACAACAGAGTCACCCGTTATTGACGGACAGATTAATGAGTCAGTATGGCAAAAGGCAAATGTCGCAGATGATTTTATACAATATTCACCCTATGGAGGGGAGAGGTCAACACTTAATACCGAGGTCAGGCTTTTATATGACGATGAGGCAATATATATTGCAGCGATAATGTATGACACCTCTCCTGACAGTATATTCAGGGATCTCGGCAGGCGCGACAGTGACAATGATCTGAATGCTGATTTTTTCTATGTAGATATAAGTACTTTCAATGACGGACTAAATGGTGAAACCTTTAAGATTTCGGCCTCCGGAGTACAGTCTGATATGAAGGCAAGGTCTTCTGCCTCAATGTGGGGACATGGTGACAGGAGCTGGGATGCCGTGTGGTACAGCAGCGTTGAGATCAATGATTCAGGATGGGTTGCAGAGATAAAGATTCCTTTTTCAGCGCTTCGCTTCGCATCTGATGCTGCCCAGACATGGGGAGTCAATTTCTGGCGTGAGATCAGGCGCAGCAGGGAGGTCTCCTCATGGAATTATGTTGACAGGGAAGCAGGATCAACCTTCAATCATCTGGGACAGATAACAGATCTTACTGATATCATACCGCCGGTAAGGCTTAGTCTGACCCCGTATGTTTCTGGCTATATGGAGAGGTTTAACGGAAACCGTCCCGACTATTCCATGAGCGGAGGAATGGATATCAAGTATGGCATCAATGAAAGCTTTACACTCGATGCCACCCTGATACCCGATTTTGGCCAGGTACAGTCCGATGACCATGTTCTGAACCTTTCTCCCTATGAGGTGAAGTATAATGAACGCCGTCCCTTCTTTATGGAGGGCACTGAACTGTTTAACCGCGGAGATCTCTTCTATTCGAGGCGCATAGGATCTGCCCCCAGGTATAGCCGGAGTGTTGCCGACAGTCTGGAAACCCACGAGGTAATTGCAAATAATCCCCAGGAGTCGTCACTGATGAATGCCACAAAAATTTCGGGACGAACAAAATCGGGACTGGGAATCGGATTTTTCAATGCCTTTACCAGATCTATGTCAGCAACCCTTGAAGACACCCTGAGCCTTACTGACCGGAAGGTTGTAACCGGTCCCCTTACAAACTACAATATGCTGGTTCTGGATCAGACCCTCAGGAACGGCTCCTTTGTGAGCCTGATGAATACGAATGTGATGGAGCCCTGGGACAAAAATGCAGACCGCTATACTGCCAACGTCACCGGGGCTGAATTTAAGCTACAGAACAGTGCCAAAACCTATTCCGTTTCAGCACGGGGAACAATCAGCCAGAAATACTATAGTGATGGTGAAAACAGTTACGGTCATTCATATGATTTGACGGCAGGCAAAACAGGAGGCAGGTTCAGGGGTTCCTACACTCTGGCAGCACTCTCTGATACATACGACCCAAATGATATGGGATACCTCAGGCGGAACAATGAGTTTAACAACAGTGTTGATATCTCCTATAATACCTTCAGTCCATTCTGGATAATTTATACCACCAGAAACTCTGTTACTTTTAATTATAAGCAGTTATATTATCCAAGGCTCTTTACAGGATCATCTGTCAGCTTCAACTCAATGACTATGTTCAGGAACTATTGGATGCTGATCATAAGGTCAGAGTTTACCCCGGGTGGGGAGGATGATTTCTATGAGCCAAGGGTTCCGGGGCGATATTACCACAGGCCGCGGGAGCTGATGGGATATATTAAATTTGATACAGACAAGAGCAAGAGATTATATTTTGACTTCTCGGCTTCCATAACCAAAGGCTATTCCGATCTCGACCCGATTGCCTTTTCCATCTCGGCTGAACCGGAAGTGAAGCTCTCTTCCAGGGCAACAGTAGGGGTAGACCTCTCATATAACAGGCAGATAAATGATGCAGGATATGTGGCAACAGATTACACCAACGGTGATATCTGGTTTGGCAAACGTGACAACTCCACCATATCAACCACACTGAACGGAGCCTATATCTTTACAGCAGATATTTCACTTACATTCAGGCTGAGACACTACTGGTCTCGGGCCGATTACAATGGTGAATACTATCTTCTGGGGAATGACGGGTTACTCAATCCTGCAGCATACAGTGAGAATCATGATTATAACTACAATGCATTCAATATTGATATGGTTTATACCTGGAGGTTTGCACCGGGAAGTGAGCTCTCTGTTGTCTGGAAAAATTCAATATATGCAGGAGCCGATCGTATCTATTATGAACTGGGAGAGAACCTGACCCATCTGTTTGATTCAGACAAGATGAACTCAATATCGCTGAAAGTTCTTTATTATCTCGATTACCAGAACCTGAAAAAAAGATTTTAACTTTGCAGCTGTAAAACAACCGATATGATACAGCGGATACAGACAGTTTATCTGGCAGTGGCAGCGGCGCTGTCCGGACTTCTTCTCAAAGGACCAATTGTTTCGCTGATAGGTGACGGCGGCGAACTATATCATCTCTACTGGAAGGGTATAATGCTCGACAGCGGAACAGGAATGCTTTCACTTACCGGGAGAACATTACCACTGTCGATAATAATGATTATCGTACCCCTGCTCTTTACGGGGTCAATCTTTCTCTACAGGAGGAGGAAGCTGCAGCTGAGGGCAACAGTTCTGGCCACACTGCTTATGGCTGGTGCCATGATACTGATGGCATACTATATCTGGTTTGCCGGCGATCAGCTAAATGCCGACTATTTTTTTAATTTCAAGCTTACTTTCCCGCCGGCAGGCGTGATACTGGGATACCTGGCATTCAGGGGAATCCTCAAGGATGAACTGCTGATACGGTCCTACGACAGATTCAGAAAATAGATTGCCGCTTTACAGTCTGTGGCAGGTCCAGGATCAGCTTCTATTACTATCTGCGGCAAAGTCATTACCGGAGATTACCGGCGCTAAACGGGCGTCAGACCGGTGATCAGATACTTCCCTCGCTAAATGGGCGTCAGAATGGTGATCCGTCGCGTATCATTTTCTGAGAAATACCATTACCGCAGATTTCAGTCGCTAAATGCGCGTCAGGCCGGTGATCAGATACTTCCCTCGCTAAACTATCTGCAGATGATCCTGGTCTGTGATCTTTTCACAGTAGTGGCATTTGAGTGAGACACTCTTTTTATTCATCACCCTGAATTTTGTTTCCACAGATTCAAAGTTGGTAATACACTTGGGGTTTACACATCTGGCGATTCCCCTTATCTCATCCGGTACCACAACAACACTCTTTTCTATTACCTCGTAATCCTTTATAATATTAAGCTTGGCTTCAGGCGCTACTAGGGCAATCCTGTTTATATCATCATCCTCAAAATATATTCCGGCCAGTTTTATGATTGCCTTCTTCCCAAGTTTTTTTGATTCAAGGTTGGTTCCGAAGGTTATCATGTTATTTATTGAGTCAAGGCCAAGAATCTGGATCACCTTGAAGAGGTTGCTTGCGGGTATATGATCTATTACAGTGCCATTTTCAATTGCGCTGACATTTAGTTGTTTCGGTTCTTTCATCTTGTTCCGGGTTTTCTTATTTTATTCCTAACAGTAAACATAATATTGCCTCCCGTGTATAGACTCCGTTCAGAGCCTGTTCAAAATAATATGCCTTATCATTCTGATCCACGTCCATGTGTATTTCATTGACTCTTGGCAGCGGGTGCAGTACCTTCATGTTTTCTCTCGTACCGCGCAGCATGGAATTTCGCAGTACATAGACATTTTTTACCTTTTCATACTCTATAGGATCACTGAACCGCTCCTTCTGTACCCTTGTCATATAGATGATATCTGCCTTTGAGATTATCTCAGTGAAATCAGTATGTTCATAATACTTAAGGCCAAGATTGTCAAGGTACATCTTGTACTCCTTAGGCATCCTGAGCTCTTCGGGTGATATAAAATTGAAGGTGGTATTCCATCTTGACATTGCCATCAGGAGAGAGTGAACAGTTCTGCCGTACTTCAGATCTCCTACAAGGAAAATATTGAGGTTGTCAAGCTTTCCCTGCGTTTTACGAATGGAGTAGAGATCAAGTAGTGTTTGTGTGGGGTGCTGATTTGCACCGTCACCGGCATTGACAACAGGTATTCCGGCCACCTCACTTGCATAGCGGGCACTTCCCTCAATGGGATGCCTCATTACGATAAGATCTGAATAGTTACTTACTGTTCTGATTGTGTCATTAAGGGTTTCACCCTTGGTAACACTTGAGCTGGATGAATCGGTAAACCCGATTATCTTCCCGCTGAGCCTGCTGATAGCGCTCTCAAAGCTGAGCCTTGTACGTGTGGAGGGTTCAAAAAACAGGGTTGCTACTACCTTATCCTTCAGGAGAGGCTGAACGGGATTCTTTTCAAAATCCTCAGCCAGATCGAGGATTCGGGTAATCTCCTCTGTGGTGAGATCATCAATGGATACCAAACTTCTGTTCTTCATCAGAATCATTTTTGTTAATAAAGTTTTCAATTCTGCCGTACCGGGTCTCTCTTATTTATATGTTGATAATAAGACACATAGCTTCATATAAAAGATGAGATCCTTACCGGTGTTAAAGTTAATAACATAAATCCATAATAGGGGAATTGTTGAAAAAATATTGAAAAATCAGCCTCCGGCGATAATTAAGGCCCAGGCTCTATAATCAGATCATCTATCAGGGAGAACCGCTTTGTTACCTTCTCCCTTTTTGAAGGAGGCATTTCCAGTGTTATGGAGCAGTTGAGTTCAAACTTCTGATCACTCTGCTCCAGCTTCTCCTCCCTTATTATCCTCGTAACACTTTTCATTCTCTCATAGGGAAACCTGACTATCATTTTTTCAGTGATCTTTTTCCGTATTATCACTGCTGCCTCCAGAGCCTCACGCGAAGCTGTTTTATAGGCATTTATCAATCCACCCACTCCCAGGAGAGTACCGCCGAAATATCTCACCACTACAATTACAATATCCGTTACTTCAAATGACCTTATCTGTCCCAGTATTGGATTGCCGGCTGATCCTGCCGGTTCACCGTCATCATTCACCCTCCATTCACCCTCACCAACACCAATACGGTAGGCCCAGCAGTGATGTCTTGCATCATGATACTCCCTGCGTAAATCATCAACTACCCTGAGTGCCTCCTCCTTTTCGGTAACATGAACAGCCCGGGCAATAAACCTGCTTCCGCGGTCTCTGAAAAGGCCCTCTGATCCTTCCCTTATAGTCAGGTAGCTTTCAGGTTTTTTCATACCATTGAGAGAAAGATTATTGCAATTATTGAAAGTATAATACCAATCCTGTTTACCATCAGCAGCTTTTCATTAAATATAAGCAGTGCAATGAGAACAGATATCATCACTATACCAAGATTATTGATGCCAAACAGAACTGAACTGTCGAATATCCTGCTCTCCAGCGCATTTATCAAACCCCACAATGAACCAAAATTTACAATACCGAGGGATATTCCGGCAACGATTACGCGGGGCTTTATCAGTTCTCTCCGGCTCGTTGGCCTGAATGACAGCACCACAAAGCCGGATATTGCAGACACAATAAACAGGAGGGTGGAGAACTGTACACTCTGGCTGGTATGGATATATACCTCCTGCGAATATTTTACCATTGAATCAACGGTTCCTGCTCCGGCGAACAAAAGCAGCGGCAGCACCAGTGCCTTTCTGTCAGAAGGTCTGGAAACGCTTTTTCGGTAAATGGTTAGCAGCAGTGCAACCAGTGCAACAATTATGGCAATAATCTTAAGAGGGGTAACGGTTTCGTTAAACACCTTTATAGAAAAGATGATAGGGATGGCAACTGACATCTTAGCGGCGATTGTTGACACTGCCATTCCTGCCTTTTGTGTTGTTGCAGCCATAATAACAAATACCACGATAAAGAGTATGCCGGTAATCAGGGCCATAATATACCATCCGGCATCGCTGACACCTGCCGACGTGGGTGATCCGCCCAGTGCTATTCCCAAAACTGCGGCTACAACATAGTTAATTACTATCAGTGCATGGTTATCGATGCGGTTACGGCCGGCAATCTTGAATATCACAAATATCAGCGTTGAACTGAGGATACATATCAGCAGGTAGATCATTTATCAGGATTTTTAGTATTAAATTTTTCAATAATTGCTGAAGTAACCGAGTGCATAAGTCTGATATCTGTTTCACCGGCAAGTGAAATCCTTTCCATTATTCTTCCGCAAAGAGCCTCCTGTCTGTCAATACCTGTATTTTTCATGATCACGGCAGCCTTCTCCTTCAGTGCCCTGACTGAACCGGCTGAGGAGGTTTCAGTTACATCAGTTGAGCCTGATGTATCAGATCCGTGCTTCACCATTTGTGAAAGTTCCCATGCATAAATCATTACAGCCTGTGCGAGGTTAAGAGAAGGGAAGCCGGAAGCCAGAGGAACGGTGGTTGTTATATCACACAGTTTAAGCTCCTCGTTGGTCAGGCCTGATTCCTCCCTGCCGAAAACAATTGCTATTTTACCATTACCGTGTTTTCCGGCACCAATAAGGGAGACGAGTCTGTCAGCCGGTATATACTCCTTCTTTATGGTGCGGTAGCGTGCCGTGGTTCCTATAACCAGTGTTGCATCCTCAACAGCCTCAGCAAGTGTTTTGTACACAGCAGCATTATCCAGTATATCATCCGAGCCGTGAGCCACCCATCTGGCCTTACCCGTGAGGTAGTGCACCGGGTTTACCATGCGCAGAGACCTGAATCCCATTGTTTTTATTGCACGGGCACTGGCACCTATATTTTCAGGCAGTGCCGGTTCCACCAGGATAAATATTATCTCCATATCATCAGTCTTGATATGCCGGCAAAGTTAATAAAATGTCAGTGTTAAGGTGATACTGCCGGGTGTAATCCGTAACTGAAATAATCAGTTTATTGGGAGCAGGTTGCTGATTTCCGGCGTTCCGTCAACAGGCGTAATCCTTCTGCAGGTGTTTGGAGGGTTATCTGTTTGTCTGATACCGAAAATATTGGTTATTTTTGCAGCTGAATAAATAAATAATTGCAAGGTGTTGCTGGAAGAGAAAGATCTTAAGAAGCTGATAGTTGTTGGTGACCGGTTACTTATTAAACCGAAGACTCCTGAGTCCAGAACCCGGTCAGGCCTCCTCCTTCCTCCGGGAGTACAGGAGAAGGAGAAGGTGCAGATGGGTTATGTTGTAAAGGTTGGTCCGGGTTATCCTATTCCCTCTGTAACAGATATTGATGAACCGTGGAAGGCAAGGAGTAGTGATCCGCAGTATGTACCTCTTCAGCCGCATGAAGGAGATCTGGCCGTCTATATGCAGAATGCCGCGATTGAGATTGAGTTTAATAAGATAAAGTACGTTGTTGTTTCGCAGTCGGCGATACTCCTCCTGGTAAGGGATGAAGGATTATTTGAGTAAATCTGGCTAAACTCCTGGATTTTGACTGCCTGCAATCCTGAAATCGGACCTGATTATTGCTCAGAACTCTGGCAGCAGATGACCCTGCAGATTTTGAAAACAGTACCAGATGAAAGGCCTTGTACCCGGTAATCTATTTATTAGTCATACAACCTGATATCACTGAACCTTGCGGCAAACTCCTGCTGTTCCGCTCTCCACCGCTCCTTTTCCTCCTTCAGTGAGCCTCCGTTAATAAGCATCTCCCTGATTCCGGAGTCGCCGGAAAGGATATCAAACGGCATCAGGGTCTCCTCGTATTCATAGGGAGGATCGAGGAAGCTGAAATTACCATCAGAGTTCCTGATAGCTGCATCAAATATTGCCACCGCCGTCTCAACCGGCCTGAATTGTTTTAAATCAGTTATATGTATCTGGAAGCCGGTGCATGTAAGGCCGCTGAATTTATGAAATACAGGGATAAAGTTGTGTCGCCTGAAATGGACACCTTTCAGTTCCTTTATTGATGTATCATTCAAAAATCCGCCCGGGATCAGCCATGGCGCTCCAAAAAGTTCAAAAGGCCGGGTTGTGCCCCTCCCTTCTGATAGATTTGTTGCCTCTGCAAGAACCATTCCCGGATATACAAGAGCGGTATCTGTTGTTGGCATATTTGGTGAGGGAAGCACCCACGGGAGTCGGGTCGCTGCATATGGCATTTCTCTTTTCCAGCCATCCATGCCCACAATATGAAGATCGCATCTTACACCCTCAATATCCCTGATCCACAGGGCTATCTCTCCGATTGTCATACTGTGCATCATCGGTATAGCAGCCATTCCCACGAAGGTAAAAAAGGGCGGTTTCAGAACGGGACCCTCCATACCCAGGAAGGATACCGGGTTTGGTCTGTCACATATCCACACCGGTATTCCTGCCTCCCCGGCAGCCTCCATGCAGAGATGCATTGTCCAGATATAGGTATAGAGCCTTGCCCCGGTATCCTGAAGGTCTATTACCAGGGCATCAAGCCCTTTCAGCATCTGTGGTGTGGGTTTCCTGTTGCGGCCGTAGAGACTGTGCAGCGGAACATTATACCATGTGTCGGTGCCCCCTTCCCACTCTATCATATTATCCTGTGTCTCTCCGAAAATGCCATGCTGGGGGCCAAACAGTGCTCCCAGCCGGCAGTTACCTGATCCGGCAATAACAGAGGCCGCATGCCTGAAGTCTGATGTTATGCTTGCAGCATGGCACACCACACCAATATTCCGCCCTGCCAGTCTGTCCGGGATTTTCCTGTCAAGTTTC
>JAIVHO010000057.1 GCA_020201035.1 Bacteroidales bacterium
CCGGCGTATGCTGATGCAACCGTGGAAAAGAGCAACCTGCACTATATGGCCGGACTCGATTACACGCTGGCAGGGGTGAAGCTGAGCGCTCAGTTTATACAGGAGTATATACTCGACTATGAAGAAGGCATCTCCAATGAAGAGTTTGAGAGCACCATGACCTTTATGGCCCGGAAAGATTTCTTCAGGGAGAAACTGTGGATTGAGCTATTCTCCTATATTGGGTTAAACAATGAAGATGCCCTTATCAGGCCCAGGCTGATATATGATTTTGCCGATGGGTTTGAGATACAGACTGGCGCCAATATCTTCACAGGCACCACAGGCCGTTTTGGTCAGTATAATGCCAATGATATGCTCTGGGTAAAGGTTAAGTACAGTTTCTGACAGATATACTATATATTTCAGAGGCATGGTATGAGAAAGGATAAGGAGGGCAGCTGATCATGACTCTATGCCTATTACAGTCAGTCAGCTTCCTTTCTTTTCCATGATTGCATCTCCATGGTATCAGAAGGGATACCCTATTGCGACATTCAGCACCAGATTATCCCTCCTCCAGGCTGGACTCCAGAACTCCGGCTCATCGGTTACCCAGCGGCTTCCCTCCTCCAGCCACGGTTTTCTCAGCGGCATCGCCAGATCGAACCGCAAAATGAAAAAAGACACATCCACCCGAAGCCCCAGTCCGGCACCCACAGCGAGCTCATCGGGCACACGTGATATCGCAAAACTCTCTCCGCCGGCAGCCGGATTCGACTGTTGCAGCCATATATTACCGGCATCGGCAAACAGCGCCCCCTTGAATATATTATAGATCGTAAACCTGTACTCAGCATTCAGCTCCAGCTTAATGTCTCCTCCCATCTGAAAATAGCCGATCTCCGCACTCTCCTGCAGCGCAGTGCCCGGACCAACCGAGTTGATCTGAAAAGCACGTATGCTGTTGGGTCCGCCGCTGAAAAACTGCCTGCTGTAAGGCAGTACATTAGCATTACCATATGACTTCGCCACCCCGGCGAAAAGCCGCAACGCCAGCTTATCGCTCTTTCCTGCCGTATAGTAGGCCCTGGCATCAATACCTGCCTTTGCAAACTGAGAGTAAACGGAGCCTGCTATTGTTGCAGGCTCTTCCGGTGACGGCGAATCACCGGTGATTGTATTGACCAGTGAGAAGAGGTTTCCCGCTGCCTCAACCCTGGCGTTAAGGTAATACTGCATCTTCCCGGATGAACCAGTCTGGCCGTTATAGGTGAATGAATAGCTGGATCCTGCAATAAACATCTCCTGGTAGCTGGCCCTCAACGCAGGGTTAGCATCAAGCAATCCGGTAAAGGTCTCAGACCGGTTGCTTAGCGAGGTGTAGCTGATGTTCACAGGATTTAGCTCATGGTCTGTCATCCTGTTCGCCTTCCACATATAGCCGTAGAGAAACTGAAGAGAGTTCATATTGAAATAGTTAACCCTCTTCAGGAACTGGTATGAAAGTGACAGTCGTGTCCTGGGGATGTAGATGCTTTTTGACCCCACCGTCGCAAACGGCACCACAAACCGTGGAAACACCAGCTCTGCCTGCGGACTAACGGAGTAGGAGAAGAGGTTACGCTCCTTACCGCTCATCTGTGCCTCAAACGACCCGGCCATGCTGAGGTTCAGCTGCTCTGCCCCTCCAAAGGCGTTCCTGTTCTGCAGGCTGACATTCATCCGCGGTCCGGTGAAATTATTCGATTTTGATACCACATCCATCTCCGCCCTGAAGCTACGTTCCGGCATCCCTGTCAGCAGAATCCTCACGTCCAGGAAACCTGCCGCTGAAGTGTCGCTGTCGGTAAACAGCAGCTGCACAAACCTGAAATTTCCCAGTGACATCAGCCGGTTGAGTGTTTTGGCATGTTGCTGACGCGAATAGCGGTCGCCCTTTCGCAGGAAGACTGACTCAAGGATCACCTCAGGTCTGATCTTCATATCATCCGTCCCCCTCAGAAAGAGGTATCCCTGGTGATTCAGCGTATCTGCCGCGCTCCCCTGATCAGCCGTCAGTGAATATGCCTGGTCTATCACCACGTGGTTTATCCGGTACACCGAAAGGACCTTCTCCCTCTCCGGAATGCTCTCTTTCAGTGTCAGCTGCAGTGCCACGGTGCGATCCTCCGCTGAGGTATCGGCTCTGAACAGCAGGTGATCGGGACTGAAATAGTAGTACCCTCTGTTTTTCAGATCAGCATCAATGCGTGCCCTCTCGCCCTTCAGCATATCGAGGCTGTAGGGATCGCCCGGGGTGATAACCGACCGGCTGCTGTCGCTTAGGATGATATGCCTCAGGCTGTCGTCGGATATCGAATAGGTAAGCTTGCCTGTTCTGTACTGTTCATTAAGAAAGGTTCGGTAGATCACGCTGGCGGTTTTCTCCTTCTCCACTCTCTCTGTCTCTGTATGGCTGTTAAAAAAGCCCCTGTTGAAGAGTGATGCATCAATAATCTCAGCAGTTGCCTCTGGCCGCACCTCGCTTATATACACCGGCGGCTCACCCTTCTCTTTCAGCCACCGGCCAATCCCGGTTGAAGGCTCTCCGCCCGCACGCATATAGAGCCACAGTTTGGGTCGCATACCAAGAAAGCTGCTGTTGGGTTCGGGCCGCACGACACTCCTGATGGTATTTTTCACCTTCCTCTCTTTCACTCCCTGAGTGGCCTCTGTCTCCACCCTGGCACCGGTATAGAGCTTCTCCTCCTCCGGCAGGTAGTTTGTGGCGCTGCAACCCGCCACCAGCAGCCATGCCGGAATCAGTATATCTTTATATGTGAGTCCTCTCCTTTTAGTCACTTCTTCTTCTCCTCCTTTTTCTTAACCCGCTCAGCTGCCCGGACCGGAGACCTGAAAAGATTCTTCCATTTATTAAAATCGCGTACATAGGAGACACCGGCACCGGTCTCAATAAGCTGACCGTCAAGAGCGCCTTCATACTGGCTATGCCTGAATCCCTTCAGCCTGAACCTGCCGTCCTCCGTAAGCTTGTACTCCAGCGTCAGATCGCCGGTGATATCACTCGCCTCGTTCTGCAGCGCCCGTTCGCCCTCCACATCAACGGTGCCTCCCATCTGCACCGACAATCTTTCGTTGAAAAGATGCTTTTTGATCTGAAGCTCTACCTCTGTACGTCCCTGAAGCTGCCCTGTCTGAAAATCCTCGTACGATTGTATATCAACATTCATCTCCGTTCCGGGAAGCACGCCGGCACCCAGCCTGTTCAGCTGTGCCGATAAAAAGCTCCCCACGGTAGACCTCACTATGGCAGCGGTGCTGGCGATCTCTGCCTGCAGCGGGTTCTCCTGTATAAACCTCCCCATCAGCAACAGTGCAAATGCCTGCTTGTTGAGGGCCGATTCATTTTCATTCAACAGCAGCAGCTTCTGGTTCACCGCCCCGCCAAGTGCCCCCTTATGCTCCTGCGGCAGGGCTATCTCAAAACTGATCTCCGGCTTCAGTATATCACCCCGCAGTTTCAGCACCACAAGGAAAGGAATCTGCTGCCTGTAAGCACCTCTGTCAGCATCGCTCAGTCCTGACAGCTGTGAAGCCACAAGGTCGTATGGTGAAGCCCTCACTTCATAGTTTGCATCGAGCGACAGGGTTGCCTCCAGCGGATCCCCGTTCCATATAATTGTGCTTCCCTTTACTATATCAAACCGGCGCTTTAAAACCGATTCCAGTGATACCACGTAACTCCCTTCATCCAGGGTGTACACCCCGGTCAGACTCATCTTTCCGCTTCTGTCCATGGCAAAGCTTAATGCAGCTTCACCCATTACCACCAGTGAATCGGTGGAGGCGGGATCCATAAAGAGCCTCAGCGACGCCTGCCTGTCTACCTCAATAATGGAGGTGAGGTTTATCCCGGTGACACGTGACCGGCTGACTGCCGCGCTGCTGCCATTGTCAAGTATTGAATGTGTCTCATCCGGATTATCGAATAGTACCACATTCTCACCCCTGTCGGTGGTGAGCCTGCTCTCCGGTACCACAAAGGTAACCTGCGATCCCTCTTTCAGCTTCAGCCTGCCGCTGACAACCGGCAGCTCCATCGGTCCGCTGATATCTATATCACTGTCTATAACCATCCTTCCGAATATCGTTTCGTTGTCCTTTACGGTGGTGTTCATCAGCAGGAACTCACTGGCCTTCAGCTGCAGATCGAAAATAAAGTCACTCAGGCCGTTCATCTTAACAGAGCCGTCAACTGTTGCCGTCTGCTGGCTGGCATCTGTGATGGTGAAGGTATCGAACCATAGCCGGTCTGAGTCCAGCCGAATAGTTTCACTGGCAATTCCCAGCCTGTTATTCAGTACTGCAGGTTTGACAAATACCTCATTAAAGTGCAGCTCACCGGTAAACTCCGGAGCGCTGACCGTACCGCTTATATGCGCATTGCCGGAAAGGAATCCTGCTGTTTCAGATATCTGCCGGGGTGCAAACGCCTCCACCGTCTGCATGGAGAGAGCTGCAATTGCTGCTCTGATATCCATTGTGGTGCCGTTGTTGCCAGTGTTAAATGATCCTGTAGCAGTGAGATCATTTCCGGCACCTGATAATTCCATTCTGAGGTCATATCGTCCTGTGGCAGGATTTGTGGTTGTCAGCTCCAGGTTGCCAACGGCAACATCGTGCACAATAAGGTTGGTAACAGCCGCATCAGCAACGATACCTGCGGTGCCGTCAGAATGTTTAAGCAGTACACTGCCATCCACTCTCCCCTTCACCAGGGCTGAATCCATCTCAATGACCCGTGAGAGGTGCCCCAGCTGAAAATTCCTTATCCCGATGGCTATATCATCATTGAATTGTTCATTCACTGAGCTAACGCTGATCCCGCGGTCGCCATTCTGAACAGACATGCTGTTTATCATCACTCCCTCCTGTCCGAACAGGATATAGTTCTCCTTATCGATCTCCCACCGGTTATTCATCAGGTGAAGATTCTCAGGATCAATGGTAAGCCTGTAGTATGTACTGTCCCTGGTGATTAGCGAACGAATCGCCAGCTTCTTTTCATTATCATCTCCCACCGAAGTGAGCTCTGTTACTATCCTGTTATCTCCCACATTGCCGGCTGCCATCAGGTTTGTCAGCCGGGCCTGCTCCGTTCCGGCAGCTCCGGCCGAAATAGAGTAGTGCAGTGCTGAAGAATCCGAACCGGCCATAATCTCAAGATCATTGATCTCCATTTCCCCGTACACGATGCGCTTCATCCCGGCATCCAGTTTCAGATCACCTTTTTCACTGTCAAAGCTCCCGCTGATGCTGCCCGGTTCAAAGATGGAGAGTTCAGGGAAGATAACCTCTGACAGTATGGGATGGTCATAAAGCTGAACGGTAAAGGAAAAACGTGCTGGCCCGCCCGCGTCACTCTCCTGTGCAACTGTTTTATCCCCAGGGAAGGCGAAATATCTATTCAGGAAACCGCTCATCTCAGCAACAATGTCAGCCGGAGAAACCGTGCCATTATAATCCAGGTCCATAAGCCTGCTTCTGAGACTTATTTCGCTTATTCCCGGCTTATTGGTGAAGTCACCGGATATCGAATCGAGCTCAAAACGCTTCTCCTCCCTTACAGCCGTGATGTCAGAAATAACCACCCTTCCGTTCAAACTGTCGGGTACCCCCTCAATATCAGCCACAGCTACCAGGCCTATCTGTATATCATCCTCAGTAATATTAAGCTCCCGCAGATCAGCTCCCTTCAGATCAAGACGGAAACGGTACTGCTCCTCACCGGGCTTCAGGCTGACCACTCCTTCGAAACCGAAGACAAGAAACTCATCCTCCATCTCTATTATTCCGTTGAAAGCCTGATCGCTGTATATGCCATCGAGCCGAAGTCCGCGGTAAGCATAGCTGTTCAGGCAGATATGTGGAATTTCAGCTTTCAGATCCACAGAGAGGGTTTCCTGATCCGGCCCTGCAACTGCCTTGTCAGCAGTCAGATTGTTTAGGTTGAGTCCGCTGCCTGTTGCCTCAGCCGTAAGCGTCAGGGGACCAAACATGACTGTATCGCCAAGCACTCTTCCGGGGTTGAAATCATCAACAGACAGATTGCTGCTGAACGTCTCATCCGCAGCAAGGGAGGCTGTGAGCTGTGCATTGCCGAAACTGCTGGTCAACTCAACTTCCGATTCAAAAGCGTTCACCATACCATCAAAGGCGATCTGCAGAGTAAACTGCCCGGGGAGTTCTATACCATCAGGGATAAGATTGCCGGCCAGCATCTCTATATCATCCCGTCCTGAGACTATCATAAGAGCGGGAAGGTGGAATCTGGCTTTGTCCGCTACAGGCAACCCGGTTATGCTGAAGTCTCCCTGCAACCTGGTATTCTCTCCTGTTTCTATATTCAGAGAGGTTACGGTGAGATTATCTGCTGTACCCTCTAACTTTCCTGAGATGGATGTAATGTTATCCGGAGTGCTGAAGAAGGGCTGGCTTTTCAGCTGCGGACTGAAATAGAGGATATCGGAGCTGGCGATATTCAACTGCTTCAGATCCATAGTGAAAGGGGAGGAGTAAAGGGAGTCCTTCAGGGTTTGCAGTGAGGCATACTGCATCTGCAGGTCGGCCGAAACGGATGAAAGAGTGGTTTCGAGATGCAGGTTTTTTGCATGCAGGGCGCGGTTGTCCATAGTGAAAACGGTTTCAAACCGGGTGATGGAAAAACCGTTCTGGTCAGTAGCGCTGAACCTGCCTATCCTGGCACCTGCTTTTTCAGATGAATAATAGAGGTCTGACCCTGCCAGCGTCTCCAGCTCTACCTCCAGACTGGAAGGGTTAAAGGATGTCTCTGCATTTCGGCCTCCCTCAACGCGGTAAGTCAACAGGTTCCTGTCCATCTGAATCTGTCTGAGGGTAAACTTCCAGTTACTTTCTTCTTCACTGGAAGCAGTGCTCTTTGTGGAGACACTATCGGTCAGATACCTTATCTCACTTTCTGCAAGGGTGAGTTTAGCCAGTGTTATCGATTCATCATTTATGTCAACTGATCCCTTATCGAGACTGAACCGGCCGAGGCTGGCAAAGAGCGACATCCGGGTTATCAGATCATTGAACTGCACACTGGAATTATTGATCTTTATGCTGCCGGCTGAGATCTTCGGCAGCACCCCTTCCGCCTCTGTACCGGCTGACTGATCTGATAGTCTGTCTGGTTGACCCGATGCCACTTCCGCCTGCAACCCATCAATAACCAGCTCATTGATGCTGTAAACCGCCCCCTCCGTGTCCAGATCGTCCATTTTCAACTGTAACTGCTGCAGTGCCATGGCTACATTCAGACCGCCGTAGCCATCATCTACTCTTAACCTGATATTTTTCATATCCAGGCGGTCTATACTGAAACTCCATTTTGAATGTTCATCGGGTTCAGCCTCCGGCAAACTGGCACTATCGGTAAGGGCAGTGATCAGAAAATTATAGTTAAACAGCGAATCTGCACTACTCCTGTTCATATTCACCAACAGGTCATCGAGCACCAGACTGTTGATATTTATCTTTTTAAACAGCAGCTCTTTCAGTGCAATATTCACTTTAATATTTCCGGCATAGAGCAGCGTATCCTGCTGCAGGTCGTTCAGGAAAACACCCCTTACCACCACCGTTTTCGGAAAGGAGATCCGGACGTTCTCCACCTCAACCCTGGTTTGGGTTTTGTCGCTTACTGCCGTGGTTATGCGGTGCAGTATTCTGTTCTGGACAGAAGGGATCTGGATAAGAGCAGCCGCAGCAATAAAAAGCAGGATAAATCCCAGAACTACCCGGAGAGTAATTTTCAATAATTTTTTTATAAAGGGACTGATCCTATCTGACATTTCGCTAAAGCAATATCAACAAATTTAATTAAAATTTGTCACCCCTGCGTTTTAATGGAAGACGGATCTATGCATTGAATAACCATGCAACCGTGGAGAAGAGCAACCTGCACTATATTGCCGGACTCGATTACACGCTGGCAGGGGTGAAGCTAATGCTCGTTTCATAATGACTGAATCAGGTATTTGAATAATGAACAAAAGCATTCATATGATGTTTAAGGTTATATAAAAAAATATAAACAATAATTTAAAACAAGCATTATGAAAAAGTTATTCGTTCTTATGATTGCCTCGATGTTCACATTCAGTGCCTTCGGTCAGGGTAAAGATGTAGTTGACATCGCTATTGGTTCTGCCGACCACACAACGCTGGTTGCTGCCGTTAAGGCCGCTGATCTGGTAGCCACACTGAAGAGTGAAGGTCCATTTACGGTGTTTGCACCAACAAATGCAGCTTTTGCAAAGCTTCCTGAAGGAACCGTTGAGACTCTGCTTATGCCTGAGAATAAGGCTCAGTTAGCAAAAATTTTAACATATCATGTTGTAAGTGGTAATCTTGATGCAGCAGCAGTTATTGCAGCAGTTAATGCAGGAAACGGCAAAGCAGTAGTTACTACTGTAAGTGGTGGCAAGCTTACTGTTACCCTTGATATGGGCAAAGTGAAACTTACCGATGAATCAGGCAACTCAGCTTACGTTGTTGCTGCTGATCTTAAAGGTACAAACGGTGTAGTTCATGTAATCGACTCAGTGGTACTTCCCGGGTAATTCTCTGACGTACTAAAATTTAAAGCTCCCTGACATCTTCAGGGAGTTTTTTTGTGCACAAACACCTTTTCTGAATTCAATCAGTTCAACCGGCGCCCCGTTATGCTCTATCATTGCCACCCTAACCCCTTCAGAGGGCGGGTTTGGCTCCGTTATCACCCTGAAGTTACGCGTTCTGAGCTCATGATCCAGATCATCCACCTCAAAAGCGATATGAGGAACAGTCTGTATCAGCTTATCGATGGACTATCCTCCTCAAACCTCATCCACTCAATTCCGTACGGACTGGTACTGAATAATTTTAACTGAACCTCTGATCTAGGA
>JAIVHO010000032.1 GCA_020201035.1 Bacteroidales bacterium
ATTAAGGATAACAATCAGATAATGGATCAGAATACCAGACTGTCAGCACTCAATGCCAATCTGGAGAATGCACTTGCACGGGCCGAGGAGAGCGACAGGCTAAAATCGGCATTCCTTGCCAACCTGTCGCATGAGATACGTACTCCAATGAATTCCATTGTAGGATTCTCTGAGCTGCTGTGCGACGATGATATCACACCGGATGAGGTAGCCGGCTTTACCTCCACAATAAAGGAGAGCGCAAAACAGTTACTGGGAACTATATCAGATATAATAGAAATATCAAGAATAGAGACAGGACAGGTAATGGTCTCAAAAGAATGGATTGATCTTACGGCGATGATGGAAACGCTCAATGAACAGGCCAGGGCAAACATCCCCGCAGGAAAAAATATTGAACTGCTGGTTGAAACACCCTCCACATTCGGTTCAGCCTGTATAGAGAGTGATCTGGTGAAGCTGAGGCAGATACTGACCAATATGATTGGTAACGCAATAAAGTTTACCGAAAACGGTTTTGTTAAGGCAGGCTACAGGATAAGTCCCGGAAACAATATTACATTTTTTGTTAAGGATAGCGGGCCCGGCATAGAAGCGAGATATCACAAGATGATCTTTGACCGGTTCAGCCAGGTGCATGGAGGGATGCAGAGGTTAAATGAAGGGTCGGGACTCGGGCTAACGATAGCAAAAGGGTATGCTGAAATGCTTGGTGCAGTTATCTCCCTGAAATCGGAGCCCGGAAAAGGATCTACCTTTTACCTTGATATAAATGCCGGTAAGATTGAATATAGAACTATGAGTCAGGATGAAAAGAGAGAAGGGCGCAAGTCGCCCCGCAGCGGAAAAGAGGTAATCCTTATTGCAGAGGATGATGATGTGAATTTTCTCTATTTTTTGGAGATTTTCAGGAAGAGTGACTATACTATTATCCGGGCATCCAACGGCAGGGAGGCTGTTGAGGAGTGCCGCAGAAATGACACTATAGACCTGGTGCTTATGGATCTGAAGATGCCGGTGATGAATGGTTACGATGCCCTGAAAATTATCAGGGAAGAGTTTCCCTCTCTTCCTGTGGTAGCCCAGACAGCATATGCCCTGTCTGAGGATCGAAAAAAGATTATGGATTCAGGATTCAACGGATATGTTACCAAGCCTGTTAGCAGGGAGAAACTGATCAGGGTGGTTCAGGAATATGCCGGTAACGGAGAACATAAATCCGGAACAGATTAACCTGACCAACAATTACATCTAATGGCTGTATGATGACGGCAAAAAAGTGGCGGCAATCTATTTACAGATTTCTGATTATTGCAGTGTTTATCATACTTACTGCCGCTTCGTCAGTGGCGCAGGAGGGTATTCCATATATAACCGGGTACGACACTGGTGATGACTATATCCTCAGGCACTGGTCATTATGCCAGGGCAGCAACAACGAGATGCTCTTCGCCAACCGTACGGGTATCACAACATATGACGGCCAGTCATGGAACAATTACAGGCTTAACATTGTCCCGGTGGTGATAAGGCGTGATCCCGTAAGCGGAGTGGTATTTGCCGGATCGGTTAATGATTATGGAATAATAAAATATACCCCACGGGGTGTCCCTCTGTTTGAATCGCTGTGCGGCGACACTCTTCCGGCTGGTATAACGGACGGTATTCTTTTTACACCGGAATCGGTAATATTCAGAGGGGCAAAAAGTATCTCTGTACATGACCGGAACAATCTATCCTCATACCGGAGATGGTATGCCCCTGACGACAAATCATTTACCGGTTTCCTGGAGGCTGACGGAGACTATTTTATCAATATCCGCGGGCAAGGTCTGCACCGTATAGATTCAGATACACTGTTTCCGATTGTGACAGGCTATATGACTGCTGATTGTGAGATACTATTCTCCATTGATCATGGTGACGGTATGGTGCTGACCGGGAGGTCAGACAACACCCTGCATCTCTTTGACGGTATTAAATACTATCCGTGGGAACCCGACAGTCTGGAGTACCTTCAGAATAATTCACTTACCGATGGGTTTGCCGTTAACCCCGGCATCTATGCCTTCACCACCCTCTATGGCGGAGTATTGCTTGTTGACCCGGCCGACGGATCCACCATCCATACAATTAACTATGGTAACGGACTCACCGATGATGAGATTTTTGCTGCAGGCATAGACAACAACCAGGGATTATGGATTTCTCATGGCATGGGGGTATGCAGGATAGACCTGGCTCTGCCACTGAGGGATTACTCCTCATATCCCGGACTGGAAGGCACAGTTACCTCCACCCTGGTCCATAACGACAGGCTGTGGGTATCAACCAATGAGGGCCTCTTCTACCTGGAGGAGGTAAGGAACTATAAAGGAATTGAGGTTACCCGTAAGAGGGAGCCGGCTCCTTCACGCAGCCAGATCCATATGCCTGTCCGGTCCGATACAGCCACTCTGGTAGTAAGTAAGGAGGGCGAAAGAGACACAATATCATCAGGGGAAAAGAGCGGTTTAGGGGCATTCCTTAACAGGCTTCTGGGAAGGGAGAGGGATAAAACTGCACAGGTTACCGAAGTGGAAGAGCAGGAACCCGACACCACTAAGAAAGCTGAAACAGTGATGCCGGATTCTCCTGCTGAGAGAGAGCCAATATGGATCAGGGAGACCATCTCCGTGCTTAACTCGGTTAGCTACCTCTTCAGAAAGACAGAGGGTCTGGATTCCAGGTGCAGCCTTATAGAGGGAACCAGTCACGGACTACTTGCAGCAACTTCATCGGGACTCTGGTGGGTAAACCAAGGCAGGTCTGAAATAATTATGGATACACGATTTGTTAATGATATTGCTCCTACTAATGACGCTGACCTTTTCTATGCAGCAACAGACCTGGGAATATTTCCGGTAAGATTTAATGGCCGCCGCTGGAAGGCAGGCGAAAATTTATTGGGAATAGATGAGCCCGTTTATTCACTTCTGATTACCGGAGGTGAAAAGATATGGGCGTCAGGTGACAATATCTTTTTTTCGCTCAATCCGGCTGAAGAAGAGAGCAGCGACAGGTCAGAAGGCATCTACACCTTTGAGTCAGATTTTCCGGAACGGACAATTGTATCGGAGCAGAACGATACAATTTTACTGCTTACCGGCAGAGGGGTACTCTTCTTTTCGGAGGATGATAATATGCTGGTACAACATACCGGCTACCAGCATGATGAGGGAAAGTTAGTAAGATATATGGAATGTGCGCCCGGGCAGATATGGATCAACAGTGGTGATGGCTGGAGCAGAATGACCGGGAGTATGAACAGGAGTAACACTGTTCAGGAAACTCTCCTTTCTCTCTTCGAAGATGTAAGGTCATTGAGATGCAGCGATAACGGAGACCTGTGGGTGGCAAACGGCAGCTCACATATATACAGGATATCGGATCGTGAGAAGGAGAGTGTTGACAGAAGCTTTTCTCTTAATATAAACAGCCTGGCGAGCAATAACGGCTCATGGCATAATCTGTCAGAACTGATATTTGAGGCAGGTGACAACTCAATAGTAATAAATATGTCGGCCCCCTTTTACCTGAAGGAGACATCGAACCGGTACCAGTATCGTATCAACAGACTGATGAGCGACTGGTCGGCGTGGAGTATAAGTCCGGTGGTAAACCTATACCTGGAACCGGGAGATTACATTGTAAGGCTTCGCGCCAAAAATATCCTGGGAGACATATCAGAGGAGAAGAGCATCTCTTTCACTATCAAGCCACCTTTTGTAAAGACCTTCTGGTTCTTCCTTTTAGTTTTTGCAGGAGGGATAAATATTCTTGCCCTGTTAGTTTACCTCAGGGAAAAAAAGCTGCGGTATGACAAGCGGGTACTGGAGGATAAGGTCAGGGAACGTACTGCCGAAATTGAGAGTACGAAGAAGCATATTGAGCTTCAGAGGGATGAAATTATTAAACAGAAGGAAGAGATTACAAGCAGCATAACCTACGCCAGCAGGATCCAGGATGCCATACTGCCGGAGGAGGACCTCTGCAGAAGACTTTTCAGGGACCATTTTGTGCTGTTTAAGCCAAGGGACATCGTGAGTGGTGATTTCTACTGGATCCATGAGGAGATGGAGCGGATAACCTTTGCAGTTGCCGACTGTACCGGTCACGGCGTACCGGGAGCTATTATGAGTATGCTGGGCATTTCGCTGCTTAACGAGATTGCCTCAAACAGTAACGGCAATCTCATGGCAGGAGATATGCTGGGAGTGTTGCGTGAAAAAGTGATCTTCTCTCTTAACCAGACAGGCAGTGGTGATGAAGCAACTGATGGTATGGATATGTCGCTCTGTATACTGGAGAGAGAAACCGGTCAGCTCCAGTTTGCAGGGGCCTTTAACCCCCTGTGGCTTGTACGTGACGGCAGGCTTACCGAGTTCAGTGCAGACAGGATGCCAGTGGGTTACGACATGAAGCTG
Organism: Bacteroidales bacterium; assembly: GCA_020201035.1. Lineage (GTDB taxonomy): Bacteria > Bacteroidota > Bacteroidia > Bacteroidales > VadinHA17 > JAIVHO01. Next base: position 4,467 of record JAIVHO010000032.1, read on the forward strand.
TCGTTGTTCAATACCCGGGAAACTACAGTGCAGGAGGGTGATGCCCTCTATCTGCTCTCCGATGGCTATTATGACCAGTTCGGCGGGAAGAATGATAAGCGCTTTAGCTCGCGCCGACTAAAGAGCGTGATAAGGGAGATCTCACATCTTCCGATGAACAGGCAGAGGGAGGTTCTGGATGAGCGCTTCCGAAGATGGATGGGCGGGGGAGAACAGATTGATGATGTTCTGATAATGGGGATCCGTATCTGAAAGATTATTGGGTTGATTCTCTCTCTGACCGGCAGCGACTTCAATCAGCCGGCCGGTATCAACAGCCAGGCCGACTCCGGTAAAGGGACTCCGGCATGCTGGCGACTTCAATCAGCCGGCCCGCATCAACAGCCATGCCGACTGCAGTAAGTGGACTCCGGTATGCTGGCGACTTCAGCAGCTTAGTATAAAAAGAGAAAAAGCAGCGGCAGAATGATCCCGATAGCGGTAAGAATTGCCCCCCTGCGGGTTATTCCGTTCCTTCCCTTAACAATAAAGAGTCCGGTAACAGTTACTGTAATCAGGGCTACACAGTATATATCGCTGAACCATTTCCACCATTTACCCGGATTATAATGGAGGAAGTTGAACTGGTAAAAAATAGGTCTTTTGCTTGCCTTTTCAACGTAGCCACTCTGTGTAACCAGATTGTAGTGCAGTGTACCCCCGTCAAGAAATACGCTCAGCTTATTTCCCGCGGGGAGATACCATGTCTTGTAGCTGTCACTCTCACCTGCCAGTTCAACAAGCTGAAGCACCAGATCCTCGGTAATATTCGCACGGGTAATTACTATATCTCCCGGAACTTCTTTTATTTCAACTATATAGTTGGGATTCCAGTCGCTTTTATGGTTAAGTGCGATGCCTGACAGGGCATAGATAAGAGTCAACCCTGCAATAAGATAGCCTATATCCCTGTGAGTAACCCTGTTCAGTCTGCTGAGCTTCATATCCGCTAATCTTTTTTCAGAATTTATAAAAATAAATGGTATTATCCCCCAGGGTAAGCCCTGGACCATTCTTTCCGGGGCAAGCCCCGGGGAATTTAACCACACCCTCTCGTCCGCCGAAGCGGAACGCGAAGGTGGATTAAAAAAAGGCCAGAAATGACCGGCCTTCTCTGTTTAATGAGTGCTTAGTTACTTTACTGTATGACCGCTGTAGTGCAAGACATATTCAGCAAGTACAGGCTGGGCGGCAAGTGCCTCCTCTGTCTCACATGCTTCACCTTCTGCCTCTTCGCCCGGTCCACCCATTTCACCTTTTTCAGTAACGCTGAGCTTGCCTGTTACGATAACCTCACTTCCGAGCAGCTCCATGGGAACCTTGGGCAGCTCTTCACCTACCGTAACAAAAAGGCGGATATCCGGATCATCACCTACTATAAACATTTTCTTGCCACTGTGGGCACAAACATGAACTACCTTGCCTGATACGGCAATATCCTTACCACTGTAGCTGGCCGGATCTTCAGTAAGCTGAGCAAATTCAATAGCTGAAACAGCCTCTTCTGCAGCTGCAGATTTATCTTTTGCATTTTCACCGCCAGTACCGCAGGAGATCACCAGCAGCGACAACAGCGCAATTCCAAAAAACGTTCTGATCATAATAATCTGTTTTTAGTTATGGTTAATAATCTTATAGTTAGTCTATTCTATCAGGTTGCAATATTAATGGTTTTTTTTTGAAACAACAGAGACACAGAAGGGGGAAGTAGTTAAGATGATGTTAAATTATTAACTCTGCTGTTACTGAACCTCCTATTGCTCTGCATCTTTGAGCGTGAGAAGAGAGTGGCGGGCCAACGAATTATCATTTACCAATATCAGAAATTGTACAGTATAGTTATCTTTATCGTTGAAACAACAGGAGAATAGAATATAAAATTTATGGAAAGAAAGCCAGCTATATATACCGGCAAAAAGATATGCGGGGTTCTGCCTCAGGCACCGATACTTCTTTTAATGATACTGATTCTGCCTGCCGGGGTGGCAGCGCAGACGATCTTTGAACCTCACTATACCCTTAAGACCCCGGTAACTTTAAACATTATCAGCCTTGAGATGACAAAAACAGGCACTGTCATTAACCTGTCACTGGAGAACAGGATTGAAGGAGGTTATTTCTGCACCGATAAAAACAGTTTTCTGGTGACACCTGACGGGATGCGACTAAAGCTTACCGGCACTACAGGCATTCCCGCCTGTCCGGAACTTCACCGCTTTGCCTCCGTGGGTGAGGTGCTCTACTTCACTTTGAGATTTCCTCCCCTGCCGGATAACACTGCGTGGTTCGACCTGGTGGAGGAGTGCGGCGATAACTGCTTCTCGGTGCTTGGTATTGCAACCGACCCAACACTAAACCTCAGGATGAACGAATGTTACAGGGCTGTGGACTCTGGTGACAGTAAAAGAGCAATTGCCCTCTTTGAAGAAGTACTGCCCCTTCTTGAGAAGGATAACCATGCACTCACAGGATCGGTATACCTTACCCTGATCACTCTTTCTGAAGATAACGATCCGGAACTTGCCGGGAAATACAGGCAGAAGCTGGCATCTTCATCTGTTCCTCACAAGAAGCTGATGACCGGAGGTAATTAGCCTGGCAGTAACCTACATCTTCTCCCCGAAAAGAAAATCAAGTATAAACATCTCATAACAAAACCTTTAACGGCAGTTCAGTCAAAAAAGATACACAAAAAAGATGGAGCCCTAATAAGAGCTCCATCTAATTATACAATTTTTATTTTTTTATAACATGGGATGCTAAAAATGGAGATTTACTCCTGCACCTATCAGCCATGTTGTTGTGTCATATGTTTCATTATATGAAAGAACCGGTATACTGGTATTGGGAAATGATTTTCCGCCATCCTCATACATTGTATACATTCCTCCTATATTGACATCAATCATCGGGGTAAGACTAATTCCGAGTCCGCCCGCAAATGAAGTTGTATTGAGGCTGTACCTCATACTTCCCTGGTATGCATCATTTACTCCTGTGCTGGTACCGTTAAAACCTGCGCTGATGCGGAACATACTGTTAAGGGCATACTCAACCCCAACTGAATACTCCAGGAAATTTTTGTCGATCATATTAATTTCATCATCCAGGCTGCCATCATAGTCATTATTCTTATCAAAGAAATAGTTTACACCTGCAGCTACGGTAAGCTTGCTCAGCGGATTCAGCGATGCTCCCACTGAAAGCTGGGCCGGCATATCGGCAACCTTTGTGTCACCGTTAACAAACATCCCCGCTGCATCATTACCGTCAATAACAGTTGTCTCAAGGTGCAGTTTAGTGGCAAACTCATACTTAACAGCCACATTCAGCATCTCAACAGGAGTGAAATTAATGCTAAGCACAGGAGTAAAGCCTGAACCCTCCTCAATAACATCAGCCTTAATATCAGTCGCAGCATCAAGACCTTCGGCCGTAGCGTTTAGCGTAGCCGCCTGTGACGCACCAACTGTTGTACCGGCAATAGCCCTGAGGTAATCTCCCGGGCTGCCTGCATACGGGGAGATGCCTGTATATGCGGCAGGAACTGCAGTGATTTCAACGCCTGAAATGGATCCTTTATATGTGTTTTTTGCAGAAACAAATCTGGCACCTGCAGCAACTGAAACCATATCATTAATGGCGTAGGAGATATTTGCCTGGTAGCCGAAATAGATTGAGCTTCCTTCAAAGAAAATATCACCGCTATAACCTGTCACATTGCGGAATGTTGGATCAGGGAAACCGGCACTGACAACACCTGCATCCAGTGGTGCAAGCTGCTGCTGCAGAAGTGGAACGAGACCGGCTATTTGCATCTCAAAAGAAGGGAGACCTGTTGCATACTCGGCACCGCCACCGCCGCCTATTGGGTTAAATCCTGCGGAAAAAGCGAGGTTACCCATCTTGTAAACAGCATATACGCCCGGGAAGATAGGGGCCTTAACAATCCCTTCATATGTTGAAGGTTTATCTGTCAATAGCACATAATCATTGGTAATGGTCTTGGTCTGATTAATGACCTGATTGTTAATCGAGAAATGAAAACCGTCACTCAGCTTTGTGAGTCCGGCCGGATTGTAATAGACTGCATCAACACCGGTGGTGGCATGGAGGGCTATAAACCTGGTATAATAGGCACTCTGGTTGGTATTTGTCACCAGTCCGCCCGCCATTACACTGCCGGTTATCGCTGCAGCAGCAATTGTAAAAAAGATTTTTTTCATAGTTAATGGTTTTGTTGGCACCCCGTTGAAGGAGATTATTGATTTTAAAAGGTTATACATCTTTTAAGGAGGTGCAGATTGTTAGTATTAATTCTCGTTTAAACTGGAATCATTAACGCCGGTTTAAAATCCCGGCACTGCTTACTGTCAGTGGGTAAAGATAGATATTTTTTTTAAATGCAAACCGGCAGCAGATATGTAATGACAGGCCGGGGTAAGCGCAGAAAAATACATCATCCTTCATGCCTGATCTATAGCTGTTTGCCGGGATTTAACAACGGCTTAACAAATTATTAACCTTAAAGTGACAGAATCGCTGCAACAATAGGATTCTGTTGCCGTCTATAGAGTGAAGGTAAAACAATAAAGGGTAAAACAGTTTTAAAAGATCATATAAACATAAGGTGTTTAACAATTAACTATCATTGCCATGAAAAACATTATAATCACATTATCAGCTCTTATTTTCCTGACAACAACAGGTTTCAACAATAAAACCATTACCTCAGGAAATACGGCCTGCCAGCTTGGTTCGTATATAATAGTAAAATCGGACCGTCCTCTTATATCGGATGCTGATATACTGAGAACATATGATGTTAAATATGCAAACTCCGATATGGATGTGCGCATTGCCATTGACGACCGCGACAGAAAATGCTTAAGTTTTATAGTTGTATCAGGAGATTTCGGTATTCAGTACAATTGTGACAAAAAGATACTGGGAGTAAGTACGGTAGCTGCCAATTATGTAGAAGATGGCATTCCGGGAACCAACGAGAATCTTAACCGTGCTGAATATTTCAGACAGAAGGTATTAACACGCGGTTCGGAGGACGAGACTGAGATTATGAGACTTATTGCAGTCTATTTCCCGAAACTTATGATTACCGAACCTCTTTACGCCACAAAATAGCTCAAAGCACAATTTAAGCTCACCATATATGCGTAGCGTTCTGCTACATTCAAGTTTTAGGTTTGTTTAGCAGGTGTATCCTTCCGGGATACCCTGCTTTTTTTTTCGGCCCCAGATATCTGAGCCAGCTGAAACAAGCCTCTGCCCTCTTCCCGTCAATCCGTCAATCGGACCGCCTCGCGGGCGGACAACTCAATCAGCAGATTACCTCCTGCCACGCTACCCGCAACCCGGTAATCTGATTGCTCCCCTGACAATCCTGGTCTCACTCTTTCATATCAATTCCCCGCAATTATTAATAAAAGTTAAAATTACACTTTTAAATCTCCTATTTTAACAAATTACTAAACCTCCAGAGTATAATTGCTTATATTTATTGACAAATTGAGTGAAACTGCGAGTATTTTTATAACAGAGGTAATGGTCCTTTTCCTGAACCTTTCAAAGGAATCAGGCAAATATCGCAGACTGGACCTTACACCGGCAACTTAAAACCAATTATCTGACATGAGAAAAAAACCAATCGTCCTTTACGCAGCGGCTTTAGCAGCAGCGATGCTATTTACCCTAAATCTGTCGGCCCAGGTAAAGAAGCCTGTGCTGAGTGGTGAAGAGAGAGTCAGGATGTTCAGTCAGCAGGATCTCCTGAGAGAGAATTCTCCCTACAAGGATCTCCACTGGCAGTACATAGGCCCCACTAATATCAGCGGCCGGTCAACGGATGTTGAAGCTGTGCATCCGCGCGGAAAATCCTACACCATATGGGTAGGAACAGCTACAGGTGGTGTATGGAAATCAGAGAATGAAGGTACTACCTTTGTCCCGGTCTTTGATGATATGCCAACGGCTTCAATAGGAGATATTGCTATCGATCCCAAAAACCCGGATGTTGTATGGGTTGGTACGGGTGAAGCAAATATTTTCAGAAGCTCCAATGCCGGATGTGGCCTCTACAGAACCAGTGACGGAGGCAAAACATGGGAGCTGATGGGACTGGAAAACACCAATACCATAGGAAGGATAAGGATTCACCCTGACAACAGCAATATAGTCTATGTTGCCGCTACAGGGCACGAGTGGACCACCAACAAGGAGAGAGGCCTCTACAAGACCACCGATGGTGGCAAGACATGGGAAAATATCCTTTCGGTGAATAATATGACCGGGGTCTATGATCTGGTTATGGATCCTGTTAACCCGGAAATCCTCTATGTCACAACATGGGAGAGGATGAGGCTTAAATGGGGTGATCCCCGCACCACTCCCGAAACCCGCAACTGTGCCATCTGGAAATCAGAGAATGGCGGCAAGAACTGGAAAAAGATGATCAATGGTCTTCCTGAACCCAGATTCCTGGGACGCATTGGTATTGATATCTCACAATCAAATCCCAACGTGCTCTATGCTTTTGTTGACAACTACGAAATTGCATACAAGGCGGAGCCCGGCGAACTGGATTCATACGGCAGACAGAAGGTTGACGTTATCAAGGGCGCAACTGTTTACAGGAGTGACGATGCAGGCAGTTCATGGAAGCAGGTAAGCGGACTGACCCCCGAGACAAAGACATATATGGAGAGGCATTCAGGCACTTACGGATGGGTTTTTGGTCAGATAAGGGTAGACCCCAATGATGAGAACACTATTTACACCCTTGGCATCAGGCTTCACCAGAGCAAGGACGGCGGCCGCACCTACAGCACTCTTGACGGTCCGCATGCGGATCATCACGGGCTGTGGATTGATCCTGACAACAGCAATTATATCCTCAACGTACAGGATGGCGGGCTCACCATCTCCTACGACCAGGGCCAGACATGGAAGTATCCCATTGAGGAGCTGCCGCTTGCCCAATTCTACAACGTCGCCTTTGACTACAGCACTCCTTTCAGGGTCTTCGGCTCTATTCAGGATCATCACAGTTTCTTTGCAGAGGTTGATTTGAGCAGGGGAAGAGACAGGGTTCCGGCGCAGAGCTTTGACAGGATACTGGGTGCGGAAGGAAGCTCACACGCAGTTAATCCGATCGATAATAATACTGTATATGCAAGCACCTTTTATGGTGCACTGGCAAGGGCTGAGATAGACAACTACCCTGCCAGCCAGAAAAATCTTCTCCCGATCCGACTTGAGGGGGAACCAAGACTGAGGGGACAATGGGTTGCCCCAACTTTTCTGTCACCCCATAACCCTGATATTGTATACCACGGAATGCAGTATGTTATGATGTCACGCGACCGTGGTGACACCTGGGAGTTTATCAGCCCCGACCTCACCTACAATGATCCCAAAAAGATGGGTGATATCAGCTACCAGACCATCAGCGCACTGGATGAATCACCGCTCAGGTTCGGACTCCTCTATGCAGGCACCGATGACGGCAGGGTCTGGAGAACGATGGACGGAGGAAAGAACTGGAAAGAGATCCGCAGCGGAGCCGTTCCGGAAAGATGGGTATCCAGAATTGTGGCTTCAGCCTATGATGTTGGCACTGTATATATGACACAGACCGGCAGGCGTGATGACGACTTTCAGGTATATATTTGGAAATCAACCGATTTTGGTGACACATGGACAGATATTTCAGGTAACGTACCGGTTGGTCCGGTCAATGTTATCCGTGAAGATCCTGTCAGCAGGGATATTCTCTACCTGGGAACAGATGCAAGTGTTTATATCAGCAAGGATAGCGGTAAAAGATGGGACTTACTGGGTGATCTGCCATTCGCCTATGTTCATGACCTCACCATCCATCCTCGTGATAATATGATTATCATAGCCACTCACGGTCGCGGTATATGGGTTATGGATGCCAATCCGATCAATGAGAAAAATACAATAAGGAGAAGATGGTAACCGGAGTGCCGGCAACGGCAGGTTATTCCAACTAGCCTTATAGAAGATTAAGATAGGTTTTACCCCTGGCAGTCACATTCCCAATAATGGCTGACCGGGGGTATCCTTTTTCAATCAGTTGAGTCAGCACCTCTTCAGCCTTCTCCGGCGCTACTGATATCAGGAGTCCGCCAGAAGTCTGCGCATCAAAAGCAATCATCCTCAGATTATAATCATCCAGGCCTTCAGCATCCATTGAGCCGGTTGCATACTCCAGGTTCCTGAATGATGCACCCGGCAGGCAACCCTCATCTGCCAGCCTGTACACATCTGGCAACAGCGGCACTTTCTCCATCTCAATATTGATTGTTACATTACCGGCCTTTGCCATCTTCAGTGCATGACCGCCCAGACCAAATCCTGTAATATCCGTTGCCCCCCTGATATCAAACTGCTGCATCACTTCAGCTCCGGCCCTGTTAAGCTGTTTCATGGAATCAAGAGCTGCCTGTACGTTTGCTTCTTCTGTCATCTGAAGCCTTTGTCCGGCCAGGATAATGCCGGTACCCACTGGTTTGGTAAGTATCAGCCGGTCACCGGGAACAGCACCGGCATTGGTGATCACCCTGGAAGGGCTGACCGTCCCAACAACCGCCAGTCCGTACTTGGGAGGTGCATCATCAATGGTATGCCCCCCTATGATTCGTGTTCCCGCCTCGGTGGCTTTGTCAAATCCCCCTTTCAGTATCTCAGCATATGCCTCCATGGGGATATCCGCCTGCGGGAACATTACAATATTCAGCGCCAGCAGCGGAACGGCACCCATGGCATATATATCACTCAGCGAGTTGGCTGCGGCAATCTGACCGAACTCATAGGGGTCGCTGCACACCGGAGGAAAAAAGTCGGTTGTAAGCACCAGTGCCAGATCGTCATTGATACGGTAAACACCGGCATCATCATGAGTATCTATGTCAACAATAATATTGGGATCAGAAGGAAGAGGCAGTGAGGCCAGTATCTCCTCCAGCTTTGCCGGGGGAATCTTTGCCGAACACCCACCGTATTCAACTGTATCAAGAAGGTTTACATCCATCGTTTTATGGTTTAATGATCTTACGGACCGATATCATCTCTCCGGCCATATCGAACATATTGCTAACACTCCCTACAACTATATTGCGGGTGATATTATAGAAATTGATGCAGGTGCCGCATAGCAGGAGCTTAACTCCACGCGACTCCAGTTCCCGGAGCTGATCAATAACAAAGCTGTCATGTGAAGCCAGCTTAACCCCCGAGTTGTAGAGAAGGACGGAACGCGGCAGAGTGTCTGAAGCAAGGAGGGTTATCAGGAAGCTCTTTGTGAGCATCAGCCCCAGATCCTCGTGGCCCTCACCCATCTGCTGTGATGAGAATACCACCGAGTAATCCCCTGCAGCTTCAGGAGTATTTATTTTCACATCACAGTAGTCGGCAGGCTGCGTTGTCTCAATATCCTCACCTCCTCTTTTTACGATAAGGGTATGCAGGTCACCTTCAGAGGTCACCGTGTAATCCATCCCGTTATCAGAAAAAAATCTTTCCAGGTTTGAAAGGGAGGTCTTATTGTCGGTTATAACCTTCAGGTTCTCTCCCTCACCTGTCTCCTTAAGAGCTTTCTTAGCCATTATCAATGGCACCGGGCAACTGTGACCCGTGGTATCTGCTATCTTCATTTTTCAATTACTATTAATAAACTATTCTGAGCAACCAAAGACGTTCTGATGTGGCTACAATGACATCACCATCCGAGGCGTCAGTGTCGCCAAAAAGTGCTCACACATCAACTCACCCTTTTAACTTCTTTCCCGGTGCCCTTTCCTGCTGCTGATCAGGGGCCGGGGAAATTTTGTCTGGTGCCCTTCCCTGCTGCTGATCAGTGCCCGGAGTGTACCAGACCCGGATGTTGTTCTGTATCCGGAGTGTACCAGACCCGGATGTTGTTCTGTATCCGGAGTGTACCAGACCCGGATGTTGTTCTTTGCCCGGATCATTATCACCCACCCCTTTAACTTCTTTTCCGCTGCTATCCCCGGTTTTTTCAGTCGCTCCATTACAAATCCTTCCCTGGCCCTGATTCCGGCCGAGCCGTTCTCCGCTTCCCCCAGCAGGTTACTCTCTGCCCTCCCCAGAATCTTAAGAAAGCTCCGTATCTATACCCGAATCCTTATCTGATTTATGTAACTGACTATTAATATAGTCTGGTTCGGTGCCCTGAAAAGCATCTTCATCCTTCCTTGCTTCCCCACTGGCCCCTGCGAATAGTGAGACATACTCCCTTGCCACAGGAATATCAGCCTCAGTCAAAGAATAGTTCAGCAGATTCACTGCCTCTGTCCAGTTGTAGGCAGCATGTTCAGCAAGGGATATATCGCTCTCAATAGTATCACATACAAAGGGAATAAGCCTGATCTTCCTGAAGCCATAATCGTGTACCACCTCTGTAAGAGAGTGACATATAACAACCGATATTGAGAGTTCCTCCTCTATCTCCCGGATAATGCATTCCTCAGGGTCCTCACCCCTTTTAACCTTTCCGCCGGGAAACTCCCACAGCCAGGGGTGATCGCTCTCACCACCGTGCTGCACTACCAGCACTCTCTCCTCCTCATCCCTTATCACTGCGCAGGTTACATCAATCATGGCGTTTCATCCTTTATAAGATCCCGGTAACCCGGAACACCATCCAGAAATATATAACTCCCTTTTTCCCAGTCGATATGGCAGGCATAATGTGCTATTCCGTTTGTTACAACGAGATATGTGAGCCTGAACTTCATATTGTATTCTGCCAGCTGGTCAAAGACAGCAGGTGTTATCTTAACTCCGGGGGCCTTACACTCAACCGCCAGCAGGGGATTGCCCAGCCTGTTGTATGCCATTATATCAACTCTTCGCTTAAGACTGTTCATGCTGAACATTACCTCCACACCTATCAGGGCAGCCGGGTACCCCAGGCTGTGGACCATATAACTGATAAAATGCTGCCGTACCCACTCCTCGGGGGTCAGGGCAACATATCGCCTGCGAATGGCATCATAAATCTGACGCAACCCGTTCTCTCCCTGCTTTAATTTGTACGAATATGCCGGCAGGTTAAGTTCTTTCACCGGAGTTTTGTATTTTTGAATTTATATTATTAATGGCAAAGATACTCAGTTATACCGATCATATAAAATTTATGAGAACCAAAGCGGAGATAGTAGAGAACTGGCTGCCAAGGTATACAGGCAAAAGTCTTGATCAGATAGGTAAATATATACTACTGACAAATTTCAACAATTATGTTGAGCTCTTTGCAGAGATCAATAATACAGAGGTTGAGGGACGTGACCGTAACATGCTCAATGCAACAGCCGATGGTATTACCATTATCAATTTTGGTATGGGGAGTCCCAATGCTGCAACAATCATAGACCTGCTGTCGGCCATAAGGCCGAAGGCAATGCTCTTTCTGGGAAAATGCGGCGGACTGAAGAGAAAGAACAAACTGGGTGATCTGATTGTACCCATTGCTGCTATCAGGAGTGACGGTACCTCAAATGACTACCTTCCGCCGGAGATACCGGCACTTCCCTCCTTCAAGCTCCAGATTGCCCTCTCATCAGTAATTACCCGCCATTCACTGGAGTACTGGACCGGTACAGTTTACACAACAAACAGGAGGGTATGGGAGCATGATGACCGGATCAAAAAATACCTGAGAAAGACCAGGGCTATGGCAATTGATATGGAGACGGCAACAATTTTTACTGTTGGTTTTGCAAACGAGATTCCTACGGGTGCCCTGCTGCTGGTCTCAGACCAGCCAATGATTTCGGCAGGTATAAAGACGGATAAGAGCGACAGGCTTGTCACCGACCAGTTTGTGGAGAGTCATATCAGAATAGGTATAGATACCCTGAAAGAGATTAAGGAGAATGCTATTTCTGTTAAACACCTCAGGTTCTGATGGCAGCGGAATACTTAAGGATACTGGGTGACCTGAAAAAGAGGATATACAAGGGGGTCTACTTCCTGCAGGGGGATGAGCCGTACTATATTGATCTGATCAGCGACTATATAGAGGATAATGTGTTGACTGAAGCTGAGAAATCATTCAATCAGGTTGTGATTTACGGTGACGACAGTGACCCTGGCACTATTATCAATACTTCCAGGAGGTTCCCTATGATGTCAAGCCAACAGGTTGTAATCGTAAAAGAGGCACAGTACCTGAAAGGGATTGATGACCTTGTCAACTATATAAAGCATCCTCTGGAATCGACCATACTGGTGATATGCTACAAGTACAAAAAACTTGACCGGCGTACCTCGTTATACAAGGCCATGGAGAAGGACAGGAGGGTTGAACTGTTCCTCTCAGAGAAGCTACGCGACTATAAGGTACCGGCATGGATTGAAGGTTATCTTGCAGAGCACAATATTGAGGCGGAGAAGAATGTTCCCATGATCCTCAGTGAATATCTGGGGGCTGATCTGGGCAGGATAGTAAATGAACTGGACAAGCTGCTTATATCCATTCCGGCTGGCACCCGACGTATTACTGCCGAAGATGTTGAGGAGAAGATAGGGATCAGCAAGGAGTTTAACAATTTTGAGTTACAGAATGCCCTGGGACGGCGCGATATTGAAAAGGCAGGCCGTATAGTCCACCATTTTGAACACAACCAGAAAGATAATCCGTTCGTGGTAACCACTGCAACTCTTTTCACCTTCTTCAGAAAGCTGCTGATATTCCATTTCACAAAGGATAAATCAAAAAATAATGTAGCTTCCGTGCTGGGTATCAATCCCTTCTTTGTAAACGACTATGCCCTGGCGGCAAGGAACTATGATGCCAGAAAATGTATTGGAATCATCAGCTTGTTGAGGGAGTTTGATGTAAAATCAAAGGGTGTGGGAAACAGCTCTTCAACTGACGGTGAACTGATTAAGGAGCTTATTTACAAAATACTATACTGATTTCAGATAACCTCAACCAGACTGAAACAATCACATCAGCGTATTTCCGTATTGTAAGATAAGATAACCACTAATCCAATCATATCAGCTCCCGTCTGGTCAGCCAGGTCCAGACACCTAGTTCATCTCGGGGCTTTCAGGAAAATCGGCCCAAATCCTGTATCTCTGCTTCATTGTCCTGAGTACCTTTTTCCAGATATCAGGTTCGTGATACCTCATTATCAGTTCTGTGGCTGCCTCTCCAATAAGCCATGAGTCTTCACTTAGCTCCCTCTCAAGCTGGCCTTCACCCCATCCTGAATATCCCAGAAAGAATCTTATATCACCATATCCTGCCTTCTTCTCCTTAATCAGTTGTCTGATGGCATCGATCTCTCCTCCCCAGAATAGGTCTCCTGTGATATGTATACTTCCCGGCACCATATCTCCCAGTGTGTGAAGGTAATGAAGTGTATCAGGGGAAACCGGGCCTCCCATGGTAAGGCGCTCATTAAAGGATCCGAAACCCTCCACTGCATCGCTTACCTTAATATGCACCATCTTGTTAAGGATAAAGCCCACCGAGCCCTTTTCGGTATGCTCGGTAAGAAAAACCACGGTACGGTTAAAGAAGGAATCGGGCAGAAACGGCTCCGAGACCAGAACCTTCCCTGTACCCGGGATCTTATCCTCAGGGCGTATTGTGAAAAGATCTATCTCTGTCTTCATTCTTATAAACGTTTCTGTTTTTAACCTTGGTTCATCAAAAACAGTGCAATTATTAACCCAATATATACAATAAATTCAACTTTTTCAATTATTACCTGCAACTATTACATAACACATTTTGACCCTGTTCTGTTCTTAGCAGGTCCAATTTAGCCAAAAAAAAGGTATATTGTGCCCTCAAAAAATGAAACATATTCAGTATGTCCGATAAGATTAAGAGTCCGGGACTTATAGCGTCCCTTATACCGATAGCTGTTCTGATTATCCTTCTTACCTTTAATGTTAATTTTTTTGAAGATACCCTGTCAGGAGCAAACCAAATTGCCCTGATCCTGGCTGCTTCTGTTGCCGGGGTTATTGCGATCCGACTCGGTCATAACTGGAAATCGGTAAGGGAACAGATAGTTAAAAGCATCAGTTCAGCCATGCCCTCCATTCTGATCCTCTTTCTTATTGGGTCACTTGCGGGAACATGGATGATAAGCGGTGTGGTACCCATGCTGATTTATTACGGTCTTAATCTTTTAAATCCCACCATCTTTCTTGTTGCCTCAGTAATAATATGTGCTCTTGTTTCCCTTGCCACCGGAAGTTCATGGTCAACTATTGCTACCATAGGAATAGCCCTTCTCGGCATTGGCACAACCCTTGGATATAACGAGGGTCTGGTGGCGGGGGCCATCATCTCTGGTGCCTACTTCGGGGACAAGATGTCACCGCTCAGTGATACCACCAACCTTGCACCTGCGATGGCAGGCACTGATCTCTTTACCCATATAAGATATATGATTCTTACTACCGGGCCTAGCATAATAATTACCATAATTATATTCATTGTAATAGGTTTCTTCAACAAGATTGACAGCGCCTCCACTGATGTAAATGCCGTTATGGATGCTATATCAGGAAAATTCAACGTATCGCTGTGGCTTCTTCTTGTTCCTGCATTTTTGATTATAATCATTATCAAAAAGGTGCCACCGCTTCCTGCTCTTATTGCAGGTACACTTGCAGGTGCTTTGTTTGCAGTTATCTTTCAGCCGGAAGTGATAAGGGAGATAGCCGGAGGAGAAGGATCGTTTGTAAAACAGTCCTATATGGCGGTGATGAAAACTATGTTCGGTAATGTCTCGGTTGTAACCGAAAACAGTGCGGTAAACGAACTGCTCTCAACACGCGGAATGGCAGGGATGCTTAATACCATATGGCTGATTATCTCTGCCATGGTATTCGGTGGCGTTATGGATGCAGCGGGGATGCTCGTCAGGATAACACAGACCATTATGAGAGTTGTTCATAATGCAGGAAGTCTTGTAGGGGCAACAGTAAGCACCTGTCTCTTTTTCAATATTACTGCATCAGACCAGTACCTGGCCATTGTGGTGCCCGGGAGGATGTTTGCAAAGACCTACAGGGATATGGGCTTTAAACCGGAGCTTCTGAGCCGTACGCTGGAGGATTCCGGAACAGTAACCTCAGTGCTGATTCCCTGGAATACCTGCGGAGCCACTCAGTCAAGTGTCCTGGGGGTTCCCACATTCTCCTACCTTCCGTATGCCTACTTTAACCTTATCAGTCCGCTGATGAGTATATTTATGGCGGCCTTCAATATCAAGATCCGCCGCCTTAGTGATGATGACGGCGAGAGCCATGTACACAGCAACGACGACCGGAAGGATATCTGATCGGAATTGCCAGGCAGAATCGTTACCGGGCAGGATGGTTACCAGGCAGAATCGTTATCGGGCAGGATGGTTACCGGGCAGAATCGTTACCGGGCAGAATCGTTATCGGGCAGAATCGTTACCGGGGTTGGATCGTTATCGGGGTTGGATCGTTATCGGGCAGAAACGTTACCGGGCAGAATCGTTATCGGGGTTCAGGTATAAATGATTGATAATATTACTCTTCCGGAGATGTCACAGGTTCAATCTTTATCTTAAGATAGTTGCCGGATGCCTCAATATCTATCCTGTTTCCCCTTTTATCAGAGAGAGTAACCGACTGTTTCCCTGACATGGTAAATCCAGTAAAGCGGGCGTCGGTACTCAGCAATGCCGAAACCTCTCCCAGGCGTTGCACCGGTTTGCCGTGGTCAGAGTAATGGAGCCATATCTCCTTTACACCGTTCTCCTCAACAGCTATTCCCTCCTCTATCACAAAGATATCACGTGAAGAGAAGTAGTAGATATTTGACAGAGCTATCTTTCCCCGCAGCAGGGTAATACTTCCGTTCCTGTCACTGAAGGCAGTGGCAACTGAAGGGAGTCTGCCATCCTGTTTTATCCTGTTTTCAACAGCGCCTGCCACCAGTTTCATACCATCTGTTACGGTGCTGTTCTCCCGGTTACTTCTCATAAGAACAAAGTAATGATGCTTCCAGAACCCCATTGATCCGCTGTTCATAAACAGACTGGTTTGTGGCGTTTTACCGATATCTGATCCTGTGCTTTTCTGGAGGAATACGGCATATGCAGCAAAGCTGTCACTCATCCTGTATATCTCCAGCTTTATCTCCTCGCCGGCAGCGGGGTTGGTAATGGAGGCTGCTATCACCTCCCTGAATCCGTACTCATAGTATATATCGGCTCCACCGTTTATCAGGAAGAAAAGATCATCACCTCCGTACACCACCGGCTCCCCGCTTATCTCCCATCCTTCAATCTCATCCTCTGCCGGCAGCAGGGCGGCCGGACCTGTCTGCGCCACTGCACCCAGCACTGACAGCTGAAGCAGAGCGGTGGAAAAAATCA
The DNA here is from genome assembly GCA_020201035.1 of Bacteroidales bacterium. Classification (GTDB taxonomy): domain Bacteria; phylum Bacteroidota; class Bacteroidia; order Bacteroidales; family VadinHA17; genus JAIVHO01. Next base: position 20,951 of record JAIVHO010000032.1, read on the forward strand.
CCCTCCAACTCATATCTCCCTAATATTTAGCTTAGTGTAATCGATTGTTCCGAGACCCCGCTCCTCTCCTGCCCTGCAGGTAAATATATCTGCAGGAGGATACCCGTGCAGTTCAGCCACCATGGCATCTATTGCAACCATATCAGTTCCGGCAATGATCTTCCATGGTTCAACCACATCACCCGGTCCGCTCGGTCCGCCCGTAACTATAAATGATGTTGCGTCACAGATTACCAGGTCTGACGGACGGTGCCTGTTGATATCGGCGATACACCTGGCCAGGTATTCAGGGTCATTACGTTCGGGACCATTAAGGTGGAATGTCACATTAGTGGTTCGGCTGTTAACACCCATTATATTTTTCATTGCCCCGGTAATAAGGGTTGAGGGGTGATGCTTCCCTACCGGTATATTGATCAGCACATCTACATTGTCAAGCTCGGTCAACATCTCTGCCTCTCTGACAATAACAGGATCACGAAGGATGGTAGGGGTAAAGCATCCTGCCTCCATTGTGCAGGGAAACTGGTTGGCCGAGATTATCTCTAGCTGCCGGATAAGTGATTCATATTTGCCTGCCGAAGGGGTATATGTCCAGTATTCATCCTTTATATTCTGCAGTGACACCACCGATGACGCTCCTGCATCAAGGCACATATGAATGGCTGCCAGTACTATATCCGGATGAACGTATGTAGATGGAAGGGTAAAGTCTGAATTGACAAGCAGTCCCACCCTGTTGCCCGGTTTTACAAACCGGCTCATTCCGCCCAGTTCACCAATTGCAGCCACTGTATTTTTAAACAGCTCACTGCCGTTTACCACTGCTATATCAGGGAGTGATGGAGTGGTGCCATGCTGCACCCCTGCAAAAAGGTCAGGTGCAACAATTGCTGCTGCACCTGCCAATGCTGATCTCTGAAGAAATCTTCTTCTGCTGAGATTATTTTTCATTTGGTTCATATTTACTGTTTTTGGATTACCAAAAATAGTAAAATGTACCGAACAGAATCCTCAAAAAGTGTTAATAGCTACGGATTAACAAATATCGGAGGATACCTGTCGGGGTAAGCCTCCCTCATTATCCTGTAAATCTTCTCAAAAATATCCTCCGCCGATGGTTTGGAGAAATAGTCTCCGTCAGTGGCATAAGCAGGCCTGTGGTCCTTCCCTGAAAGGGTTGCCGGTGCACTGTCAAGCCACATCCAGCCATTCTGCTTCTCAAGAACCTGCTGCATCATATAAGCTGTTGTTCCTCCAGGCACATCTTCATCCAGAAAGAGGACCCTGTTGGTCTTTTTAATGGACTCAACGATAGTGCTGTTAATATCAAATGGAAGGAGTGTCTGAACGTCAATAAGTTCAACATCAACACCATGCTTCTCAAGCTGCTCTGCAGCAGTAATTGCAATATTAAGGGTTGAACCGTATGTAACAACGGTAATGTCAGAACCTTTCCTTAATATCTCGGGAACCCCCAGCGGCAGCCTGTAGTCACCAATATTATCGGGGCGTCTCTCCTTCAGCCGGTAACCGTTCAGCGGCTCAATGACTATACCCGGATCATCACCTTCAAGAAGGGTGTTATAGAAGCCGGCAGCACGTGTCATATCGCGGGGCACACAGACATATATGCCTCGCACGGCGTTAATAAGCATCCCAATAGGTGATCCGGAGTGCCATATCCCCTCAAGTCGGTGTCCGCGGGTACTTATTATCACCGGCACAGCCATGTTCCCTGCCGTGCGGTAGTGCGTGGTAGCCACATCATCACTCAGTCCCTGGATTGCATAGAGCAGATAGTCAAGATACTGTATCTCAGCTATAGGTCGCAGTCCGCGCAGTGCCATCCCCACACCCTGTCCGAGGATTGTTGCCTCCCTTATACCTGTATCTGTTATTCTGAGCTCTCCGTATTTCTTTTGGAGTCCTTCATAGCTCTGGTTAACGCCACCTATCTTACCGGCATCTTCACCGAAGGTTACCAGCAGCGGATATTTGGCAAACAGCTTATCATAATTATCGCGCAGGATTTCCCTGCCGGCCACCTCCGGCGAATCATCAGAATAGACAGGAGCCACTGGCTCCACTTTCAGGGCTGACCTGCTGGTCTCATTATAAAGGAAAGTATTGTACCGGTTGTGGGTGTCTTTTCTGTTTCTGGTGAGCCATGCCTGCAGATCCTCCTTCAGACTATCCTTTTTAAGACAATCTGAGCAGATATTTCTCAGGATTTTTCGTACTGCAACAAAATTATCCTTTCTGATAGGATACATCACCTTTTCCAGCTCATCTATTATCTGGTCTATTCCCTCCTCCTTTGAGCTCTTGTCACAACGGCAGTTCTTCTTCTTTATAAGTTTAATAAGCGCGTCACGTTCAACCAGTATGGGGTCCTGGAAGGCTTTCCATCCGGTTTTGCGGGCCTCCTTAGCCTCATTTTCAGCTTCTTTCTCAATATTGTCAATCTCCTCTTCCGTAGCGATGGAGTTCTCTGTCATCCACTCCCTCATTTTTTTGATAGGGTCAAACTCCTTTTCCCAGTTAAGTCTCTCTTCGTCCTTGTACCTCTCATGGGACCCGGATGTTGAGTGACCCAGCGGCTGTGTTACCTCATCAATATGAAAGATAACCGGAATATGTTCTTCACGACAAACTTTTACTCCCTCCTCATACATCTTCAGAAGACCGGGATAGTCCCATCCTTTTCCCCTGTACAGTCTGATACCCTTATTATCCTTATCCTCAACGAAACCCTTCAATATCTCGGATATATCTGATTTTGTTGTCTGGTATTTTTTGGGCACCGATATACCGTAACCGTTATCCCAAACGGATAGTGCCATCGGAACCTGCAGTACACCAGCGGCATTGACAGTCTCCCAGAAATATCCCTCTGAGGTACTGGCATCGCCGATTGACCCGAATGCCACCTCATTACCGTTAACCGAAAAGTTGGTATAGCTCTTCAGCTCCTTGTTGTTTCTGTACAGCTTTGAGGCATATGCCAGCCCAAGGAGCCTTGGCATTTGTCCGGCCGTAGGTGAAAGGTCTGCAGCTGAATTTTTCAGCCTGGTCAGTTCTTTCCATGAGCCGTCCCCGTTAATATTGGGAGTTGAGAAGTGGTTATTAAACACCCTGCCTCCGTTACCGGGATTTAGCTCCTTATCTGTATTTCCGTACAGCTGGTGAAAGAAACCCTCAGCATCATAGAGCTCCATCGCCATCATCCATGTCTGGTCGCGATAATATCCTGACCTCCAGTCACCCTCTTTGAATTGTTTGGCAAGGGCTATCTGGGCAAGCTCTTTGCCATCACCGAAAATGCCGAACTTAGCCTTTCCGGAGAGAACTTCCCTTCTGCCTACTACACTGAGATTTCGACTGAGGTTTGCCAGTCTATAGTCGGACAGCACCTCCTCTTTTTTAAATTTTTTCCCGGTTGATCTGGTTGTTGTCTTTTTTTTCATTCGTATAAAAATTTTATCAGGCCATAGAGTACCTTACAGCATACTTGTTAAAATGCAGGGATCTCTTTTTTCCTGATTACCTTTATAATTTTCTTTTGTTTTTAGTTCCCAACAGATTACAATTACATTTTCACTAATGAAAGATAAGAAAAATCAGTTGTTAATATGTTTTATATAGGTTAAACAAAATAATTGTGCCGTTGTTTGAACAACAGGTATCAAATGATTCACTATTTTTGCACAAGCATTCCGGCGGAAGAAGGAACCACCTCATACTCCGGAATTAACAATATGAAGAAAGGGAGGAAGAAAGATGTATATAACAATGTTACTTTTAAGTCTTGGCCTGCTGCTTGTGGCAGTAGCGGCCATGGGTATCAGAATGCTGGTTATCAGGGGAGCAAAATTTCCACAGACACATATAGGCCGGAACAAGGAGATGGCCAAAAGGGGCATCAAGTGTGCCCAGAGCATTGATGTTGGATGTCACTCCACGGATGATTACCCCGGATGTTCCGCCTGCGGAGCCTTTAAGGATCTGTAGTTGCAGTCGGTCAGTAGTTTCGGTCAGTAGTTTCAGTCAGTGGTTTCGGTCAGTGGTTTCGGTCAGTGGTTTCGGTCAGTAGTTTCGGTCTGTAGACTACTGCTTTTATTCCCGTATCAGTTCCCTGACAGGATCACTCATCCATACAAGGAAATTGCCCTCATCATCTGAATAAACCAGGTAACCTTCGAGGAAGGGGTATTTCCCTATCATCTCAACGGCTTTTTCAAGTCCGCCTGCCATACATGCCGTGGCAAAAGCATCGGCAGTCATACAATCATCAGCCAGAATGGTGGCGCTGAGCAGCTGGTGCCTCACGGGGTATCCTGTTGAGGGGTCTATTGTATGTGAATACTTCACCCCCTCCTCCTCGTAGAACCTGCGGTAGTTACCTGATGTGGCAAGGGCTCTGTTTTCAAGCTCTATCACCGCCTGCAGGTCACTTCCGGCAATAATATTATTATCAGTGGGCCTGTCGATTCCCACCCTCCAACGGCGTTTACCCCTTTTGCCTCTGGCAAATACCTCCCCTCCTACCTCCACCAGATAGTTTGAGGCTCCTGCCGCCTCAAGGTATTGTGATATCAGGTCAACGGAATAACCCTGAGCTATTGCGTTCATATCAAGGAACATTCCGGGGTATTTTTTCACCACCTTTCCTTCAATAATGGCAACCTTTTCCATACCCACCAGCTCCATCAGGCTATCGAGGCGCGATTCATCGAACCTCTTTATGGCATCGGGACCGAATCCCCAGGCATTTATCAAAGGGCCGGCAGTTATATCAAAGAGGCCGTCTGACATCTCCCATATCTCTGTTGCTCTCAGAAACACATCCCGGAAGGTCTCATCAACGACTGTGTCCCTGTTACTGTTCACCGCGCTCAGCAGCGACTCCGGGTTATAGGTAGAGAGTGAGTAATCAAATCGTTTGAGCAGCTCTTCCACTCCATCCCTTATATCTGAAGGGGAGATCCCCGGCACACTTTCGCATGTCACCGAGTAGGTTGTTCCCTGAGCAGACCCGGGGAAAATGAAGAATTGCTCTTCGGCATCCCCGCATGATATCATCAGAACTGTAGCAGTAATTAAAATTAGATTAAGCTGGCGTGTCATACTCTCTTTATATTATTCCCTTTTAAACATTTTGTCATCAAACAAAATTTTTACTGTAAGAATTTTGGCCGTTTATCAATTAAAACCGGCGTTTGCCAAAATTAAATTTTTTGATAAAAATAAACTCATAGATTTGGGGTGAAGATTTGTTTTATTCCCCCCAAGCCCTTTCTTCATTCTGAAAGAGAAAGTAAGAAAGAAAAAAAGGAGGACTGTTCCCCGCAGTCCTCCTTTATTTTTTTACAGTACTCTCTTTTCCCGGTACATTTATTAGCCTCCGAAGTCGTCAAACGCTATATTTTCATCCGGAATACCCATGTCATCAAGCATTTTCAGTACAGCATCATTCATCAACGGAGGTCCGCAGAGATAGTAATCCAGCTCTTCCGGTTCCTCAAGCTTTCCAAGGTAGTTATCGAGCAATACCTGGTGAATAAATCCGGTCATACCTGTCCAGTTATCTTCCGGCAGCGGTTCTGAGAGGGCAAGGTTAAATGTGAAGTTGGGAAACTCCTTCTCTATTGCCCTGAACTCATCCTCATAGAAAACCTCACTCTTTGATCGTGCCCCATACCAGTAAGACACCTTACGGTCAGACTTCAGGGTTTGGAAAAGGTGGAAGATATGTGAACGAAGGGGAGCCATTCCGGCACCACCACCGATATATACCATCTCATTATCAGTATCTTTAATATGGAATTCGCCGTATGGTCCTGAAATCATCACCTTATCTCCGGGCTTCCGGGTAAAGATGTAGGAGGAGCATAATCCCGGGGGTACATTCATCCATGTGTTCTTCTTGCGATCCCACGGTGGTGTGGCAATACGGATATTAAGCTTTATAATATTCCCCTCAGCAGGGTGGTTAGCCATTGAATAGGCTCTGATAGTCTCTTCACTGTTTTTGGCTCTGAGATCCCACATTTTGAATTTATCCCACTCATCGCGGAACTCCTCTTCAACGTCGATTTCCTTAAATGAGACATCATATCTGGGAACATCTATCTGGATATATCCACCCGGTTCAAAATCGAGGCTTTCGCCTTCCGGCAGCCTGACCACAAACTCCTTGATAAATGTTGCCACGTTATGGTTTGAGATAACCTCACATTCCCATTTCTTAACACCAAGGATTGCTTCAGGTATCTTTATTACCATATCCTCCTTTACCTTTACCTGACATCCAAGCCGCCAGTCATTCTGCTGCTCCTTGCGGGTAAAGAATCCTGTTTCGGTCGGAAGGATTGAGCCACCACCAGATTCTATCTGGCATTTACACTGACCGCATGTACCTCCCCCACCACATGCTGAAGGCAGAAAGATGCCGTTTGCCGACATGGTGGCCATCACATTGTTACCCGTTTGCACGGTCATTTCGCGATCATTGATTTTGAGTGTCACATCGCCCGACGGGACGAGCTTATTGCGGGCATAGAGCAGTACTATTACCAGCAGCAGCAGCACTACCAGGAATACGACAATGCTTATTGCGATAGTTCCGATTGTAGATGTAGCTAATATCATTTGATTCTCCTCCTTACAGTTTAATACCCATAAAGCTCATAAAGGCGATGCCCATAAGACCTGTTATGATAAAGGTTATACCCAGTCCTCTCAGAGGGCCCGGGACGTTTGAATATTTTATCTTCTCCCTGATTGCTGCTATGCCTGCTATTGCCAGAAGGAATCCCACTCCCGATCCGAAACCGAATACGGTAGCCTCACCTATATTGGCATATTCCCGTTCAACCATAAAGAGTGAACCTCCGAGGATTGCACAGTTAACTGCTATCAGGGGCAGAAAGATCCCCAGTGCTGAATAGAGTGCAGGACTGAATTTCTCCACTATCATCTCAACAAGCTGTACCAATGAGGCAATAACAGCTATAAACATGATAAAGGCGAGGAAGCTCAGGTCAAGGTCAGCCAGCCCGGGGCTGAGCCAGGTAAGGGCGCCCTCCTTCAGAAGGAAGTTCTGCAGGATGTAGTTTACAGGTACTGTTATTGTAAGCACGAACACCACTGCAACCCCAAGCCCCACGGAGGTCTTTACCGTCTTTGATACTGCCAGGTATGAACACATACCCAGAAAGTAGGCAAAGACCATATTGTCAATAAATACTGACTTAACAAATATACTGATCAGGTTTTCCATTGCTGCAGTGTTTAATTGTTTTCAATAAGCTCCTTGTTCCGGCTTCTCTGCACCCAGATAATAATACCCACCGTTATCAGTGCCATCGGGGGCAGTATCATAAAGCCATTATTCTCATAGCCAAGGTTGTATACCCCGAGCTTTTCCATTACCGGATATCCGTAGATTGTTCCTGAACCCAGAAACTCCCTGAAGAATGCCACTACAATCAGTATCCATCCATATCCGGCTGAATTACCCAGGCCATCAAGAAATGAGGGCCACGGCTTATTTGCCATGGCAAATCCCTCAAGCCGGCCCATTATTATACAGTTGGTAATAATCAGCCCCACGAATACCGAGAGCTGTTTACTTATCTCAAAGGCATATGCTTTCAGTACCTGGTCAACCAGGATTACCATCATAGCTATGACTACCAGCATAAATATAATCCTGATCCTTGGTGGTATAATATTCCGGAACAGTGATACAACCACATTGGCCACTACCAGAACTACTGTAACCGATATTGCCATTACAACTGCAGGTGCCAGTTTTACTGTGACAGCGAGTGCTGAACAGATACCGAGTACCTGGATAGTGATTGGATTATTGTCACCCAGCGGATCCCTCAGCAGCTTTAAATTCTTTGATGAGAACAGCGGTTCTCTTTCTTCTTTAGTGCTCATATCTAGTTACTGTTTTTTTTCAGATATTCAACATAATTGACCAAACAGTCATATATCATAGCTTCCAGTGCCTTACTGGTAATGGTACCACCTGATATTCCATCCACGGCGTGTGGATCATCGTCATCAGCGCCCCCTTTTGCAACCAGTATTCCCCTGAATTCATTCTCCTGGAAGAGATCCTTATTTATAAACTGGCTTTCAAACTCAGTGGTATTGATCTCTGCACCCAGCCCGGGTGTCTCTGATTTATGATCAAAGGATACTCCGTTAATTGTACGCAAATCATTATTCAATGATATATATCCGTAAATGGGACCCCAGAGTCCTTTGCCTTCCAGTGGCATAATATAGGATGTATGTCCATCTTCAAAGGAAGCAATAAAGACCGGTAATGCCTGCTCCCCTACTGGTTTTCTCTGCTCCTTGCGCATATCAACATTAAAGGCATCTATGCCCGGTCTGGTTTCCCCGGTTACATCAACCACCAGTGTTTTGGTGATATATTTATCATAGAGCTCTTCAGCTGTTTCAGCCGTTGCTTCAACTCCCACCGAAGCGAGAACATTCCTTTTCTTTTCAACCTCCGCATTTCTCTGCTGCATAGGCTGCAGGAAGAGCGCGGCAGAGGAGAGAACAAATGCGACAATGACAACCATTACTGTCGCAAACATAAAAATATACCTGTTACTAAATTGTTTCATGACTCCTCCTCCTATTTAACGGTAGCACGTTTCAGTCTTCTCTTAATATTTGCCTCAACAATATAGTGATCAATCAGCGGGGCAAACACGTTCATAAAGAGTATGGCGAGCATCATGCCCTCCGGGAATGCAGGGTTCAGTACCCGTATCAGCACTGCCAGAATACCAATCATGGCTCCGTAGATCCATTTACCCGTCTCCGTCTGGGCGCCTGATACCGGATCGGTAGCCATAAATACAGCACCGAAGGCAAAACCTCCCATTATCAGGTGATAGTGAGCAGGCAGTTCCATAAACGGGTTTACAGCCACCAGATTCATAAACAGCGCCATGGCAAATCCTCCGGCGAAAGTACTTAATATAATCTTCCAGCTTCCGACCCCTGTATAGAGCAGAATGGCTGCTCCTATCATTATGGCAATAAATGAGGTCTCCCCTATTGAACCGGGTATTGTACCTATCACCATTGACATTACCGAAGGCATACTTTCAATATTATGAGCTGCTGCCAGCGCCAGTGGTGTTGCACCGGAGAATGAATCCACTGCTCCGCCGTCAATCATTCCTTCAACCCATACAAGATCACCCGACATCCATGCGGGATAACTGAAGAAGAGGAAGGCTCTTGCAACGAGAGCAGGGTTCAGAATATTCATGCCTGTTCCGCCGAACACCTCTTTCCCTATTATTACGGCAAACACAATAGCTATTGTAAGTTGCCAGAGAGGAATATCAACAGGGACTATCAGCGGTATCAGAAGGCCTGTAACAAAGTATCCCTCATTTACCTCATGACCCTTTATCTGGGCAAATATTATCTCAATACCAAGTCCCACTCCATAGCTGACTATCAGCAGCGGCAGAAACTTGAGCAGTCCGAACCAGAACATCTGCCAGAAATCAGCTTCCATTCCAATTGAGTTGAAGTGCTGCAGACCTATATTGTAGACACCAAAAAGCAGAGCCGGCATAAGAGCTATAAAGACGGTTATCATCACCCTTTTAAGATCAATACCGTCCCTGATATGCGAGCCACGGGAGGTTACCCTGTCGGGTACAAAAACAAGCACCTCCAGCGCATCAAACAGAGAGTGAAATATATGGAGTTTCCCTCCCTCCAGGAAATGTGGCTTGATTTTATCTATTTGTTTTCTTAACGATTTCATTATCAATATAATGCTTTAGTTATTAACTCATCTCCGTGATCATCATATCAAGTCCCTTGCGGATTATTGACTGAACTTCCACCTTGGATGGACAGATAAACTCACAGAGTGCGAAATCCTCTGCGGCTACCTCGTAGATACCAAGCTGCTCCATACGGTCAATATCTTCAGCCAGTATTGCCTTCAGAAGGTGCATGGGATAAATATCCATTGGGAGTACCTGTTCATAATAGCCGGTTACAACGAACGCCCTGTCGCCTCCGTGCATATTTGTATCGAGGCTGTACTTTTTGCCTGGCATCAGCCATGTAAGGAAGGTACGAGAAAAGCTGAATTTTTTTAGTCCCGGCATAATCCATCCGAAAAACTCATAATAATTGCCTTCCGTAATCACCGTAAGCACTGAATCATAGAATCCGAGGAATCCCACAGGTTTAATGGCAGTTCCGGTAAGCACATTACCGCTGATATATCTTACATTATCTCCGGCAATATTATCCTTTATTATGGTGGAAATCTCAGCTCCCGCGCGCGTTCTGTGGTATCGTGGCTTTTTAACCTCCGCACCTGCAACGGCTATTATTCTCTCCGGTCTGTATTCTCCTTTATTGAAAAGACGGCCCAGGGTAACCACATCCTGCAGATTCATATACCACACAGCCTCACCCTTGTTCACCGGATCAATGTGGTGTATCTGAACGCCCACATTACCGGCCGGATGTGGTCCGCTGAAATAGTGTATCTCCACTCCCCCGCTCTTTCTCAGGGTTTCAGAAACGGTATCACTGCTCAAACCCAGATGTACCCTGCCGTCTGTCAGTCTCTGCAGAACCTTAAGTCCGGTTGCATAATCCTCTGCCGGCAGTTGATCGATAATAAAATCATAGTCGGCGGCCAGGGGAGCAGAATCAAAACCACTAACAAATATTGATTTCGGATTATCCTCAGGGTTGGCAACAATATTGTAGGGTCTCTGCCTGAGTGCCGGCCACAAACCTGCAGCAAGTATCTTTTCCTTTACCGCGTCACGGTCGAGCGATTCCGGGTTTGCTTTCCCAAAATCCTCGTAGCTGTCACCCTCAGCTTCAACAACCACTTCCAGAATCTTTCTCTTCTCACCCCGTACCACATCCAGAACAACCCCGCTGACAGGTGATGTAAATAATACGGCAGGACGGTGCTTGTTGTAAAAGAGTGGGGACCCGGCCTTTACCTTATCACCCGGTCTGACAGACATTTTAGGAACGAGTCCCGGGAAATCGACAGGCTTTATGCCATACTTACCCGGCCTCTCCTCGGGTATCAGGATATTATCGGCCTTACCCTTCATCCTGATATCGAGCCCTTTTCTTAACTTAATTTGTTTAGACATACAGACTTATTAATATTAAACCAATAGCAATTTTTGAATGGCAAAAATACGGAGATGTTATTCTTTTAACACAAAATAATGACAAATATCACAATTTTAAATCACTGTGCAAATTGCAAAGTTGCACTTTCTATACAGAGTGCTAAATAACATTGAATCCATTGACACATGACACACACAAAGCAGATATAAAGCAATAAAAGCGTTGATAATTATATTATTACTTCCGGAACAGAGTCAACAGGACCGTAGATTATGATCATAAAAATTGCCTGAGAGAGTACTCACAGGCAATACAGTAAAAGGAGAACCGGTGATTATTTCACCGGTCTTTTAAATCCCGGACTGGTCCACTCTATACCCCCTCTGTAGCCGGAGAGGTATATCACCAGCTCACTGAAATGGTTTATCAGGCCGGTCATATTATCAATATCAAAAAGTTCAATCTCATCTGCCGGTGAATGGATATGTGGTCCCATGGTGGTTGTCGCAAATGTTGCTGACGGTATACCCGTAATTACGCCATTATCTTCACTCATCCTGGAAAAGGATATATTATCAGAGGAGCGGAACAGTCTCTCGGCCATTGGTATTGTATCAACCAGTTGAAAAGAGGTTCCTTTGGTAAATCCGGCAACAACCTCATCAAGACCAGTCATTGATTGTCCGGTAGTGTAATACCTGTTTTTCCCAAGCTCTTCAGAATGGCCCGTCATTTCAAAATTAAGGTTAATCCACAGGTCTTCCTGTGCAACAGGCAGATTGGATGCCAGGTACCTTGACCCTCTCATTCCTATCTCTTCAGCACTTACTGCTGCAAAAACAATACCCCTGCCGGGCTTAATACCGTTCTGACCGATGTAGGTTGCTATTCCCATAAGTGTTGCCGTACCTGCAGCATTATCATCGGCACCGTTATATATAGAATCTCCGTTAACACTTCTGCCTGTACCCACATGATCAAAGTGTGCAGATATTATAATATACTGATCTTTCAGGTCGGGGTCTGAACCCGGGATATAGCCTATAACATTTCTCTCGTTTATCTCGTTTCCCCTGAGGGTGGTTGAATAATGCTGCAGATAATCCGGATAATCCCCGAAAGCCAGAAGTCCGGCACTCCTGAAATGTACTGCAATCCATGCAGCTGCGCTCTCCATCTGCGCTGACCCGCTCATCCTGCCCATCATCTCATCGGAGGCGAGGTATGAGACCCACTCTTCAGTCTGCTCTGCTGTTATATTTTTTATTTCTGTCTGCCCTGTTGCCGGTAATACAACAACAAGCATCAGCATTACCGGTAAAAGGATATTGAACTTTTTCACTCGTTTAGAATTTTGTAATTATCTGACAAGGAGTTAAATAAATGGTATTATCCCCCAGGGCAAGCCCTAGACCCTTCTTTCCGGGGCAAGCCCCGGGGAATTTAACCACACCCTCTCGTCCGCCGAAGCGGAACGCGAAGGTGGATTAAAAAATATCATTATGTTAACTGATCTTAAAATTAAATAGTCTCCGGATTAATCTTTCCTGTTCTTGCGATGCAGGGCAACATATATGACGTCATCCCTTTTATCAGGGATGCAAGATATATATGTTGCCCGACACTGTATATGTCGGGCAACATAAAATCCAGACAGTTGTGTTAATGCCGGTCACATTTGATTACAGATCATGGCCCACCCAAGGCTGGCATTACAATAATTACCGCAAATAGTTATAATGCACACTAAACCAGCATACCTGACTCCATATATGCCACTTTAAATCCCGAGAAGGTAATTACCACGGGCAGCATCAGTTATATGCCAGCCTGATATCAGGGTCAGCAAGTGTGGGAGCCAGTTTATCTCCCCATGATTTATCATTCCATGTGCCGAGTGCTGTATGGACATCAAAATATTTCTGTGGTATAGGGTGTGTCCCAACAACAACCTCCACATTGTACCTTTTCTGTATAAACTCCCTGAAATGATCAGTATATGGGCAAGGCGGATATCCCACCACCAGTCCGGTCGCAAGATGTATCACCTCTGCACCGTTTTTAATCATCTCCTCGGGAGCATACTCTATATTGCCACCAGGACAGCCGTCGCAGGTTGTATAACCAACCAGCTGAAGCTCCGTATCCTTGTCGTACCGACTGAAGGCACCTTCATGCTTTTGCATTGACCTGAAGCATTTCCCTCCGGCACAGGTATGATACCTGTGACAGATAATAATTCCGATTTTTACAGTTTTACTCATAGGTTATTGTTTAAATAAATCTGGTTTCACCTTGAATGGTTGAACATGATCTGGGAGGATGCATGCTCCGCAGCTTTTATCAGCGGATATCCGGCTGGTGAGGCTGTAAGAAGTGGATGTGTACCTATCTGAGCCGTAAGCACAGAGTTAATGGCCATCCTGTTCTGTATCATTATGCCTATCATATTGGTAAGTTCACCTACCGACAATCCGCCGTACACTTCTCCACCGAGTATAACTCCCGACTCCTTACCCACTATCAGCTTTACAAACTGTTTATGGGTATCAGCCAGCGTGCCGGGATGACGGTCAATTCCCTCAAATTTACCGGTCACTATATCAAAACCCTCTTCATTTGCTATGTTTTCTGTTAAGCCGGCAACTCCGAATCCTGTGCCTCCCAGGGCTGTTGAAAAGATGGATATGGTACCACTGAAGGTTTTTATTGCATACAGCTTAAAGAGATTCATGCCTGCAATTCTGCCTTCAGCACATGCAGTTGAAGCGAGCATTACCTGACTGGGTTTACGGGTGACAAAATCACGCTTCTCAGCGCAGTCACCCACTGCAAAAATGGATGGATCTTCTGTTCTCATATATTCATCCACCCTGATAAATCCCCATGAATTAACCGGCAGCCCGGCATCCGCAGCAAGTCCTGAATCAGGTCTGTAACCCATTGCCAGCACAACGGCATCAGCCTCCAGCTTTGTTCCGTCATCCAGTATTACACCTTCAACCTTACCCTTTCCCGTTATCTCGCTTACTCCCCTGCCAGTAACCAGATTAACTCCCCTCTCTACAAGCAGTTCCTCTGCCCTTACTGAGATATCCTTATCAAAAGCCAATCCCAGAATATTGGGAAGCTTCTCAACAAGATAAACCTCCTTGCCTGCCTTATTCAGTTCATCAGAAATTTCCACTCCAATAAATCCGGCTCCAATTGTAACAATCTTTTTAAGTCCCTTTATACTATCCTGCATCTCATCAAGGTATACCTTATTTTTTGGCACAGAGAAGACATTTTCAAGATCAACACCTTTCAGCCAGGCCGGTTTTACCGGTTGAGATCCGGTAGCTATCACCAGCTTTTCATACACTACTTTCTCTCCGCTTTTCAGCGTTACCGAGTGGCTGTCCCTGTTGATTGACACAACCTCGTCATAGATGATATCGATACCAGACTTTTCAAACATTGATTCAGCAGGAAGGATATTATTATCAGTACTTCCCACTGATCCAAAAACATAAGGTATACCACAGGGTATAAGTGTTTTAGTTAACTTTGTCACTACGGTAATTTTTTTTTCAGGGTGAACGCGTCTGCCCGTTGTAGCCGTTACCAGTCCGGCCGCACTGCTTCCGATAATCAGAACATCAGTTTTACTCATTACGTTAAAATTTAAATTCCTCTAATAGATTATTTTTCCAGGCATTATATGCCTCTTCAACTTTCATCTCTCCTGCTCCCGTATATAGCTTTACACCGGTAGCTGCCAGCACTGATGCTGCATTTCCGCCCGGACCGTTACCTGTTATTATGATATCCGGAGCTATTCCTGCTACTACAGATGATGTTTTTGTGCCGGCACCATGTGCCTCTTCATCCACTGCACTGTTATCAATAACATCCATTTTATCACTGACAGTATTATATACCAGAAGGTACATTGCACGTCCGAATCTTGGATCCATTGGTGAATCCCACTCTTTTCCCTTTGCTGTAAACAGTATATTCATCTCTTTTCTGTTAATTATTTAACAATTAATATTCCGATAATTAATGAACTCCGGGCAAATCATCTCTCTTCCATTGATTGCCCGAAGGCTTATATGTGTTATTGCAGGCCGGTATTATAGTCCGGTATTGCATGACGGTTAGCTTACACTTTTACAGTGATATCATTCTGTTGTAAAACATTTTCCCAGCACTCCCTGATGACTCCGGAAAGAGTTGTGTTTTCAGACTCTGCTATTGTCCTTCCCGCCACTATTGAATGAACAAACTCTTCATTCCACTCCATTCTGGATAGCAGGGGAATGTTTGCCTCCCTGAGGAAAACCTCTATTTGTGCTGTTATTTCCCTGTTTATATCATACTTATTTATCACCGCGCCCATAGGGATAGAAAAGTTTCGCGTCAGCTCCACCACCCTTATTAGGTCATGCAGTGCAGAGAGCGAGGGCTCGGTGACCAGCACAACATAACTTGCTCCTGAAAGGGAGCTGATTACCGGGCATCCTATACCGGGACTGCCATCAACAATAATGAGTTCTTTACCCTGCTCTTCAGCAATCTTCCGTGCTTCATTTTTAACTCTTGCCACCAGTTTTCCTGAATTGTCGGCTCCAATCCCAAGCTTTGCATGAACCATGGTACTGCCTGTTCTGATAGATGATATATACCACTTACCGGCAAGGTCAGGAATATTACTTATGGCATTTTCCGGACACACCCTGGAACAGTATCCGCACCCTTCACACTTTACGGGATCAATAATTGCAAATCCTCCCTTTTCAGTAACAGCATCAAACCTGCATATAGCCTGACATTCCATGCATCCGGTGCAGCTCCCGTTATCTACCACGGCAACCGTTCCGCTCAAAAACTTATGTCTTTCAGCCCGGTCAGGAGAGAGCAGAAGGTGCATATCAGCAGCGTCCACGTCACAGTCTGCAACTATTGCCGATTTTCCTGCAAGCAGGGCAAAAGAGGCAGCAACTGATGTTTTGCCGGTTCCTCCCTTTCCTGATATTACTACAATCTCCTTCACTAACTTATCAGTTTAATAAACGCCTTCACTTTACCTATCTCCCTGCTCATATCAGGATCCATTCCGCAGGAGAGACCTCCTGCGGAATAGATTCTGGCAATATTCAGGCTATTGGGTATGGAAGCAATTACGCGTATTCTTTCGGCCCGACAGTAATCTGCAACGGCGCTGTTACCCAGTGTCGACCTGTTTATTATCACACCAAAGGGTTTCCCCAGCTTACGGACAGTCTCAACTGCAATCTGCAGGTCATTAAGTCCGAATGGGGTGGGTTCGGTAACCAGAATTACAAAATCGCTCTGTCCCACTACCTCCATAACCGGGCATGATGAGCCCGGAGGGGAATCCATTATTACTACAGTATCCTTATCTGCAATACTTTCAATATATTCACCAACACTCTTTATAAGAGGGACAGCCTGCTCCTGACCAATATCTATTCTCCCCTCAACAAAGGTCAGATTTCCCTGCTCAGATCTGGTAATTACACCAATTCTTGATGGTTTCATGGGAAGGGCTTCATCTCTGCACAATTCAGAGCAGGCATAACAACTATGACACAGGTTGGGAAAAATCATTATCTGAGATGCTATTCTGACAACAGCATTGAAATTGCATATCTCCTGACATTCACCGCAAAGAGTGCATCTGTCGCTGTCCCATACAGGTATATCCCTGGTAACAATTCTCTCTTCCAGATGGTTACCTTTAATAAAGAGGGCTGAATCAGGCTCTTCCACATCCATATCAGCCAACAAAACCCTGTGGTCTGAAGCCATGGAGAGAGCCAGATTGGTTGATATTGTTGTTTTCCCTGTTCCTCCTTTACCGCTGGCGATTGCAATCTTCACCGGCAATAATTCCTAATGGTCACACAGGTTGTCGCCTGTAACCAGTTCATTTTTAAGATAGGCCTTAACCAGTCCGGCAGGATCACCGCCATCTACACCCATACATACCTTTATATTATTCTGAGCAAATAGATCCTGAGCCTTTTGTCCCATTCCTCCGGCAATAATTACACTTACACCCTCACCGGCCAGGAAGGCAGGATAAACGCCCGGCTGATGAACCGGTGGTGTTACCATCTCACTGCTTACTACCTCTCCATCCTCAACGTCAACAATTGCAAATTTCTCGCAATGGCCAAAATGGGCCGTAAGGATTCCACCGTTTGTGGGTATTGCAAATCTGTGTCTCTTATTCATTAAATGTTGGTTTTAAAATTATTATCTCTTGTTTATTATTTGTCTCTTTTCTCATCATTATCCTGTTTTTTTGCAAGAAGCAACTCTTCCCTGATAAGTGGCTTATCACAGGACGGACACCTGAGTGTAGTACATTTTACTCCCCTTGCATGAGGCTCGCTGTAACCACATGATGCACAAACACAGAGGCCGCCCTTTCCAAATCCGCCACCTTTATTCCTGCCTTTTCCGCCTGCTGATGTGGATCCTTCTCCCCTTACATTGTCATTTTTCATGATCCCTTAATTATCCTTGTTACTCTCCCTGCCGGCTATCACCGACTCAAGCTGCCGGAGCCTCTCACGCAAATCAGCAATTTCATTATTCCGTGATTGCTCCGGATAGGCCATATAGCCCCTTCCAAAACCCTGGCCCCTTCCATGGAACCTGAAACCAAATCCTCTACCGGGCATCCCGGTTCTCTCCTGACCTGCGCACACTCCCATGCGCCTTCCGGTCATTGGTCCTTCTCCTGAAGGACCTGTTCTGTCAAATCCTGGCATAATTACCTCCCTTTTTGTCCGTGCCGGTGAGCACAACATCTGCCATGTCCAAAGCCACCTGCAAGATTGATCAGGTTTTTTGAACGACAGACAGGACACTCGGTCACAGTGTTATTAATATTTATTCTGAACATATGTCCGCATGAATGGCACTTGATCAGGTTATACCTGAAATGGATATTGCCTCCTTCTATAGTAAGCAGTTTCCCTTCAATTATTAACCGGGCTATTTTACCCCTTGCCCGCTCTATAAGACGGGTAAAGACAGACCTTGAAATCTCCATCTCATCAGCTGCCTCGGCATGGGACATATTAAGATGATCAGCAAGCCTGAAGGCCTCCAGTTCATCGAGTGTGAGCAGAACATTTTCAAGATCCCTTAACGGTACCCCGGCAGGTTTGAACTCCGTAAAAAGCGGAGGCTGGTGAACTACTCTTTCATTCTGGGGGCGTGCCATTTATTTTATTTTATACCACAAACATAATGAACATATGTTCATAATGCAAGAAAATAGCAGTTTTTTTTTTGTCAATTGCCATCTACTGCTGAATAAGAGCTGAAGCCTCCGGTGACAGACTGAAAGAGGCATTAATAATGCGGTAAGCAGTAGCGGAGGTAAGACGGAGAGCAGATAGCAATACGGAAGAAGAAATGGACCTGAGCGGGAAAAAGCAGTAGCGGAGGTAAGACGGAAAGGCAGACCGACAAAGCCAGGCAGGAAGCAGACCGACAGAGCCAGGCCTGTGGAACTGGATCAAAGAGGGAATTTTCTCAGCTCTTTCCGGAAATTACGCCATTCAGGCAAAAACCTGTCCATAAAGGAGTAGAACCGTTTATTATGTCCCCCTTCAAAGAGATGTACCATCTCATGTACAACGATATATTCTGTAAGATAGATAGGGCAGCGTGCAAGCTCACTATTGATCATTATCCGTGCCGCCGCTCTGTTGCATGATCCCCAGCGGGTCTTCATCTTGCGCAGACCTGTCCTTTCCACCCTGACACCCATAACCGTTTCCCACCTGGCAACCATAGCTGGAATCTCAGCAGCCAGTTGTGCGGCATAAAAGGAGTATAGAAGGGCCATACGCTTTTCACGTTCTGCCCCAAGCGGTACGCTAATAACTATTTCATCTCCCTCTACCGTGGATTTAATCACGCGGTTAGCGCGGGTGGTTAATCCCGGGGTTTCAACCATTCTTAAGTGGTACTCCTTTCCGAAGAGAAGATGTATTTCACCGGTGATATACTGTTTTTCAGCCGGAGGTACAGTTCTGAGTATCCTGTCGCGGTGCCTTCCTATCCACTCTTTTCTGGATATTACAAACTTCTGGATATATGATGCTGAGACTCCCGGAGGAGCTGAAACCATAACTTCCGCATCCGGTTTACGTACCCTGAGTATCAGGTTCCGTATCGACTTGCGTATTACCGTAACCTCTATCCCTTCCCAGCTGTATTGTTCTTTTCGTTGTTTCATAAAATGAAGTGCATCACCGGTATACCAGCAGGAAAACGATATATGATATAAAGAGCATTGTAAAGAGCATTCCCTCAATCCGGTTAATTGAACGGCCCTTGCCCGTGAAAATAAAGATAAAAAGCAGCAGGCTTGCAACCATATTTACCATAAGGTCAATATTTGTCCGGGGGTTCACCATAACCGGTGTAATAACAGAGCTGACACCCAGAACCAGAAACATATTGAATATATTTGAGCCCACAATGTTGCCTATAGCGATATCGCTGTTTTTGCGCCGCGCCGCCATGGATGAAGCATTATCAACCAGAAAACCAGCGCCGTACACAAGGAGTACAAATCCTCCCGCAAGCAAAAAAAGAGTATACATTAAATCCATCTTACTCACTTGATTGTATCCTACCGGACTTTGCGATTACCCCCCTCCTGCTAAGAAGAATTGCAACAGGTCTTGTGCCCTCAAATTCTGACATAATAATTATAAGCATAACAGTAATGGGGACGCTGAGCAGCATCCCGGCTATCCCCCATATCATCCCCCACATTGCCAGTGTAAGGAACACTACCAGTGGAGATATATTAAGGGAATTACCCATAATCCTGGGCTCTATCAGATTGCCGAAGAGCAGCTGAATCCCGCTTACGATAGTGAAAATCAGTAGTGCCGGCGTAAATTCACCAAACTGAAAAAGAGCGAATATTGTTGGAAAGAGTGTTGCTACCAGCGAACCGATTGTTGGGATATAGTTAAGTATAAATATAAGGAAGGCCCAGAATAGCGGCGCCTCCACGCCAATAATCAGTAGCACTATAAAGCTTGCAGCACCTGTCATCAGGCTTATCATTGTTTTTATACCAAGGTAATAACTAATGGAGCTGTCAATCTTTTTTATCATCACTCCCATTTGCTCCCTTTTTGATTTATCAGGGTACATAGAGGTGAGTTTACTTGGGAATGTACGCTCCTCAAGAAGAAGGAAAAGCAGATATAACATCACCAGGAAGGATTTTCCGAAGAGTCCGGTTATTGCTGAGATAGTCTGGGTAAGGATGCTTGTAAACCTGGCATCCCTGACTAATTCACTCAGCATTGACATAGCATCGATACCAAATGTGTTGTTTACAGATGCCGTTATTTTATCAATATTCTTTTCGTATCCCGGAAGAGCCTGTGAAAGTTGGTGAATATTTGCCGAAAGCAAAATAATAATCAGGGTTGCAAGGGAGAGAAACACAATGGTTGAAAGTATGGTAACCACCGCAACCGGCAATCGGTTCATAAACCCAATCCGTAAAAAGAGCCTTCTAATAATACGGATCATGATCCAGAAGAGGATGGAGATAATAAATGGCAGAATAATTGCCTGTGCGTATATAAGCACTAATACCAGTGCTGCAACAGAAAGGAAAATATAGATCTTTCTTGTACTATCCATACCGGTGTTTGTTTTTAACCCCTGTCCGGTTATCGGAGGGAGATAACAAATTTATAAATTATTACCTTTATCACTATGCATAAATGGCAATCTGTTATAAAAGGAATTTGTTAACCTCCGGCAGGTGCTTTATGCCGGCATCTGCCGTAGGTCAGGATATTTTCTTCAGCCCGATTAATGGTTCGGTTTTTGAAGATGAACGGAGATATCAAACTAAGAAACCAGTAATAAATAAATAAATGTTACTGTTATGACCCGAATTATATATTTGCTTATGATGTTGCCGTGGGCAACACCTGCAGCTGGAAACGGAGACGGGGAGATAAGGGAGGAATTTAGCAGGGATGATATTAAGAGTATAAAGCTTCATCGCACCGAATGGAATCTCTCCTATCCCATTATAACCCTCTCCTCCGGAGATAAGCTGGTACTCAGGTTTGATCAGCTGGGTGACCGCATAGAAACCTGGCAGTACAGCTTTATTCACTGTGACAGTGAGTGGAATGAGAGCGGGCTGTTTGCAACGGACTACCTTGATGGATTTACCGAAAACAATATTGAGGATTACAGGGCCTCATTCAACACCACAGTCAGCTATATACATTACCAGGTCTCCTTCCCAAACAGGGATATCTCCTTTAAGATATCGGGCAATTATATGATTATAGTATATCCTGCAGGCGAACCTGACAATATAGCTCTGGCAAGGCGGTTTATGGTAAGTGAGTCCTCGGTGGACATTGATGCAACTCCCCAGAGATCGAAGCTAACAAGCGGGTATGATACACACCAGCAGATAGACTTCACTGTTAACCACAGGGGATTACGGCTTACCGATCCCAATCGCACCATTACAGCCACAATCATGCAGAACGGCAGATATGACAATGCAAGACACAACCTGCGCCCCGATTTCCAGGGTGATATGCAGCTCCGGTTTAATGATCTCTCAGGAGAGTCCCTTTTTCCCGGGGGCAGTGAGTTCAGGTATTTTGATATCAGAAGCATAAGGTATCAGAGCGAGTTTATCAGGAGTATTGAGTTTTTTGACGGTTTGTACCATGTCTACCTGCAGCCATCAGAAGACAGACGGGGGCGGGAGTATTTCTACTGGCAGGATTTTAACGGCAAGTACTATACGGCCATTCAGGAGGGGCGTGACCATGATACAGAGGCTGACTATCTGTGGGTCTATTTTACCTTCCCTTCACGTTTTCCACTTCAGGAGGGCGATCTTTATGTTATTGGGGCACTCACCGGCTGGAGGTATGATGATATTAACAGGATGTACTACAATATGGAGAGCCACCAGTATGAGCTGTCACTGTTACTGAAGCAGGGGTGGTACAACTACCTGTATGCTGTTGCTGACATGGAGGGCAATCCGGTTCCGGGAGCCGGTTTTGAAGGGGATCACTATGAAACCGAAAATGATTATCTGATTTTAATATACTACCGTGATCCGTCGCAGCGCCATGAAAGGTTGCTGGGGCACAGGGTTGTTAACAGTTCGAGTAACTGAATCAGGTGCCGCTGCCGGTTGGAGGGACACTCATTTTACTTCCCGTATTCATGGGCATCAATTCCGTACAGCATAAGTATTGCGTGCTGCAGGCTCTTCAGAATTTCCCCCATATACTCCTCCACGGCCCGTACTGATCCGGGCAGGGTATATATCAGACTTGATCCTTTTACGCCTGCCACGCCTCTGCTCAGCAGAGCGTTGGGTCTTTCCGCCCCGAATTTCACCCTTATATGCTCCATGATACCCGGGATTACCTTCTCGAGCATCTGTTCAACAACGTCAACCGTCATATCGCGGGGACCTATTCCTGTGCCGCCTGTTGTGAATATAACATTATAGTCCTGTGAAGATTCATTTACCAGTTGCCTTAGCTTACCTGAATCATCAGGGATAACAACGATATCGCACTCGCACTTCCACCCACTATTTTTAAACCACTCCTGGGTCATCTCCCTTATCAGCGGTCCGCTGAGGTCTTCATACTCTCCTGCTGCCGCCCTGTCGCTCAGGGTAATTATCTTTACTTTAAGAATATCCGGTAAATTCATATTCGCATTATTAAAAATTCAGTATTGCCCTCTCCGTATTTACGCTGGGGAGAGCTCTATATTATCTTTTTTCCTTTGAAAGCAGTTTAACATCTTTCATAACCATCTCTTTATCCACCGCCTTACACATATCATATACTGTAAGCAGTGCGACAGATACAGCAGCTAGGGCCTCCATCTCTACCCCTGTTTTCCCTTGAGAGAGCGCCTCAGCCGTAACCTCAACACCATAATCCCGAAGTTCCGCCCTTACATTAATCCCTGAGAGAAATATATTATGGCACAGAGGTATAAGTGACGGTGTTTGCTTGGCAGCCTGTATCCCTGCAATCTGAGCAACAGCGAGGACATCTCCCTTCTTCATCTCATTCTCCCTTATCAGCTCCACAGTATGTTTTCCAAGTAATATCCGTCCGCCGGCCACTGCCCTCCTATCCTGGTCAGGCTTGCCTCCTACATCAACCATTTTTGCCTTTCCGCTGCTGTCGGTATGTGTTAGCTCCTTCATAATCCCTGCATCACTGTTATAATCTGCACAAGGTACAAAATTGAATGATTATTTACGTACTGCCTGCCTGAATTATTCACTGCCCGGTGCATATAGCCAGGCATAACCGGCAACTGTTCAACCGCCAATATTATAGAATCTGCCAGTAATGTTTGAAGAGCCGCATGCAGGTTTGTTGTCAACCGCCAGTTTTAGTGCCTTTCCTGCACCCAGTTCCCTTACATCATACTCTATATCATTAAAAAGACAGGGCCTTACCCTGCCATTGGAAGTAAGTCTCAGACGGTTGCAAGCAGCACAGTTGCCACCTTCACCACCCTCCACAATACTGAATTCACCACCTTCCAGATCCATTTGCCTGATAAACCTCACATCCAGTCCCTTTTCCCTTCCGTAACGTTCTACAGCAACGGCATCCTGTTCTCCGGATGAAACCTTTACAACGCAGTTAATCTTCACGGGTGTAAGCCCGGCATCAACGGCTGCGTCAATTCCCTCCAGCACATCTCTCAGGTTACCTCCCCTTGTTATATAGTGATATTTCGCCGGATCAAGTGTATCGAGGCTTATATTGACCCTCCGGAGTCCGGCCGCAGCCAGCTCCCGGGCATATTTTTTAAGCAGTATGCCGTTGGTTGTCATCGACAGGTCCCTGATGCCCTCAATTGATGAAATCATGCTGACCAGACCGGTTATTCCCTTACGCACCAACGGTTCACCTCCAGTTAGGCGGACCTTATCAATCCCCATTGAAACAGCTACTCTAACAAATTCTGTAATCTCTTCAAAGCTAAGTATCTCCGTATGTGAAATAAGCTTCACCCCTTCCTCCGGCATACAGTATCTGCAGCGCAGGTTACACCTGTCTGTTACAGATATCCTGAGATAATTTATTCTCCTGCTATATAAATCGTACATCTACCTCTTCTCCTGCCTTTATTTCGTGAACACCAACCGGCACACCTGTTATGCCATAAGCCCCCGGAAGGGCATTAATATGTGCCGAGCCATGATACTCTGCTGCAATAACCCCGCCATCACTATTACGTATTACCGGCACCCATGCAAACCTGCCGGCTCTTTTGCGCGAGTATCCATCAGACAGTATCATTCTGACTATTTCCGGCTTCCAGTCTGAATCCATTGAACGATGTATCATCGGCCTTACAAATATCTCAAACTGGATAAATGCGGATACAGGATTTCCCGGCAGTCCGAACACTACAGCATCTTTATGGATACCCAGTGTTGTGGGCTTTCCCGGTTGCACTGCAACCTTGTCAAACAGAATCTCCACCCCTGCCTTCTCAAGCACAACCGGAACAAAGTCGTAATCACCCATTGATACACCACCTGTAAGCAGAACAATATCACACTCTGCTATTGCCCTGTCTACAATTTGAGCCGTCTGCTCCTCGCTGTCACCGGCGATTCCGTAATAGACTGCATTTGCTCCTGCTCTCATCACCTGGGCTATCAGCTGGTAAGCGTTGCTGTTACGTATCTCGCCCTTGCCGGGTTTTTTGTGCGGCTCAACCAGCTCATCGCCCGTGCTGATAACTGCAATATCCAGTTTCTTAACCACCTCAACCTCCGTTGCACCCACTGTTGCCATTACAGCGATATCCTGAGGCCGGATTACCCGCCCCCCGGTAAGCACCCTGTCACCACTCCCTATATCCTCACCCCTTAGGGCGATATTATCCTTTGTCTGGCTGCCTGTAAATGTGACGCTGCCCTTCTCTTCACGGCTTTCTTCAACCATAAACACTGTATCAGCTCCATCAGGAACTGCCGCACCGGTCATAATCCTTGAGCATTCTCCCTCTGAAACGTGCTTCTGCGGGTATGTACCTGCCGGAATAGTTTCAATTATCGTGAGCGGGCCAGGCAGATCAGCGCGCCTGCATGCAAATCCATCCACTGCGCTCCTGTTAAAGGGTGGCATATCCATATCGCTGAAGATATCCTCTGCCAGTACCCTGCCGGGTGAATCTGTAAAGGCAATTTTTTCTCTTCCTGACTGCACCCTGTATCTTCCTGCTATTTCAAGAGCCTCCCCGAGTGGTATCATCTTTTTCTCACTCATATTCTTCTACTGTTATTCCAATTAGTGCCTCTGAAGTGCCTTGAGCACTCAGATCGTTATAAATTATCAACTTCCTTATCCTGTAATATCTCTTTTCAACCCCACAAACCTTTCTTATACTACCTTACAATTATAAACCACTAACCCTTCTTATACTATCTTACAATTAACAAACCGCAAACCTTTCTTATACTATCTTACAATTAACAAACCGCAAACCTTTCTTATACTATCTTACAGTTAACAAACCCCAAACCTTTCTCTGAAACCACTTAAACCAACCTTAATTGTTGCTTTCTCCAGAGTCCCTGACCTACTGTAACACCCTTACTGCATCCCCGGGAAATGTAATCCACACCCTTTCACCCCTTAGGAGAGGAGTTACTGCCCAGCTCTCGTGGCTGAGATTCAGGTAGAATATATCACCTGATTCAATATAGGCTTCATACCCGTTTTCAGCCCTGTTCACTTCCCTAACCACTCCTTCTGCCACAATCTCACTGCCGGCAGGAAAATTCCCGGAAGCTGAGATTTCACTGTTAGGGATCATTATCAGTGCATCATCCCCGTAATTACCCTCTGGCAGCTCTATCTCAATACCATTTTTCATTTTGCCCCTTATTGTATCGCCCTTTCTCTCCACCGCTATATTAAAAAAATTCTGTACACCTGCAAACCGGGCCACAAACCTGTTTCTGGGTCTGCTGAATATCTCATCGGGAGAGCCCGTCTGAACAAGATGACCGTTGTGCATCACCCCCATTCTGTGCGCCAGGCGTATAGCCTCTCTGAAATCATGCGTCACATGCATTATGGTCATTCCCTTTCTGTTAATATCCCGCAGGAGTCTGCGGAGGTCATCCCTGAGGGGTGTATCGATTGATGCCATAGGCTCATCAAGCAATATTATATCAGGTGAGGTAACCAATGTACGTGATACTGCCACCCGTTGCCTCTCACCTCCTGAAAGGGTATCGGGGCGCCTCTCCAGAAGAGATGTAATATTCATCTCCCATGCCATATCCTTCACCTTTTCGTCGATATCACTCTTTTTCATCCCCTTTGTACGGAGAGGGTATGCAATATTATCATATACTGTAAGGTGCGGAAAGAGGGCAAAGTCCTGAAAAACCAATCCTGTCTTCCGTTCCTGTATCTTAAATTTTGTAATATCTGTACCATTCAGTATTACCGATCCTGAATCGCAGCTGCGCAGGCCCGCAATAATCTCCAGCAACATTGATTTCCCTGAACCCGACCTTCCGAGGAGCACAAAGTATTCACCCTTTTCGACTCTCAGGGAGAGATCCATGATCTCGAATCCGGGATAGGATTTTCTTATATTATGCAGTTCAAGCATCGTCATTCCCATTATGCTTAACCGGCGCAAGAGATTTATCCCTTCCGACAGAAATTAACCTGAGAAGGATAAATACAGCCAGTGCCACCAGTATAAATACAACTGCTGCAGGACGCGCATAGGCAAGTCCGAACTGGTTAAACCTCTCAAATATAAGAACGGGAGCTGTCATTGGGTGGTATGCTATTATCACTACCGCCCCGAATTCACTCATTCCCCGTGCAAACATCATTATAAAACCTGACGCTATACTGCGCCATGATAGAGGCAGGGATACGGTCAAAAACATTCGTACCGGGGAAGCTCCCAGGTTAAGGGAGGCCTGTTCAAGTCTGCGGGGCACTGCGGCAAATCCGTCACGTGCCGAATTGATCAGGAAGGAGAGGCTGACAAAAGCCATTGCGAGTGCTATTCCGGCCGGATTACCGACCAGATTAAGGCCCACCACTGAAGCAGCCTTTCCCAGCATGCCATCCCTGGAGATAAATCCAAGCAGTGCGATTCCTGCTGCAGAATGAGGCAGTACAATTGGAAGATCTATCAGTCCCTGTACTATCCGTTTACCAGGAAATGTGTAGCGCGCAAGCACCCAGGCAAGGGGTACCGCTCCTACAGCGAAAACCAGGGAGGTAAGAAATGCTACTGAAAGGGTAAGCCATACACTCTTCTGAACCTCCCTGTCGTTAACCGTCTCTATCAGTTCCAGCGGGGAAGTATGAATTATAAGTCCGGCCAGCGGTGCAATCACAAAGAGAAGCACCAGTGACGAAAGTATTAACACAATCCAATGGAACGGACTTCTTAACTGCATAATTAAAACTCCTCTTTTACGGTCAGTTGCTGCAGCCAGCCCGGCAGTATGCTGCTATCCCTTGCTACAGGCAGTGTTCCGAGCTCCTGGCCCATCTCATTCATTATACGCGTTCCGGTCTCTCCCAGGAGAAACTCAAGAAAATGGATTGCTCCCTCCCTGTTTGGTGCTGAGTCGAGCAGGGTGACCCCATACAACATTGACGACCCTTGTATTGTCATCTTTTCACCAGGTGCATTGGCTGTTATATCAACAGTGACACCGGCGTAATGCGGGTTTAGCTGAGGATCCGAAAGATCTATCTCTGCGGGAAGTTCAATAAACTTAAGTGAATGCTGCTGCGCCACCGACCGGTAGATAAAGATATAGTCCACTGCCCTTGCCTCAAGCAGGGCAAGCAGATCAACCTCTTTCGGTCTTACCATATTAAGATCCTTTTGCAGCAGGAGGTCAGTAAATCCCGGAATATTATAATACCCTTCGGCCAGCTGCATGGTGAGAATGCTCCGGTAACCGCAGGGGTCAGAATTTGGGTCGGCGCGACCATAGACCACATCACTTCTCACAAGAATATCATACCAGTTCTCACTGTTGATCTCAGACCCCATCTCTGAACGGTCAGTATAGGCTATAACCATTGAGTTTGCCGCAAATATTATGTTCCAGGAGGCATACTGAGGTATCAGCATACGGTCAATGATCTGATAATCTGCTGATGCCATAATATCACACGGCTTTCCCAGTTCGGTGATCTTGCGCGCTGAAGCAACACTTCCTGCAGCCTCCATTTCAATTACCCTGTCAGGAAACTGCTCCATATAGAGATCAGCAATGGTCTTAAAGGGAAGTGCCAGGCTACCCGCATGAAAAATTATCACCTTATCCTTTGCTGGCCGATTACATGATCCGGCCATTATAAGCAGAACAAGAGAGATAATTAGTATCCTAGGCAAATCTTTCATTATAACAATTGGTTACCTGTTAATTTTTCTGAAAAACTTCCTTGCTATCTCCTTGATTGACCCATCAAACTGGGTGGTAAGCTCTCTGTAGGCATTAAGCAGTTGTGTGCCCTCCTCCGACAGGGTTGTATACCCACCCTCAGCACCTCCGCGGTGCTTGAGCACAAGCGGAAACCCCAGCTTATTCTCCACCTTCTGAATAATTCCCCATGCCTTACGGTAACTCATCTTCATCTCTTCTGCCGCTGCTACAATAGACCTGAGTCGTTCAATGGTTTCAAGCAATTCAAACCCCTCACAATCAAGAATCTCGTGACCGTCCGTATCATTCAGATTAAGACTGTAGTTAAGAAATACATTATAGTAGAGTGATCCTTTTGATCCGGCCATTATTCCTTTTATTAATGAGGTTAATATTTTATGCAGTGACATGGCTCCCTGCCGTAAATTAAACGGCGAGCCCCCTACGGTATCAAACTGACAACTATCTGTTTACCTCACCGGGCGACTGATATGATGAGATACCGGTCACCGGGCGACTGATATGATGAGATACCGGTCACCAGCCAACTACTTATAGAGACATTTATAGGCGGTCTGCTCTGTTACCTTAACCTTGAATTTTGCATCCTTAGGAACCATAAAAGTCTCAAAGGGAGCGTAGGTTTTCCACTCTGAATCACCAGGAAGCAGTACGGTCAGACTACCTGAAACCACGGTCATAAACTCCACTGATGAGGTACCGAATTCAAAATCGCCCGGTTCCATCACACCCGCAGTCACCGGACCCTCTTCATTTTCAAATCCTATTGATTTTACCTTTCCGTCAAAATACTCATTTACCTTAAGCATAACTTTTTTTTTATGTTAGACAATTAGAAAGCGACATGCAAATTTACATTTTTTGCATATCGCTTCAATCATTAATTGCCTTTTTAGGCAAAAAAATATTCTTGCTCCAGCCTGTCTAGAAAGCATAAAAGAACTCCAGCCTTACAAAACGGCCGAAATTCAGGTTCCGTCATCAATAAGGGCAACCTTTTCTGTTTATATAAGAAGAGGCCGTGCATATGCACAGCCTCCCCTTATAATATATTAACTACCAACTGGTTATTGAAGATCCTTAACCACCTCAACAACTTCAGGCAGGTCCATTCCTATTTTCTTCAGGAAATCGAGTCGTGGTACACCATTGGCATTCCAGCCTCTTCTTTTATAGACGGCATCCTGCAGTTGTCCGTACCTGTTTTCGCGGTATGCCCTTAGTGCTGCCATTTTTTCCTGTGTGGTTTTTCCGGCCGGATCAAAACCCACCTGTTCCTTAAGCTGCTTATCGTAGCGTTCTGCCCTGCTTTCAAACTCTTCCGCAGTAACCGGTCCGGCTGCCCTGTAGGGTTGAGCGTCATGCTTTCTGAGTCCGTAACCCCGGCGAATATTAAAAACTCTCTGGAAGTTGTATACTCTCTCTGAGTCCTCAACCAGTCGGTCCTTATCAAACTCGCGTCCGGTAACAGCCTTATAGATTGTGACATAGTTATCAACATGTTCCGGAACCTTCGCGGGTTCATCTGTCTCTGCATTGGTCACAGGCTCCACATCGTTCCATGGCAGTTTACAGAGACCCACCAGGCCAAACCAGGTACGGAACATCGGGAAGTAGTGAAGTGCTTCAGCTTTATCCTCAAATGATGGGATCTGGTTATTTACCATATCCATAAATATCAGCCACGCCTCATCATGCTGTGGTCCTTTATTAGTGAGTGCAAATCCTCCCTGCTGGGCAAGCGACTCCTTGGACATATACTGGGAGTACTCAAGTCCCTTGTTCTCCATTCCTATATCATTAATAAATGCCGGATCGCCCCAGCCGTTCTTTATAAACAGCTCCTTCATCTTCCTGACGCCCATGCCGGCTATTTTGCCGAATCCTTCGCCCCTGCTAACCTGGTGTAGCAACTCCATGGCCGCCTCCTTGTTGCCAAAATTGAGTTTTAATCCGCCCGTACGCTCCTCATTGAGTATTCCGTTCTCATAGCACTCCATAATAAATGCCATCAATGTTCCCCAGGTAATGGTACAGATACCATAGGTGTCACAATAGAAATTTGCTTCAATAATATGTTCAGCATCAAATATTCCGCAATTGGATCCGAGTCCGCCCGCATTTTCATATTCAGGTCCGTCCACAATAACTTTTTCCCCGGCGTAGGGGCCTGTTTGAACTTCATAGTCATCAACCGCCTTTGCGCATGACATATTACACCCTATCCAGCAGCCGTCAGGCACACCCTGGGTAAACCTCTGCTTCCACGCATTGGAATCAATATTGGCGATATCGGGGTGACTACCAAACTTATAGTTATTTACCGGCAGGAGGTCATGGTCATTCATTATCTCCATAAGGTGCGCTGTTCCCACCTGTTTCATCTGGCACTGCTCGTCATCCAGTTCACGCATCTCGCGGTTAAACCTTTTACCCCTCTCCTTAATTGCTTCCAGATCAACCACATTGTTAAGGTTACCCTTTACTCCGGGTACCTTGCAAACCAGGGCCTTTATCTTTTTATCACGGAATACGGTTCCTATACCGCCTCTTCCGGCCTGCTTCAGTCTTACCTTCTTTCTTTTGGGGTCATAGAAACTGAAGTTAAGCATTCCAATAAGAGAGTTATCAGCAGCGCTTCCGGCAGAGACTACAGCAACATTTTTCATGTCACGCTCATCATCGGCGAACATCTCAGTAAGCTGTTCTGCCAGCACGTGGCTGTCGGGTCCCTCCAGCGGAGCTTCAAAAATCTCTATCTTGTGATTTATTCCATCAATATAGATCACCACATCCTTCTCAGCCTTACCCTGCAGTTCAAGTGCATCATATCCTGCAAACTTAAGGAACGGACCAAAGAATCCTCCCACGTTACTGTCAATTACCTGATCAGTCTGGGGTGATATTGTTACAACAAGTGATTTACCGGTACCTGAATACTGGGTGATACCACCAACAGGCCCTGACGAGATAACGATCTCGTTATCCGGATCATTCCATGCTGTACGGGGTGTTGTTGCATCCCACAGAAGACGGAGTCCGTATCCCTTACCTCCGATAAATTTCTCTTTCACCTCAGCAGGAACACCTTTCTCACTGATATCAGTGGTGCCGACGTTTATATAAAGGACCTTATCCGTATAACCTTTATCAAGAGGTTTCCAATCGTAATTCCACTCCTTCAGCATTGTGTGCTTCTCCTTAAGTTTCTCTATATTCATATGTTTAATTTTTATACACTCTTACTTTCCACGATATCAAATATAACGCACAAATATAGGCCATAAAATGACATATATCAATATGTTGAATTTTGCATATCGGGCTTAAAATGTTTGTCAGATCAGGAGTAAAATGAGTAATTTTGAAAAAAATCAGATATGGAGGAGCCACTCACTTATTTTTTAAAAAATTTTGGATTTGACCTTTCCAAAATAAAAAGCTCTGTTATCGGGGAGAAGTATGTAGCCATAATGCTTAACAATGGTAACACAGGGGTATGTGCAACTCTGGGAACAAGGGTGGACGATTCTCTTCTCAGGGGATCGCTGCCCGATATTTCGGAACCATCGCACCGGATAATAATGAATGCCTGGTTTAATGCCCTCTGCAATTATGACCGCACATATGACGACATAGTTGATATTTTCGAAAGGATAGATTTCAGCAGGTACAAAGAGGTGGTTATGGTAGGATATTTTGAATCACTGTATGAAAAAATCAGGAGGGATGGCATCCCGCTCAGAGTCTTTGATATTCACAGGGAGAGCGGTATTCTTTCTGATATTAAGGAAATGGATAGCATCCTGTCAGAAGCAGGGGCAGTTATTCTTACCGGCACCACTGTTTTCAACAAAACATTCAGTTCCGTAATATCCTCTACACCTGACGGGTGTGATATTTTCCTTCTCGGCCCTTCAAATATTCTGAGTGATGAGATGTTCGGCTACAGAAATATTAAGGTGGTCTTTGGTTCTGTGTTTGCCCGGAATGATCACGAATTACTCAGGAGAATTGGGTCAGGAAGCGGCACCAGGGGATTCCTTGACAGGCTTCAAAAGGTATATATCAGATCAGATAAATTTATATTATGACATTTGCAGAGATATCAGCAGCCCTTTCCCGGTTCACTGTTGGGATAGCAGGTGCGGGCGGACTGGGATCCAACTGTGCCGCAGCACTTGCCAGGAGTGGAATTGGCCGGCTGAAGATTGCCGATTTTGATCTTGTCTCTGAGGCCAATCTTAACCGGCAGTTCTTTTTTCATGACCAGACAGGGATGAAGAAGGTTGTGGCACTACGTGAAAATATTGAAAGAACAGGCAGTGGTACTTCGGTTGAAATATTTGAAACTGTAATTTCACCGGAAAACGTGGAGAGGATTTTCGGGGATTGTGATATTATTGTAGAGGCATTTGACAGGGCTGATATGAAGCTGATGCTGACAGAGACTGTTCTCACGCTCTGGCCCGGAAGACCTCTGATTCTGGGATCAGGGCTGGCAGGATACGGTCATACAAATGAGATGAGGGTGCGCGATATGGGCGACAATCTATGGGTATGCGGGGATGAGTCCTCCGAGGTTTCTGAAAATAATCCTCCGCTGGCCCCAAGGGTTGGCATTGCAGCATATATGCAGGCTAATCTGGTAATTGAAATCTTATTAAAAGGTATTAAGGAATGATGGAGATAACATTAAACAACAGGAAGGAAATTTTTGATACCGAATCGATGACCGTAGCTGAGATGCTGGAGATTAAGAGCTTCACCTTCAGGATGAGAATGGTAAAAATAAACGGCAAACTGATAAAGAAGGATCAATATAGCACCACCGTTATAAAAAACGGTGATGATGTAAAAATGCTCTACCTGATGAGTGGCGGTTGAAAAATGGTATTATATAATTTTTGACATCAACAGTTTTTGATTTAGGTTTGTATCATGAATGATCGCCTCTCACGATTAATTGACCGTGTGCCTCCGGTACTAAGAAACAGGTACCTGCTTACAACGATAATATTCATTGTATGGCTACTGTTTTTTGATAACAACAATCTGGTTGAGAGGTACCGTGATATGGCTGCCCTGAAGCAGTTGAAGCGCGACAGGGAGTATTTCAGCAACCGTATTGAAGAAGATACCAGAAAGCTGAATGAGTTAAAAACCAGTGATGAAAACCTTGAGAAATTTGCGCGTGAAGAGTATCTGATGAAAAAAGAAAATGAGGACATTTTCATTGTTGTCCCTGAGGATGAGGAGAAAAAGAAGCGCGCTGCAGGTCGCAGGCGATTCCTTATCTTTCAAGAGCCCTGAACTGCATAAGGAGATCAATCCTGTTTAGCCCGGTACAATCTTTACCTGTAATTTCAGAAAGCAGCAGGGCGGCAGCTTCATCAATACCGGTCTTTGACCAGATGATACCATTATGAACCCGGTTAAGGTATCTTATCACCCTGAACATATTAAACCACCGGTAGAACCGCACGGTGAATGAAGCTTCACCTGCCGTATTTTTTCTTATTTCCGCCACCTTCTGAACCCATCCGCTCTCCCTGAGAAACATTGACATTGGCGCCGGAAGCTCATCAAGAGTGCTGTCAGTAGCAGCATCATCCATTCTGTAAAGACGTGGTACCAGATCGTTCAGCAGGGCAATCGGCTTATAGGATTCAGGATGCCAGGTAAGCAGTTGCCATGTTCTTTTCTCGAGCATAGAAGCAACAGTGGGCCCTGTCCCGAAAGGAACACGATCCGACACCCGCGGTGAAGGAAAGAGTGTTGTGGTATTGATCTCAGCAATCTTACCTGCCGGAATCAGTTTCTGAATAAAATAGAAATCCTCTCCGGCAGTTTTTCTACTCATTCCTCCTGCCCTGACATAGGCTGATGCCCTGACGGCAATTGCCGAACCAATTGTATGATAGACCGAAGGCATACGGCATTTTTTCAAGGCCTGGTAGTGATATCGCATATGCAGTTCATAGGCTGCAATTGCCATCTGGTGATCAACGTCTGCTTCAGGCAGCGGATGTTCAAAGCGGATTATGGCACCGGATATAGGTGGTTGACTGGCAAATTGTTTTTCTATTTCACTGAGGTAGTTACTGCTTACAGTACAATCACCGTCAAGGGATACTATCACACCATCCCCGTAATCTGAAAGGTTAAACCGGCGCAGAGCTTCATCCATCAACATCTTACGGGCCATGCCTGCCCCCCATTCAGGGTCTGAGGACTCCCCTGCATCAACTGTCAGCAGACTGAAAAAGGGATCAGGGTTGCTTTTCCTCCATCTATCAATATTAGCAAGGGATTCACGATTCTGCTCTATCTGTTTCAGGGATGCTCCAGGAGGGGCATTAACGCCGATTATCACTTCTGTATTACAGTGAGTGTTCTCAGCCACGGCCATGGAATCAAGAAGCAGTGTAATGTCAGGCTCCGCAAAGGCCGGAACAATAACTATAAGCCCGGTGCCGGGAAGCGGCAGATCATCTATTAATGGATAGTTAACACTTCTGCGGGAGAGGTATGCCGAAGCAAATCCCATTGGGACAACTGTTATTTCTTTTCTGCAGCGTACTGTTCATTCAGCTTAACCAGCACCTGATCTGTAATATCCAGGCTGCTGTCGCCGTAAAGAACCTGACCACCAAAACTTTTTCCCAGTATATAGGTATAATTATTTTCCTTTGCGTAACCATCCAGAAACTTATGAATATAATCCAGAACCTGCCTGTTCATAACCTGTTCTTCTTCCATCAGTTCATACTGTAGCTGGTCTCTCAGGTTAACCAGTTCCTGCTGCTGCTGAAGAAGAGCCTGTTCCATCTCTGCAGCGGTTGCCCTGGTTACCAGCCCCTTACGCACCTTGTCTTCATAATCCCTGACTCCGCTTTCATACTGCCTTCCCTTTGTATTGAGTTCAGTCTCTGACTTCTGCTGCTTTGACGTCATCTCAGCCGTAAGATCGAAATAGAGTCCGAAATTAAGGATAAGAGAATCAACCTCAACAAAAGCAATTCCCTCAGGCAAAATACCTCTCTCTTCAATTATTGAGGCAATATTTTCACCATCACTCTTTTTATTACCCGTTAAATCTGAAATCAGCAGGTATGCTACTGCAAAAATCGAAACGATACTCAGGATCAATGGCAACTTCTTCATCTTAAACTATTAATTGGTTAACAAAACGGTCACAAATATAATATTTTTAATCAACAATAAAACCAGCCCGACTCACATCAGGGAACAATAAAAAAACCCGGCAACACTACCGGAATATGTAATCAAGAGTAAACGGTGTGTAATCAGAACTCGGGACAGGGCAGTGCCCTGAAGCGGCTACGGTCAGACCTGATGTTTGAAGTGATAAACTCGTAAACAAGGGATATCTCATGTGCACCTCCTGTTGATGATATAAGGTTACTGATGGTAAAGTCGTAGCTATACCCTATATGCACATCCCCTGTTTTAATACCGATAAGTGCAATTACAGCATCTCCTGCCTGACTTGTTACCAGCGGAATTCCCCTGTACCACACACCGAAAATAATGGGGTCACGGTAGTAGTAAAGTCCGATATTTGATTGCATTACCCTGTCCTGATAATTTATATTTCCGGCAATTGAAATGACCTCTGTATACTTGTTGCTTCTTAGTAACCGTCCTTTCCGGGCAATCTGGTATCCGCCAAAAACACTGACTTTCACCGGAACCTTTGTGTTCCACTCTCCGTAAAAAGAGACTCTGGGTGCGAGCAGGTGATCAAGTGTAAAGCCTCCCCATATACGGTCATTATAGGCCAGCAGGGATGTTGCAAAATCTACATCGGCAACGCTTTCGAATGGCGGTGGTGTAACCGAAGGGGTTGTACCTCCTGCAGTAATCATATGATTCCATATAAGCTTACCGTAGTTCAGACCCAGATAGGTAAACTTGAAATTGATGCCAGGCCTCAGGTGCCAGTCGCGGTTGAGCTGTATATCGTATGAATAGAGGAGTCCGACCGAAGAGGTGCTGAGATCTCCGGAACCTGCCACATCGTATGTTGCAAGAACACCTATTCCGGAATTGAAGTTAGGCATGGCCCTGTCGTAGGCAAATGTATATGTATGGAAAACACCGGGAACGGCGGGCCACTGGTTGCGATAGTTTAAAGATAGTCTGTTCTCCTCAATGGCACCCGTAAATGATGGAGCCAGATAGAGTGGATTGGCATAGAACTGTGAAAAATGAGGGTCCTGACCAGAGATCTTAACTAAAAAGTTAATGGTTACCAGGAAAACCGCTACAATATATTTAATACTTGTGTGCAAGTCTGATCAGGTTTAGCCTACTTGGATACGAAAATAGTGATTTGTTTATAAAAATATACCAATAATAATAAAAATTGCCCTAAAGTTACTAACACTGCCGCGTCCGGCAATGTCACAGCCTGATAATTCAGACAGCGTCTTTGCCTGACAGAGTTCTACTGTTATACTACTGTTGGGGTAAAATTGTTACATCACCGGCCTTAACAAATGGCTCACCATTCATAAATACTCCTCTTACCTTCCAGATATAGACTCCCGGCTCGGCTTTCTCTCCCCTGAGATAGCCATCCCAGCCTGTCTCAATATCATTGGTTTCAAAGACCAGAATTCCAAGCCTGCTGAATATGCGCAACTGGTAATCGGTAACTCCTGACCATGCCGGATAAAAAACCTCTGAATTGTGGGAGGAGCGATTTGAATAATAACCACCGGTAGGGCCGCCGGCATTAGGAATAAACACGTTAGGAAATCTTATGTAGCAGCTGTTATCGTCAAATGCATTGGTCACGGTTACAGAGTCACTGCACCCGTACTGAGATCTTGCGGTGAGACTTATAGTGTAACTCCCGGGTCTGGTGTACCTGTGATCAGGCTCAAACAGGGTGGACGTTTCTCCGTCCCCGAAGCTCCAGTCCCAGGAGACTGCGTTTTCAGAGTAGTTGTAGAACCTCACAACTTCACCCTCATTTAATGACTGACCGGCATCTATCTCAAACCTGGCCACAGGCTTTCCGTGAACCGTAATAATTTCAGAAGATCCTGAGACTCTTCCCTCATTCCCGAATACCAGGAGAGTAACCCGGTACTCTCCTTTCTCATCAAAGACCCAGACAGGATTTTGAGCTGTTGAGAATCCGCCGTCACCAAAATCCCATACACAACTGTCAAAATTGTGTGAGATATTTTCAAAGGAGACAGTAAGTGGCTCACATCCTGAAATATGACTTGAAACAAATCTGGAGAGTGGAGCCTGCACAGGAGCAACCTCTTTTAAGGCAAGAGAAGGTTCTTCTCCGGCTATACTCCCTGTAACCTCTGCCGGTGCTTCACTTCCGCTCTTCTTTGCCATTTGGAAAGAATCATTGGCTATGCCGGAAATAACAGATGATACATCCACTGTTACAACCTTTTCTGATGCCTTTAATGATCCTGATGATACTGATGATACTGCTCTCCTTCTTTCAACAGGATCCTCCTGCGGAATGACAACAGCATCATACTGCTCAGATATATTCTGTTCTCCCGGAATGACACGGGGAGAAGAGGTCTCAGGTCTGCCTGAAAGAACAAGAGCGATTGCAACGGTTGCAACGGTTACAGCTGCAGCTACATACCAAATATTAAGCTTTGAGGGGATGAATCTCATAAATTCCGAATAGTGCAGTTTCTTTTCCAGTCGGGCACGGAATGCATCTCCCGGATCAGTACTGTACTTACTGAACGTATCATTGAATAGTTCTTCAACCGTCTCTATGTCTCTCCTCTTTTTCAAATGAATCCTCTTCTTTTACTTCTTAACTATATGTTTGTTGTCATCATTTATCTCTCCGTTTTTCAGGCTCTCTGGACTATTGACCCGATCATCTGTTCGTTACCCCAATCTTCATCTCCAATTTCAGGCTCTCTGGACTATTGACCCGATCATCTGTCCGTTACACCAATCTGCCTCTCCAATTTAAGGTTCTTCTATAAATACTTTCCTCCCAGTCGCTTCTGCAGGTAGCTTCTTGCCCTTGAGTACTGTGACTTGGAGGTGTTTACATCAATCTCCAGCATTGCTGCAATCTCCTTATGTTTGTACCCTTCAATGGCATACAGGTTAAAGACGGTTCTGTATCCCGTTGGCAACTCCTTCAGAACCTTTCCCAGTTCTTCTGCAGTAAAGCGTATCTCCCTGTTATCGCCGGATCCTGCTTCTGAAGAATAGACCTCATCAATATCCATATGGTGTTTATGCTTCAGGGTCTTATGATAATTGGTTATTGCAGTATTTATCACAATGCGCCTCATCCAGCCTGTAAAAGAACCCTCTCCCGAGTAATCACCTATATTCAGGTAGATTTTAAGGAGGCTGTCCTGCAAAATATCTTCAGCTTCAGGAATATCTGTAGCATACCTCACACAGACCCCCATCAGAATAGCTGCATACTTCTCATACAGGATTTTCTGAGCCCGTCTGTCATGTTTCAGACACCCGTTTATTATCTGCAGGTCTGTCATCATAACACGGTCCGTAAAGGAGACATTAATGAATTAAAAATGGTTGCACTCCTTAGTATCATTTTGATAAATAATTTCTGACATTCCTTCCCGAGTTCCTGATTTCTCTCTGTCCGTTCTGTTACCTGTTGTGCTGTTATTTATAGTGCCGCACCCGGATACTATATTTTTTCTGCGGACAAAAACCGGCAGAGACTGCTTCATCTCTTT
Organism: Bacteroidales bacterium; assembly: GCA_020201035.1. Lineage (GTDB taxonomy): Bacteria > Bacteroidota > Bacteroidia > Bacteroidales > VadinHA17 > JAIVHO01. The sequence goes on from JAIVHO010000032.1 coordinate 60,428, forward strand.
CGATTTTAAAAGTATCCATTTTTTTATCTATTTCCCAATACTATAACCGGCAGGGTAACGAGCAGAAAAATATTTTCATTATATGCGTTAAATCATTTTTTATCTTTAAGCATCATACTATTTTCGGAATGTTAATTTTATACTTTCAGATTTAAGTTGAACAACTAATTCCAAAGCCACAATGTTTAATAAAATGATTGCCGCAATCCTTCCCTACTTCCCAAAGAAGTTCGTTTGGATTTTCTCAAAGGCCTATATCTCAGGCGAAACAATGGAAGATGCCATCAGGGTATCCAAAGAACTGAACAATGATGGAATGATGGTTACACTGGATGTGCTTGGGGAGTTTATAACAAATCTTGATGAAGCCGAGGAAAACAAACAGGAGTACCTGGAGTTAATTGATGAAGCCGAAAAAAACAATATTGACGGTAACTACTCTGTAAAGCCAACAAGTTTCGGACTCCTCATTGATGAGGAGGCATGCTATAAACATATCAGGGAGATTGTAGCTAAAGCCGCCTCTTACGGCAATTTTATCAGGATTGACATGGAAGATTCACCATGTGTTGATATGGAGATAAAGCTCTACAGAAGGCTAAAGGCTGAGTTTCCGAAGAGCGTGGGACTGGTTCTCCAGTCTTATATGAGAAGGACTCTGGACGATATTAAGGCGATGCTTGATATGCACACCGATGATTCTCCGTTGAGCTATCGTCTCTGCAAGGGCATATATGTTGAACCCGTCGAGATTGCCTTTAAAAAGTATGAGGAGATAAACCAGCACTTTCTGGAAGATCTCGAATTTATGTTCGCCAATAAGATTTATGTTGGCATTGCTACCCATGACAAGCCTCTTATTGAGGGATCATATCAACTTATTGAAAAGTACAATGTTCCAAAGCATATGTATGAGTTCCAGATGCTGTACGGTGTTACTCCTGCACTCCGGAAATCAGTGGTTGATAAAGGACACAGGATGAGGATTTATGTTCCGTTCGGACTTAAATGGTTTGGATATTCAACCAGAAGGCTTAAGGAGAATCCCAAGATGGCAATGCATATTATCAAAGCAATATTCTATAAAGGATAATTCTTTACCAGGTAAAGGATTTGCAAAGGCAAACAGGATGAGCTGAGTTCATTTTTTTTGAAGAAGGCTTTCCCTGTATGCCTTCTTCATTTTTTCCATTTCAGCTACTGATACACGTGGTACGGGTGGAGCTGGCTTCTCAGACAAGCCGTTGTTTCCTTTACGATCTCCTGAGCAGACCGTGCTGAAACCATATCAGTATTTACAACTCTTTATAATTCAGGACTATATCCCCGAGGCTCCTCTTCGGTACATGATGAACACCCTGTTCATCTCTCCAGTACTTTATATTATCATCTTTTACACTTTCCAGAGTCACCCTTTCAACAGGCTTGCCCAGTGCCAGTACAAGGAGTATCTCATATCTTTCACTCAGACGTGTAAACTCCCTGATTTCCTCCTTTTTAAATGATGCTATCATGCAGCCTCCAAGTCCTCTCTCTGTGGCACCAAGCATTATTGTCTGCGCGGCAATACCCGGATCCACTCCAAACTGCTTTGTAATCATTGTATCGCCCACAATTATGATATATGCTGAAGGCCTCTCTCCCTCAGCCGGGCCATCCCACTGTGTCAGGTATCCGGCCCACATAACAGACGGGAAAATGGAATTGCAGTCCTCTGCACTATTGAACAAAAGGTACTTCAGCGGCTGTCTGTTTGCAGCAGATGCCGTTAGTCGGGCCAGGTTCACCAGACGCTCAAGATCCTCTCTTATAACAGCTGTACCCTGTTCAAACCGCCTGTAGCTTCTTGTTTTCAATACCAGTTTTTCAAAATTCATTGCTCTCAGAATTAATATTTAAGCAAATATAGCGACCAGAATTGAAAAATAAATAGTCAGTCAAAGGTAATATCAGAGCTGAGCGGGGTCTGTAATGATGGTAAACAGAACTGAACGGGTCAGTATTGAGAGGGAAACAGAGCTGAACTGAATCAGTAATGATGATAAACAGAACTGAACTGGGTCAGTAATAAGCGGGATCAGTATTGATTATTACGAGAGCTGAACGGGGTAAAGATCAAGCGGGATCACTGTTGCCTGGTTTTTATTACCATTACTGATACATCAGAACATCCGACTGAAGGCGGCCATATCTGTAAAGTGATTTCATTATATTCGCGGATAAAAATTAATGCGGATAGAGAGTTTTAACCATAGATTGAATTGGCAGTAATTACAGGAGATATTACCAGGATAATGAACAAAAGGATTCTGGATCTGGCTGTTCCCAATATTATCAGTAATATTCTGGTACCCCTGCTGGGTATTGTGGATATGATCCTTATGGGACATATGGGGACAGACTCCTATGTTGGAGCTGTGGCACTGGGATCCCTGATTTTTAACTTTATCTACTGGGGCTTTGGCTTTCTGAGGATGGGAACAACCGGTTTTACGGCTCAGGCGAGGGGCAGGCGTGACCTGCCCGAAACGATTCATGTCCTTGGAAGGGCTCTTCTTATAAGTGTCTCAGCGGGCATAATTCTGATACTCACCAGAGGTCCTGTAGAGTGGCTGGCATTCACCCTTCTGGATGGAGAGGCTGATGTGGAAACACTGGCAGCCTCCTACTTCAGAATAAGGATATGGGCAGCGCCGGCAGCCCTCTCGCAGTTTGCGCTGATGGGATGGTTTATTGGAATGCAGAATGCACGAATACCCATGGTTATCTCCATTGTAGTAAATCTGGTAAATATTGGTTGCAACTACTTCCTTGTAGTGGTTGCCGGGTATGATTCTGACGGGGTGGCTGCAGGAACAGTGGTAGCACAGTACACGGGGCTGCTACTTTCTCTCTGGTTCTTCCGCCGTTATTTCAGCAGGCTGCTGAAATATGTAAACCGTGAAGCGCTTATCAGGCTTTCAAGCCTTAACCAGTTTATGTCGGTCAACAGGGATATATTTATCAGGACGATGTGCCTTGTACTGGTCTTCTCCTTTTTCACGGCACAATCGGCATCCGCTGACAGGATAGCGGGCGGTGACGAGACCACACTGGCGGTCAATTCGCTGCTGATGCAGTTTTTTATGTTCTTCTCTTATCTGATAGACGGATTTGCCTATGCCGCAGAAGCAATGACAGGAAGGTTTATAGGGGCAGGGAGCAGGCGTAATCTTATGAGGGCTATCAGGCTTCTTTTTATATGGGGTGCCGTCATAAGCATCGTTTTCACACTGATCTATCTTACAGCAGGAGAGTATATCTTCAGGCTGCTAACAAGCATTCCATCTGTTATTGAGAATGCACGGCCATACTTTATATGGATAATTCTTGTTCCGCTGATCTCCTTCACCGCCTTCCTGTGGGATGGTATATTTATAGGGGCAACAGCCGGAAAGGAGATGAGAAATTCAATGATCCTTGCCACAGCCCTTGTATTCTTCCCTGCCTGGCTGGTGCTGGAGCAACTGATGGGCAATCACGGATTATGGCTGGCGTTTATTCTCTATATGGCTGCAAGGGGTGTTACCATGACCCTGTTGGCCCGCACGGCTGTTTATAATAAGGTGTGAGGGGTTACTCAACAAATATCTGACCCCTGAGCTCTGGCAGCATATCGCATTTCCAACCCTCGTGCATCAATCTCAGCACGGCTCTTTTTCCCTCTTCGCCAAGGCCAAGGGTAAACTCATTTACATATAACCCTATATGTTTTGACATTACTTCACTCTCCATTGTCTGGGCGTATTTTCCGACAAACTGCTGAGATGAGGCGGGGTTATTCATTGCAAATGCCACGCTTCTGGCAAGAATGCGGTCTATGCGCCTGGCTATATTCAGCGGGATATCCCGTCTGACAGCAATACCGCCCAGGGGTATTGCCTCACCCGTTTTCTCTTCCCAGTACTCACCCAGATCAGCTATCTTATGCAGTCCCCTGCTACCGTAGGTAAATCTGTTTTCATGTATCAGGAGGCCGGCATCAACCTCACCTGTAAGCACAGCGTCCTCAATATCAGAGAAGAGGTATTCAATCCTCTCCCCGGGTTCCGGGAGAGCAATGCCAAGCAGAAGAGCTGCTGTAGTATACTTTCCGGGAATTGCTATTTTCATCTTCCCCGCCTCACTGAATGGTATTTCTCTACTGCTCACCAGCAAAGGACCGTTGCCATGTCCGAGGGCACTCCCGGAGTTAAGAAGCAGATAATTTTCACGGATATATGCAAAGGCATGATAGCTGATCTTAGTAATATGGGGCTCAGCCCTGAAGGCTCTCCTGTTAAGTTCCTCAACATCTGCAGTGGTATAACTGAACCGGAGTCCTTCCGTATCTATTTTCCCGTTCACCATTGCATCAAAGATAAATGTATCATTTGGGCAGGGAGAAAATCCAAGCGTAAGATTCATCTTCCGTTAACTTTAAGAATAAATTCCTCAACGGCAGTTAAGGCAGCTGCAAGAGCGCCCTTAATATCCCATTTCTCTCTCTCACGCAAACCGGCCATATTTGATATTGCCCTGATTCCCAGTACAGGTACAGACTCTCTCCTGCAAACATAATAGAGAGCAGCACCTTCCATAGTCTCAATATCAGCCTGCAGATGTGACAGGAGCCATTTTGCACCCTCCTCAGATCCGGTAACCCTGTTGACTGTTACACCGTTAACCACAGGCCATGATCCGCGCGCCATCGCTACCAGTGGACTATCAGCATAAATCCGGCCTCCTTTAAAGGGAAAGTCGTCAGTATTACCCAGACCGGCTTCAAAGAGCGTCTTGAGCGTTCCGTTGTCATCTATGCCGAGATCACCAAAAGTGTCACTTTCTGTCACAACTACGGATCCCACAGGCCATCTCTCTGAAAAGCTGCCTGCAATCCCGGTATTGATCAGCATATCAGGCTTACCGAAGATAGCAAAATAGTTCATTGTGCTCCATGCTGATGCCACCCCGCCAATACCTGTTACCAGCAACGAAACACCCCTCCCCGGAAGGGCAAGTTGCCTGAAGAAGTCAGCTTCATTCTCTGTGGCCGTAGCTATAACGATGGTTTTGTTCATGGTTCGCTGTTTTCCCGAATTGCCACCAGTGCTCAATATTAGGCTGAGCTTACAAGACAGGTAGCCAATCGGATCCCTTCTGCTGACCTGAGGCAGGGCAAAAAAGGTTTCCGGATTAGTAAACAAAGTGATAAAGATATTGTTTTTCCGGTAAAAAAGATCCAATTTTGATCTCTTACAACCAACATAGACAGGTATGATATATCTTACGCGGCGTGAACGCTTCAGTGCTGCACACAGGATGTTTAATCCTGATTTGGGTGATGATGAGAACCTTGAGCTTTATGGTCAGTGTTCAAACCCCGGGTGGCACGGACACAATTACATTCTTTATGTCACCGTTAAAGGGGATATAGACCCGGAACTTGGTTACCTTATTAACCTTAAAAGACTTAAGGATATAATCATCGAATATGTAATTACTCCGCTCGATCACAGGAACATCAATACCCAGGTTCCGTTTACCAGCGGCCTGCTTGCCTCAACGGAGAATATTGCCGTGGCAATATGGAATCAGCTATATGAACCTGTAAAAAAGGAAGGGGCTGAACTCCATTCAGTTAAGATTGCCGAAACAGAAAATAATTTTGTTGAATATCTCGGGGATTAACCCGATGATTTAAACCGATTAATTAATATAGTTTACAGAAGGAGGATTATAGATGACCACACATAAAGGAAATTCCGAAACAGAAAAAATCACTGTATCAACGAACGGGGAAGAGGGAGGCTACAACAAGGTTGAGATATGGGATCGCGAAGCAACTGCTGCAATGGCAAAAAACTACAGGGAGATAATTACTCTCCTTGGGGAGGATCCTGAAAGGGAGGGTCTTGAAAACACCCCGGTAAGGGTTGCCAAGGCGATGCAGTTTCTGATGCAGGGCTATAACCATAATCCGGCCGAGATCATTAAATCTGCCATGTTCAAGGAGGATTATAAACAGATGGTTATCGTAAAGGATATTGAGCTGTACTCGATGTGTGAACACCATATGCTTCCATTTTTCGGAAAAGCACATGTGGCATACATTCCAAACGGATATATTACCGGACTGAGTAAGCTTGCCAGGGTTACCGATGCCTTTGCCAGGCGCATGCAGGTACAGGAGAGGCTGACAATGCAGATCCGTGACTGCATCCAGGAGACCCTCCAGCCACTTGGTGTCGCAGTAGTGATAGAGGCACAGCATATGTGCATGCAGATCAGGGGCGTGCAGAAACAGCACTCCGTTACCACAACGTCAGCCTTTACAGGATGTTTCCTGAAAAATCTTCAGACACGTGAAGAATTTATCCACCTTATTGGAAGCACACTGCACTAAAGTGCTATTTTTGCACCTTCTCTGCGGGAGGAGATAAATAAAAAAATATTCAGAGTATGAACGCGTTTGTATTCCCGGGCCAGGGAGCCCAGTACCCCGGGATGGGGAAAGAATTGTATGATTCAGGTGAAAAGGCCAGGATGATGTTTGAGCAGGCTAATGAGATACTTGGATTCAGGATTACTGATATTATGTTCGAAGGCACCGGTGAGGAGCTCAGGCAGACAAAGGTTACGCAGCCTGCAATTTTCCTTCACTCGGTAATAATGGCAGAGGTGCTTGGCAACCGTTTCAACCCCGATATGGTTGCAGGCCACTCCCTTGGAGAGTTTTCCGCCCTTGTAGCTGCAGGAGCTCTCGAATTCGGTGACGGGCTTCGCCTTGTTTCAGCAAGGGCAACGGCTATGCAGAAAGCGTGTGAAGCCAGACCTTCCACTATGGCTGCAGTTATAGGACTTGATGATGCAGTTGTGGAGGAGATATGCGACTCTATTGATGATATAGTGGTTCCTGCAAACTACAATACTGTTGGACAGCTGGTTATCTCAGGCACTACCGAAGCAATTGACAGGGCTATTGCCATGATGAGTGAACGGGGAGCCCGCAGGGCTCTCAAACTGTCAGTTGGCGGCGCTTTTCACTCGCCACTTATGGAACCGGCAAGGGCAGAACTTGAGGATGCAATTGGATCAACATCTTTCAAAACGCCCCTGTGCCCTGTTTATCAAAACGTTACAGGACTACCGTCAACTGACCCCTCCACCATAAGATTAAATCTTGTGGCACAACTCACATCGCCGGTGAGATGGACACAGACGATAATCAATATGGTGAATGACGGAGGAACGAGGTTTACCGAGGTTGGACCGGGTAATGTTCTGCAGGGTCTGATCCGAAAGTCTGCCCCGGGGGTTGAGACCTCCCCGGCTTTATCACTGCTCAATACCTGAATGAGATACTTTTCTTAAGGTCGGGGTGAAGGGAGAGGCAAACCGGACAGGTGCGCGACACCTCTTCAAGGATATCCCTCTCTTCAGGGCTGAGTGAGAGTGAAGAGAAATCGAACTCAATCACTATCTCTGCTATCCGCCGGGGATCTGATGCCATAATTTTGGTGGTAGATGCTCTGACTCCGTCAATGGAAAAACCCTTCTCCATGGCTGTAATTCCCATAATGGTAAGTGAACAGCTTGCAAGGGCCGCAGCCACCATATCTGTGGGAGAGAAAAATTCACCCCTTCCCCTGTTATCAACAGGAGCATCTGTTACTATGGTATTGCCTGACTGTACATGTGTAGCCTCTGTCCGCAGGTCACCGCGGTAAATAGTCCTTACTGTTTCCATTATTATCCTTTAAGGTGATTATTATTATTACCGTTATAATCTTCACCGGGCTTAAGTATGACACCGCGGTGTACTCTTCCGTCAATCATAATCTTCATAGGCTCCTCAAAGCAGATATGTCTCAGGTACTGATCCTCATAACGGTGACCGCAGCCATTCAGAAAATCAACATCATAGTAACCATCATTAATAAAAGGATTGATAGTAAAATATCCAACCCTGAAGGATGTAATATTCTGAAAAAAATGTGTTCCCTGGCTTGGTTCAATGCGATAATTTGGCAGCCCCGATTCCACTATTACACGGGCGTTGCTAATGTGTGACCACTTTGTCGGGATTCCCAGCCATGGATCAGATGAACCCCACCGGCCCGGTCCCACGAGAATATAGTATTTTCCCTCCTTCACAAAACGGGCATTTATACTCTCCAGGATTGATACTATCTTCTCATTATTGGTTGCACTGAACGACTCCGGTTTGATATAGACAATATCATGTATGCCGCGTATAGTTCCGTTACCCAGTGCAGAATCAGATAGAATAATTGACTTATCTGTGGGTACATCCTCAATATTCACCTCCTGCGACTGATCATTGTTAACAATAGGTCTGATCTGAAGGAAATTAAAGATGGAGGGCATGCCGGATGGCATCTCCAGGTTGGCTGCAAATTCTATCTCAATAGGGTTCCCCATCTCCCTCTGGCCTATCTCCAGTAGTGTTTCAAGAATAGCGGGAAGAGGGAACACGTTATGCTTGAGAATATTATCGAAGGTAACCACTATCTTTCCGTTTCCGTTCAGTCCTGGCCTTATAATATTATTCTGCAGATCGTACCTTGATACCAGATGCCTCATAGCGCTTTCACTTCCCTCATCACTAACCGGCAGTTTAAGAATATTTATACCATCATCAACCGATGGTGTAAAGCTTTCATGATTCATATCGAGTGCATAAAAAACTTTTTGTGTCTCCTTAAGGGCTGATGAGGGATTATTAAGCTGCAGCACCTTCTTGGGATAGCGGGGTGAGAAACGCAGTGCCTGTCCTCCTTCAACTATCAGTTTTCCGAGTCCCATCGCAACATTGGCAATACCATCAGTCGCCTTTTCAGATCCTATAGGATAGAAATTTATTGAGCGGGCAACACCCGAAAGCGTGGGATAGAAAAGTCCACCATGCTGGTTTCCGCATACTTCCTGGAGTACAATACCCATCTTCTCTTCATCTATAACACTCAATGTAGCTGCCATATAGGCCTTACTTGAACTATAGTAGACTGAAGCATACACCTCCTTGATGGCATCAGCAATCATTTTCACCATTACCCTGTTATCAGCAACCCTTGGAATCATATAGGTTGAGTAGATACCTGCAAAGGGCTGATAATGTGAGTCCTCAAGCTTTGATGAAGAACGTATGGCAAGCGGGTGGCTCTTTGAGACAGCGAGAAAGGCGTAAAGATCCTGATATACCCATCCGGGCAGCTCAGCCTCCACAAACCTGTCAAGTATCTCCTGATCGCTGGTGTCGCTAAGCCCCACACTGTAGAGGCTGTTCCTCTCCATAAACTCATCAAAGACATCGGTGCTGAGCACAACGGTACGCGGAATTGTGATAAGTACATTCTCAAACCGGTTAAAGAGCTTATACCTCTTAATTATACTGTTTATAAATGCCAGTCCCCTCGCTTTACCACCTATTGATCCGTCACCAATCCTGCTGAATATCTGATATTCATCAAAGCTGTTCCGGTCAAATTTGGCTATAACTCCCCTACCCTTACCAAGTCTGAAGCTGGAGATGGCCACATAGAGGAATCGTCTCATCTCCTCCACTGACTCAAAGTCATCAGTCTGGATAAATTTAAACATCTGGGCAACCGGGAAGAGTGCTCTTGCATTAAGCCATTTGGAGAAGTGATTTCTCTTTGCATGGTACACCAGCGACTCAACAGGAAGGGTTAGCAGTTTTTGTTGCAGGCTCTGCAGATCAGTAGCAACACCAATTGCCTCTGTTGTTTCAGGATCCTTGAACACAAAAGGACCAAATGCAAGGTTCTGTATAATAAAGTTTCTCAGCTCTATGGAAAGGCTCTTGGAGTACTTATGTATAAAGCCTACCTCAAGCTGATCAGCCACCTCCTTAACTGCTGCATTTGACGACTGTAGCAGGAGTGGCATATTGCTGTCATCCTCCTTTATCATACGGCATAGCCTGATACCAGCTTCAGGATCCTTCTCTCCCTCTCTCCGGTACCTGACATCGGATATTACTCCCAGTACATTAAATTTGAACCTGTTGTAGAGATCTATGGCATCTTCGTAGTTACTTGCAAGAAGAATCTTGGGCCTGCCCCTCATTTTAAGCATTCTCTGGTGGGCATTCAGTGCCTCCTGCTGGAAATCGCGTGACTGCTTCAGAATGATCTTGTACAGGTTGGGAAGATATGATGAGATATATCGGATTGAGTCTTCAACAAGTATTATTGCCTGCACACCCACCTCTTCAATATCATGCACTGCATTCATACGGTCTTCAAGGAGCTTTATTATGGCCAGAAGAAGGCTGGCATCACCCAGCCAGCAGAAGACATAATCAACAGCGCTGATGTCCTCCCTCTCAAGCCTTAGTGACACCTCCCTTGAGAAATTTGTGAGTGCTACTATCGGCACATCCGGAAATTTCTGCTTAATCCTCTTCGCCAGTGTGAAGGTGTCCGTATCCCTGAAGTTCATCATTGAAATCACCAGATCCACATTCTCATCACGGATCATCTCCATTGCCTTTTCCCCACTGTTGGTCTGTATAAAGTTTGGAGGATAACGAAGGTTAAGTGATACATACTCATTAAAGATCTGCTCATCTATCCGCCCATCCTCCTCGAGCATATAGTTATCATAGTTACTGCAGACGAGGAGAACCTTATGTATTCTCCTCTGCATCAATAGATTAAAAGAAGTATCCGTAAAGTCATACTTCTGCAGTTCCATTATACCATCAATCAGCGCCATTTTATTCCTCCTTACAATCTGTACATTCAATTACTGCAATTCTCTTTTTCCCGTCCATACGGATCACCATGCTGCTACTGAACCTTATATGCCTGAAAAAACGGCCCTCTCTAACCACCTCCTGATTAGCCAGTCTGTCCCAGTCAATATGTTCATCCGGATCGGAGTGGTCAACTGAAAAATAGCCAACGTTCATCGAGGTAACATTATGGAAAAAATGGGATCCCAGAGAGGCATCAAGTGGAAAGTCGGGCAGGCTGACCTCCACAATCACTTTTGCGTTGGATATCTGGGGCCAGAGCACAGGGATTCCAATAAATCTGTCCCGTGTGCCCCAGCGGCCCGGTCCAATAAGGACATACTCCCGCTTCTGCTTTATCATCTCATCATTAATTGCCTCAATCTCTTCAGCCATCTCACGTGTTTTCATATTATCGAACCGTGCAGGTTCAAGGTATACAAGGTCGGTAATTCCTGTTACTTCACCATTACCCATGCTCCTGTGGGTTATAAGCAGGCATCTCTCCATGTCAAATGACCCGGTATCAATATTGTATCCGGCACCGCTTCCTACCAGAGGTTTTACCTGTAGCAGATAGAAGCTTGCATTTCCCTCATCGTCCCTGTTCAGATCAACCGCATACTCAATCTCCACAGGAGTACCAAATGCCTCCTTCACCACATCCAGAATTGTTGCAATGGTTTGGGCAAGGGGTATATATCCGTGACGAAGTATATTGGCAAAATTTACCACTCTTGGGCCCGGAGCATCAAGACCCGGAGTAATGGTGTCATTACCGGGGTCATAGACTGAGGCCATATGTTTCAGTGTACCATGTCTTTCGGCTTCTGAAATATCAAGCTTAATAAGCCCTGCCTCCTCTCCCTCCAGCAGGTTCAGCTCCTTCTTATTCATATCCACCGCATAGAAGTGAACCTGGCTGTTTCTGTTAATATCCTTCAGGGATACGATATCAAGTGTGGGGTATGCAGGTGAAAACCGCCAGGCCTTCTCGCCCTCAACAACATATTGTCCCAGGCCTACTGCCGCAACGGCAAATCCCTCTTCGGGCTTCATATGGGAAACCGGGTAGAAATTGTATGATTGTGCTGTCCCGCTTATATGAGGATAGAAGCTCTTTTCATACATATTACCCACCACTTCCTGAATCACTATCGCCATCTTTTCCTGCTCAGCCTTGTGGTTAATGGCCTCGAAGTAGGTGCGGGCCGACTTAGAATATATTGATGAGTAGACAAGTTTAATTGCATCGGTTACATGCCTGAACCTGGTATCAAAATCGGGATGGTTATTAGGTATCAGATAGGTTCCGAAAATGCCTGAGAAGGGCTGGTTCATAGAGTCTTCAAAAAGGGAAGATGACCGAATGGCCAGGGGCCCGGTAAGCAGTTTCAGGAATGAGCGCAACTTTTTCTCCAGGGTGTACGAAAGGTTACCCTCAACAAATTTTTTCTTAAGTACGAGATAGTCAGACTCATCACGGATCACATTCCATAGTTTGTTGGTCTCAAAAAACATATCGAACTCATCTGTTCCTATTATAGCCGTTATTGGGCTTCGGACAGTTATTCCCGGTGTTAACTTATTAAGATCAAAACTGTAGATCAGGGTATTTATAAAAGCGAGTCCGCGCCCCTTTCCTCCGAGTGACCCTCCGCCCATGCTGACAACGTTTGTTTCATCAACGACTGCCGACTCCTCATAATTCACAACCTTCCCCTTATCCTGCTCCTGACGGCGTCTTCGTATAATATCCAGGAGGAAGGCCCTGAGATCAGAAAGGCTCTCAAAGTCACCGATCTTCATAGGGTTGATAACTCTCGCTATCTTCACCTCACCCCTTGCCATAAGCCATAGTGAGAAGTGGTTCTTCATCGCATGATATACCAGACTGTCTTCAGGGATAGTGTTAAGGTATTGTTCAAACTCCTTCATTGACCTGGCCACAGCAATCTGTCTTCCCTGATTATCGCGATAGACAAAATGTCCGAACCCGAGATAGTAAGTTATAAACGCCTTTATATCCTGAAGAAGGCTTTCAGAGTTCTTATTAATAAAGCTTGATCCCAGTGCATGAGCATATCTGGCATTCTCACGATCAGATGACTGAAGCACAGTAGGCAGGTTGGGCAGGCTGCTCTTGATCAGTTGTATAAGATCAAATCCGGCCCTGTCATTCAGCTCACCATCACGTCTGAAGCGCATATCTGAAATAACACAGAGAAGGAAACTCCTGTACTGGTTGTAGATAACCATTGCTTCCTCATATGTTGTGGCCAGCAGTATTTTGGGCCGGGCCCTCATCTTTAACACCTTATACAACTCGTCAGAGCTCACATCCTCAATCAGGTGACGGGTTTGCTGCATTACAAGAGTGTAGAGTATAGGAAGGTAACTGGAATAGTATTCAGCTGAGTCTTCCACCAGCAGAATTACTCTTGTCAGGCCTATTCTGGTATCATTATCTACATTAACCTGATCCTCCAGCATCTTAACCATAGCAAAGAATACCTTGGACTCGCCCGTCCACACAAATGCACCGTCATAGACCAGACCCTCCATTCTCTTCTGATTCACCCATTCGGCATCCGCCTGATTATTGAGAAGAAGAAATACAGGTATATAGGGGTATTTACGCTTCACCCTGTCGCAGATATTGACCGGTGTCTCTCTCTCAACCCCCACCATAATAATTATCATATCATAGTGTCGTGCCAGGAGCTTGGCAAACGCCTCCTCTTCACCGGAAACACCTGTCACCCTGGGCATTGAAGTAAGATTCAACTGATGGTATTCACCGAACATATGATCAGTGAACCGGCCCTCTCCTTCGATAGCATAAGCATCATACAGATTTGCAATAAGGAGAATCTCCCTCACCTTGAAGGGCATCAGATCATGAAACAGGTCTCTGTCAGCGTTGTGTCGGTCAAGAAACTTCTGCAGCAGCTGTCTGCTGGTAACTGTTTTCGGGCTCTCAGGCTCCTTTCCGGGGACATCATGGGGTTTTATTATCTGGCTTGCGAGCTGACTGTTTATATAACCTGTAATAAGGCTGGCGATATTAACCAGCAGGTCACGCTCCTCATTCAGGAAGGGACCCTCATCAGCGGTCATAAACTCCCTTGTATAAAAGATCTCTATAATGCCAGTCTGCCCGTCAATGGTATTAAAATCCTGTCGCTGCACCCATGATGTCTCTTCAAATCCAGGCGTGGTAAACACTCTAAGACCGTATCTTATCCGAGTGCGGGTATATGCGGGGTATTGCCATGCCTGAGGAAGGCTGAGAACAATATTCTGGAGTGTCTCTTCAACCGGCTTACCCTCTTTAAGTATAGCGGTGGTACGGTTAATGCACGCAAGCTCCTTGAGCCTTTCAGTCTGCTCGTTAAGCAATCGGGTTATTTTTCCCTCATCAGGTTTTGGTTCTGCCATCTTTTAATGATTACATAACTTTTAAAATTAGCAAATTGTTTCAATCAGTCAGGTATATGTAGAAAAAAAAGGAGAGCCGCCGGCACTCCTTCTTTTAAATCATCGTTAAAGGGCATTTTTTTCATTCTATACCTCCCAGGTTGATCCGCTCATCAGCAGGTCATCCATACATTTAATCCCTGATGTCTGCTGAATCTTTTTTATCTGGCCGATAAGTGCCATATCATAGGTAGGTGCATTTACAGACCGTATAACACCCAGTGCCACAGGATAGGCCGGATATCTCATATTAACCAGCAGGGAGTGTAACCCGGGGGTATTCTCACCGGCATCATGCACAAGCAGATCCTTCTCACTTATTCCGTTACCAAGAGTAACAACCTTCAGCTTGAGTCCTTGAAGCATAAGTCCCATGTCCCTGTTGCGTCCGAAAATCATCGGTTCACCATCTTTCAGCATAATGGTACGGTCGTCACGAAACTCCCGGTCATTAAGTGCGGCGTGTATACCGTCATTAAATATCACGCAATTCTGAAGTATCTCAACCACTGATGTTCCCTCATGGCGGGCAGCCGCCTTGTATATCTCGGTTGACAGCTGAACGTTTGAGTCTATTGTACGGGCAAAGAATTTACCCTGTGCTCCTATCACCAGTTCACCGGGGTGAAAAGGCTCCTCCACTGTTCCGAAAGGAGAGGTTTTGGTAACCGATCCCTTAACCGAGGTGGGAGAATACTGACCTTTGGTAAGGCCATATATCTCGTTGTTAAACAACAGAATATTTATATCTATATTACGGCGGATAACGTGAATAAAATGGTTACCCCCGATAGCCAGTGCATCTCCGTCACCTGTTACCTCCCACACACTCAGATCAGGGTTAGCCACCTTCACACCGGAGGCAATAGCTGCGGCACGACCATGGATTCCGTGAAACCCGTAGGTGTTCATATAGTATGGGAAGCGTGATGAACACCCTATCCCTGAAATGAAGGCAAACTTCTCTTTCGGAATATCCAGTTCCGCGAGAGCTTTTGTTACTGAACTTAGTACCGCATGGTCACCGCAACCAGGGCACCATCTCACCTCCTGGTCACTTTTAAAATCCTTCGGACTGTATTTTGGTATATCTGTCATAATCAGGCCTCCAATATCGTTTTGCATTTTTCCTTAATCTCCATTATTGTAAAGGGCAGACCCTGGACCTTATTTATCTGCTTAAACTCTGTCTTTCCAAAGTTCATCCTCAGATAATTCACAAACTGTCCTGAGTTCAGCTCAGCCACAACCACTTTCCTGAACCTGCCAAGCACTTCTGCTGTATTGGCCGGTAAAGGATTAATATAGTTAAAGTGTGCCAGTGACACATTCATCCCCTCTTCCCGCATCTCCCTTGTTGCAGTAAGCAGGTGACCGTATGTACCACCCCATCCAACAAGCAGCAGTTCACCTTCATCATCACCGTACAACTCAAGAGGTGGTACTTTTGCAACCACTCCGGCAACCTTCTCACTTCTTACCAGTGTCATGTGCTCATGGTTCTCAGGAATATAGCTCACCGTACCCCGGATGGTCTTCTCGAGTCCGCCAATCCGGTGTTCGAGTCCGGGCGTACCCGGAATAGCCCATTTACGGTTTAGCAACTTCTCATCCCTTTCATATGGCAGGTACTCTCCATCAGCCTCCTTTGCAATCGGCGGGTTTATGGCAGGCATCTCGCTCATTGAGGGTATGCGCCATGGTTCGGTTCCGTTTGCAAGGAATCCGTCTGTAAGAAGTATCACCGGCACCATATGTTCCAGTGCTATGCGGGCCGACTCAAAGGCGAACCTAAAACAGTCAGAGGGTGTGCTTGCAGCGATTATTACAACCGGACTCTCGCCATTGCGGCCGTAGAGTGCCTGCATCAGGTCAGACTGCTCAGTCTTGGTTGGCAGACCGGTAGAGGGACCTCCTCTCTGTACGTTTACTATTACTATGGGCAGTTCAGTCATTACAGCCAGACCGATAGCCTCTGATTTAAGAGCCAGGCCTGGTCCTGAGGTAGAAGTTACTGCCAGACTGCCTGCAAAGCTTGCGCCTATTGAGGTACATATTCCTGCTATCTCATCCTCTGCCTGAAAACTCTTAACACCAAGGTCCTTCCTGGCAGCCAGCTCTTCCAGTACGCCTGTTGCGGGAGTAATGGGATATGACCCGATAAACAGTTCAAGTCCGGCCTTCTCTGCAGCGGCAAGAAGTCCCCAGGCTGTTGCCTGATTACCGTTTATGTTACGGTATGTGCCCTTTGGTATCTCGGCAGGGCCCACCCGGTACGTAGGAGTAAGTGCCTCTATTGTTTCGCCATAGTTATATCCTGCCCTGAGAATAATCTTATTAGCCTCAATAATATTGGGACGCTTACTGAACTTGGTCTCAAAATACTCCTCTGTGTACTTAAGATCACGGTCAAACAACCAGTAGACCATTCCCAGCGCAAACATATTCTTGGTACGCAAGATGGTCTTGGGGTCAAGTTCATAATCCTTCAGAGCTTCTTTAACGAGTGTAGTTATGGGTGCAGCAATAATATTTACATCATCAAGCCCGTCCTCTTTTATGGGATCCTCCCTGTAGCCGGCCTTTTCGATATTTTTTGTATTGAAATTATCGAGATCATAAATTATTGTAGCCCCCTTTTTCAGAGTTTTTGAGTTAGCCTTTATAGCAGCCGGATTCATGGCAACAAGCACATCAGCAAAATCCCCGGGGGTATTAACCTCTGCATGACCAACATGCACCTGAAATCCTGACACGCCTCCTACTGTTCCCTGCGGGGCCCTTATCTCGGCCGGATAATCAGGAAATGTTGAAAGCGTGTTCCCGAAAAGAGCGGAGGCATTGGAGAAAAGAGTTCCCGTCAGCTGCATCCCGTCGCCGGAATCACCCGAGAACCGGATAACAACCTCATCCCTTTCGATAACACGATCGTTTTTACTCATGATTTATATTATTTGATTTAATTCTAAGAATCTTAAACATATTGAAATGAAACAGAGAGTCGTGTCGGACAGGCCCAGGGCCTGTAATTATCTGATTTTGTGCAGGATCATCCATATCAAAATATCTCCCTTAAAAATAAATGCATAAGGAGACAGAGCTATTCCCAGATGCATTTTACGGATCTACTATACAAGAAAAGGTGTGTTCTGTCGTCTGAATGAATCATATTTAACAGTTACAAAAGTAAACAAATTCGATTGTGAAAAATCAAACTTTTTATCATTTTTTATATATGACTTTGGTCATACTTTTTCACTTTATTGACAGGGGCAAATTTACTATATTTGGAAAAATAGAATTATGGCTATAATCAATAGTGTCAAGGGTTTTACTCCCCGGTTTGGGCAGGGATGCTTTTTCGCTGAAAATACAGTAATTACCGGTGATGTTACAGCAGGTGACGGGTGTAGTTTCTGGTATGGTTCTGTTATACGGGGTGATGTGAACACCATTACCATTGGCAACCGTGTAAATATCCAGGACGGAGCAGTAGTGCACTGCAACTACCGCGATGCTAAGGATGATAACGGTAAAAAGGATAATAACGGGTAATTCAGGACCAGATAGCAGCTTTTTCAAGGTTGATATCCGACTCAAAAAACATTCTTGCTATCCTGGAAAAGTAAGGGGTATAGTCTGAGACGTAGAATATATCGTCCGGATTGCCGTTTCGGTTTGCCAGTCCACGTTCTTCAAGCTCCCGTTTAAGCGCCAGAGCCACAATACGTGCCGAGTCAATAACCTCCAGATTAAAATTGAAGATTCTGGCTATCTGTTGCCTTATAATGGGATAATGGGTGCATCCCAGCACCATTGCTTCAATGGTATCAAACTGTGGCCCGGAAAGGTAAGCCCTTAGTATTGCATTTGAGACATCATCAAAAATAAAACCCTCCTCTATCATAGGCACAAAAAGGGGTGTTGCCATTGAAACCACTTTTGTTGAAGGAGATTTTTCACTGAATCTCTTTTCATAGGTTCCTGAAGTTATTGTACGGTTGGTACCTATCACCCCAACTTTGGAATATTTCCCGGCAGCCACATAATCAACTACAGGTTCAATAACATCCATAAGGAAAATAGTATCACCGAACTCTTCTTTGAGAAGAGGAAAGGCAGAGGCTGAAGCAGAGTTACATGCAATAAGCACCATCTTGGCTCCCTTATCAATAAGGAATGATGTTATCCGCCTGCTGTAGGAGATAATTGATTCTGCCGACTTGTCTCCATAAGGCAGGTGGGCGGTATCCCCGAAATATATCAGGCTCTCCGATGGCATTAACTGTCTTATTGCATGAGCTACCGTGAGTCCGCCCACCCCTGAATCGAACAGGCCTATCGCTCTTTTATCATCTCTCTCCATACGAAAAAAACCACCCGTTAAGGGTGGTCATTTATTTATATTTCAGATAGTTACTCTATACCCAGCTTGGTCTTCACCAGTGGGAGCACATTAATGCTGGTTGTTTCGTCAAAATAGATTATTGGTCCGCGGGCCATATCAAAGATATAGGTAAACCCATTCTCTCTGCCTACCTCTTTAATGGCCTTCTCTGCCTTATTCAGAACAGGCTCAATAAGTGTTGCCTGCTCCTGCTGCAGCTCCTGATCAGCTCTCTGGTTAAAGTTGGTAATTCTCTCCTGCAGCGCTGACAGCTCTTCCTCCTTGGTCTGACGCACCAGGTTGGTCAGCGTCTCCATGTTCTGAACGTAATCATTGTATTTATTATTGAACTCAACCTGCATGATCTCTGCCGTGTTCTGGAGCTCAGTCTGCTTTGCCTGCAGCTTCTGCATTATGGTGTCACGCTCAGGCATCAACTGAAAAAGTTCATCAGAATTGATATGTCCGAATTTCAGGTTTTGTGCCATAGCGGTAAAACCGGTACCCATAAGCAGGGTCATTAACAGCACGCCAAATACTTTTTTCATTATCTTCTCTTTTTTGTTTAAAAAATTGTGCAAATGTAATTAATTAATTCTTATAACCCAGTTTCTGAAGCACCTCATCACTGATATCATATCTCGGGTTTGTATAGATCATATTCATACCGGAGGCGGTATCAAAGATGACTGCATAAGCACCCTCTACCGCTATCTCCTTTATAGCATTATAGATATCATCCTGGAGAGGCTTTATCAGTTCTTCCCTCTTTTTAAAGAGTTCGCCTTCAACTCCAAAATAGGTGTTCTGAAGCTCCTTGGCCTCCCTTTCGCGGTTGATTATATCCTCTTCCCTCTTCACCTTGGCCTCCCTTGAAAGGAGAACCACATCATTCTGGTAGTCCCGGTACATCTGTTCCACCTCTTCATACAAGGCGGCAATCTCAGACTCCCAACTCTGGGAGAGGTCATCCAGCTGCTGCTGAGCAGCTGAATATGAAGGTATATTATTCAGAATATACTCGGTATCTACGTAAGCATACTTCTGTGCAAAGGCTGAGCCTGTTGCAAGGAGTACTGTCATGAGTAATAAAACTGTCCTTTTCATTTTTTATCAATTTAATTAAAACTGTTGTCCCATCACAAAATGGAACTGGTGTCCGTTAGCATCGGGCCGTCCGGGAACAGCATCAAAGCCATACCCCCAGTCAATACCCAGAAGTCCGAACATTGGCAGGTTGGCACGAATACCAATACCTGCTGACCTGTTCATCTTAAAGGGGTTGTAGTCCTTAAGCTCATACCATGAGTTACCTGCCTCCAGAAACATCAGTCCATATATTGTGGCCTGAGGATTCAGGGAGAAGGGGTATCTAAGCTCAAAGGTGAGCTTTGAATATACATTACCTGACGGCACATTATCAATAAGCGGGGTCAGTGAGCCATTCTCATAACCCCTTAAGGCAATTACATCGCGTCCATAGAAGCTGTATCCTGTCATACCATCACCGCCAAGGTAGAAGTTCTCAAAAGGTGAGGGGCCAATATCCTTGTTATAGTGACCCAGGTATCCGAATGCGACCCTGGTGTTAAATACAAACTTTGACTGTTCAAATACTCTGTAGTAATACTCCCCTTTGAATTCCCATTTATGAAACTCAATCCATTTATACTTCTCCTGATCTGAGACATCGCTGAAATCATTGCCCGAAATAACGGAGTATGGCGGAGTTGCCTGGAGTGAGATATTGAATGTGGACCCTCCCATAGGATAAATAAGATTTGGCCCGGCCGAAAAACGGGTCAACCGGGTTGTAAGCGACAGCAGGTTTGAGTTTCCGTTCTTAAAGAGGAAGGAGTATACGTTATAGTTTGTAAGACTGTATCTCTGATAGCTTACCTCGGTAAAGAGTGAGAAATAGTCATCAGGCCATTCAAGTCTTTTTCCCAGTCCTATTGAGGCTCCATCAATAATCATCGACTGCCTGCCATCCTCATCCACCTTACGACCGTTGGTCATCAGTGAGCGGTAGAGCGATACGGAGAAGGTGTTGGGTTTTGTTCCACCCAGCCACGGCTCCATAAAGGAGAGGTTATATGACTGATATACCCGGCCGTTTGACTGTGCCCTTATGCTAAGTGACTGACCGTCACCTGAAGGGTATGGTCTCCATTCACTTCCCTTGAAGAAGTTCTTCATGGCAAAGTTATTGAATCTGACACCAATAGTCCCGACAAGCATTCCTGCTCCCCATCCCCCGGATATCTCAAACTGGTCATTTGCCTTCTCTTCGAGGTTATACTCCAGATCAACAGTTCCCTCCATAGGGTTCTGAAGAGGGATGGGGTTTATCTTCTCAGGGTCAAAATGACCAAGTACGGCTATCTGGCGTGCTGAACGCATTATCTTATCCTTACTGAAAAGGTCACCCGGAAGGGTATATAGCTCACGTCTGACAACATGCTCGTTGGTACGGGTATTTCCCCTGATTATTACGTTATTCAGGTTTGCCTGTTCACCTTCAAATATGCGCACCTCAATATCTACTGAGTCACCATCAATGGCTGTTATAACAGGCGTCATATCAGAAAAGAGATATCCGTTATCAAGGTAGAGGGAACTGACAGCATCCTCATCAATCCTTATTCTCTCCTCAAGCAGTGTGGTATTGAATATATCACCCTTCTCAATATTAAGCACCTGCGAAAGGAATTCTTTGGGATAGATACTGTTTCCGGTCCAGGTGATATCCCTGAAGTAGTACTGAATACCCTCTTCCAGTTCCAGTTCCATAACCACACGGTCCTCCTCAACTGGATACACGGTATCATTCAGAATCTCAAAATCACGGTATCCGGTTTCGTTATAGAATGTCACAAGGCTTTTTTTATCCTCGGCATACTTATCCTCAATATATTTTGAACTCTTGAAAAAATTCAGGTTTCGTTTTTTGGTATTCTTCATTTCGCGCCGGAGCCGTCTGTCACTAAACTGTTCATTTCCATGAAACAGGATATCACTAATCTTAACCCTGTCATTCTTATCAATGTGGATATTCAGCATAATGCTGTTCGGGCTATCAGGGTCGTCCTTCTGAACAATTCTGACAACAGTATTAAGAAACCCTTTCTCAACAAAATACTCCTCTATAATTCTTTTTGTTTTACTCACCACATGGTCGGTGACCTGCGATCCGGCAAGCAGGTTTACCTTTTCCGTAATATCATCGGTCTCGGACTTCTTGGTACCATAGTAGTTGACTGATGATATTCTTGGCCTTTCTCCAAGGAATATATCCAAAAAAAGTGTATCAGCCCTTCGTTCCGTTACTGTGATCCTTATATCCGAAAAGAGCCCCTGAGACCAAAGCTTTTCAACTGCCTGGGTTATTGACTCACCCGGGACGGATATCCGGCTGTATTTTCTGAGTCCTGATATACCTACTATAGCATTCGGGTCCAGAAACCTCACCCCTGAAACGGTAATATCTCCAATAACATATTCATCGGGATAGGAGTAGTCAATAACAGGCACTCTTTCCTGGCCTTTCAGCAGGGCACCAGGTGCTGACAATAAGATTATTACGAGCAGCTTAAGTAAGATTTTAGTAGTATTATCCTTCCCCATCATGAATCTGTTCACTAGTTTTTCCAAAACGTCTCTCTCTTTTTTGATATTCTATAATTGCCCTGTACAAATCCTCCTTACCAAAATCAGGCCAAAGTGTTTCAGTAAAGTAAAACTCAGCATAAGCTATCTGCCAGAGCAGAAAATTACTTATTCTCAACTCCCCGGATGTTCTCACAACAAGTTCAGGATCCGGGACACCTGCTGTAGTCAGGTGACTCTCAAACTGATCCTTATCGATATCGGATGGATCAAGCAAACCCTTTCTTACCATTTCCGCCAGCTCCCTTGCAGCATTCAGTATCTCCCATCTGGATGAGTAACTGAGTGCCACTGTCACTATCATTCCGGTACAAACCGATGTTCTGACAAGGGTTGCATCAAGGCTTTTCCTTACCCTGGGTGAGAGTCTCTCAATATCCCCGATAACTTTTAAAACTATATTGTTCTTTATCAGAGTCTCGCACTCATTATTAAGGGAGTCAACCATAATCTCCATCAGGGCTTCCACCTCTTCCCACGGCCTGTTCCAGTTCTCTGTTGAGAATGCATAGAGGGTAAGGTACTTTACTCCTATCTCAGCGGCACCCTCTATCACCTGACGAACCGACTCCACCCCCTGCCTGTGCCCGAAAATACGGTCAGCACCACGCTGGATAGCCCAGCGCCCGTTACCGTCCATTATTACAGCTATGTGGACAGGCAGTCTGTCATGATTAATGGTATCCCTGAGTGACATCTGTACTCCGTTTATCTTCTGCCCCGTTTATCTTCAAAATCGCCGTAGGCTGGACAGCTGGTAAGCCTGTTGAACATCTTCCAGGTAAATGTTACACCGGAAAAGACATACCAGTCGTTATTATGTGCCCATGAGCTATGATCGGGGTCTATATTATCAATTAAGCCGTCAAAGTTATCATAAAATGTCTTACGAAAACCATATTCAACCTCCAATCCCATGTTTTTGCGTATATTATACTTAAACCCAACGGATAACGGAATAACGGGCACATATGTTAGTTCTGTGGAGTTGACAAACGTGATTCCTGCACCGGCTGCAATATATGGGGTGTAGTCGCCCCATCTGCCTCCGGTATTGTAAGGCAGAAAATTAAATTCAAACTGAACCGCCCACTCGAAAACTGAACCTGAGAATGAATGTCCCCTTGCCTGCTGGTACTCATTGCTGAAATCCAGATCATCACCTCTGATTCCTCCATATGTAAGACTTCCCTTGAAGGAGTGGCGGGGATGCAGGTTATACCTGTAAATAATACCGGCTGCAGGAAGAGGTGAATAGAAGGGCAGGGAGGAATTAATATCACCAACGTAGTATGACACACCACCAAAAACCCCGTAATCAGCATTCACCTGTGCTGATGAAGGAGATGCTGCAAAAAGCAGGAAGAGAATAGAGAGCCAGCTGTAACTTTTTTTCATTTATATTATCTGTTCCGGTTCTGTTGTTATCTGTTGGCTATCCTAATCCCTGTATTTCAGCTTATGATTATGATGCACACCCATAAAAAAATAAACGTATTCTCTGATTGAATATTATATCAGTACCTCTCTCCGCGCTATCTGACTCCTGAGCCTTCTGACCTCTCATCGGTCTCACTTATTGAGTGATGCAAATATAACAATGTGCGGAAAAATAAACCATAAAATTAGCTTAAAATAAAGTTAATTCCGGGGGTCGGCACCCCACATCAGTTTAGTGCGCAGAGTACTGAAAAAGTCGTGACCTTCAGGGTTTACAGTTGAAATGGTATACTCCGGCTGGTTGATTATAAGTCCGGTTTCGAAAGGGAGTCGCGCCGAACGGTAGTCGCATGTCACAAGATAATCATTACTTCTTCCCTCAACCACCAGGCTCAGGGTACTGTTCCCGGGAAGCACAATAGGTCTTACAGTAAGGTTATGGGGTGAAAGGGGCGAAATCACTATACTGTCATCACCGGGTGAAAGTATAGGACCGCCTGTACTGAGATTGTAGGCTGTTGATCCTGTTGCCGTTGAGATAATCAGTCCGTCAGACCAGTAGGTATTAAGATAAAGATCATCCACATAAACCTTTACGGTTATCATATTAAGATCTCCCTTCTGGACTGTTATATCATTCAGTGCCAATGCATTATCACCCATCAGACCGGCCGGCTCCGTAAGCCGGAGCATATATCTCTCGGTAATAGTATATCTGCCGTGAAGAATATTTTTCAGAGCACTCTCAGGATCATCATGAATGTTGGCCAGAAAGCCAAGCCTTCCGGCATTCATACCAGCCACGGGGATGTTTCTTCCTGCAACCTTTGAGGCTGTCTCAAGGAAGGTACCGTCACCACCTACGCTAAGCAACAGGTCAGGCACTACCGGACTGTTTTCTATATCACTGAACAGTTTTATATGATCCCTGCTTTCAGGGTCAATAAGCCCTTCAAGTTTATTGCTTATCAGGATGCCTGCACCCTCTTCCCTCAGAACTCCTATTATCCGGCGTACATAGTCTGCCACCGGCCTGCCGTTATCATATCCGAATATTGCTATATTCTTTATCATATGCTCATCAGATATCAAGGAATTTCATGAACGAACCAAACCGGTCACCGTAAAAGCTATCCATCTCATCGCTGTCAGAGTGCCATGCCGATACTTCATAGCTGAATCTTTCAAAAGTCTGCAGCACCGGAAGAAGGTTGGATGTATTAAGTTTAAGTGTGATCTCCAGCTGTGAGGAGTCAGGTGATGAGGTGATATAGAGGTTCAGCACCTTTGCATCATTTGACTCAATGATCTGAGCTATCTGTGACAGGGAGTAATCATTCTGGGTAAGCGTAAGTACAATAATGCCACCTGGCTCCTTAAGTGATGACATCTCAGCCATCCTGTCAATCAACTCACTCGAGAGCACCACACCCAGAAAATGATTCTTGTCGTCAAGAACGGGAACAACAGTAAGCTTCATAAAGGAAGCTATGCTTATAACCTCGAAAATATGCTGGCTATCCCTTGCGAAAGGTTTGATAAGAGAGAGGTG
Organism: Bacteroidales bacterium; assembly: GCA_020201035.1. Taxonomy (GTDB): domain Bacteria; phylum Bacteroidota; class Bacteroidia; order Bacteroidales; family VadinHA17; genus JAIVHO01. Next base: position 85,757 of record JAIVHO010000032.1, read on the forward strand.
ATGATTGCCTACCGGCTGCTCAGGATCATTAAGGTCATAGATATCACTGTCAGAGATAAGTCCCAGGAACTCCAGATTATTCACAATCGGTAAATGTGAAATCCTGAATATCTCCATCCAGTTAAGCGCCTTTTTTCCTGTGTCAGAGGTTTTAAGGGCTGGTATAGTATCTGATATAAGCTCTCTGGCAACCATGTAACCACTTATTTTGAACAGCTAAATTAAGAAAAAAAAGAAGGAGTGTTGTTTTATTCGTTTACAATGTAAAAATTTGCACCACTAAACAGTGCTAAAATGACAAAGCTAAGTGTAAACATAAATAAGATTGCCACTATAAGAAATGCCCGCGGGGGAGATATCCCGGATGTTACCGTGGCCGCTATCAACTGCCAGAGGTTTGGTGCAGACGGAATCACGGTACATCCGAGACCCGATGAGAGGCATATCACCCGCAAGGATGTATATGATATAAAAAGGATTATTACCACCGAGTACAATATTGAAGGGTATCCGTCAGAAGAGTTTATCAGTCTGGTGTGTGATGTTAAGCCCCATCAGGTAACCCTGGTCCCGGATCCGCCTGATGCAATCACCTCCAACGCGGGCTGGGATACCGTTAGTGCCAGGAGCTTTCTGACAGAGGTAATTGCGCGATTTAAAAAGGAGGGCATACGCACCTCCATCTTCGTGGACACCAGGCAGGCAAATATTGAAGGTGCTGTACTTACAGGAACGGACAGGGTTGAGCTCTATACCGAACCGTATGCAAAAGGATACCGCAAAGATCCGAAGGCAGCAGTGACTCCCTTTGTCAGAGCCGCTGAGATTGCCAGAGCAAACGGACTGGGCCTGAATGCAGGACATGACCTAAATCTGGAGAATCTTGCCCTCTTCTCTGAGAGCATACCCTGGATGGAAGAGGTATCAATTGGTCATGCACTGATATCCGATGCTCTCTACCTTGGACTGGAGAATACCATTAATATGTATAAACGACTTCTTTTTGTACCCAACAGGTAATGAAGCTCTTCTACAGGGAATATGGTAACGGAATACCGATTATGATTCTTCACGGATTGTACGGATCATCTGATAACTGGTCAGCCATTGCCCGGGAACTCTCTGACCGGTTCAGGGTAATCGTCCCCGATCTTAGAAATCACGGACGCTCCCCGCACGATCCTGTTCACACCTATGATGCCATAAGTGATGATATTGCAGAGCTGGCCGACCATCTGGATCTGAAAAGGTTTATTATTGCCGGCCACAGCATGGGCGGCAGGGCTGCTGTCTGGTTTGCAAGGAGATGGCCAGGGCGAACAGCCGGACTCATTGTGCTTGATATGTCACCTTTCAAAAGGGTTAAATATGAGAAGGGAGAGCCCTGGTTCCATTCAAGGGTACTCAGGCTGATGACCGAAAGTGACCCTTCCACCTTCAAAGATCGTGAGGATGCAGAGAAACTTTTCGGTGAAAAAATAGGAGACAGCAGGATTACCGGATTCCTGCTGAAAAACCTTACCCGGAACAAAAAGGGTGAGTTCAGATGGAGACTCAATCCCGGGATTCTCCTGGACAACCTTGAAAATATAATGGACGGCCTTGATCCTGACCCGGGCAGTCTGACCCCCGTTACAGGGTTTCCCGTTCTCTTCCTGAGGGCTGAACACTCAGGATATATAACTGAACAGGACATTGAACTTATCCCCTCACTATTTCCGGCGGCAGATATTATTACAGTAAAGGATACATCACACTGGTTACATGCAGAGAGACCCGCTGAGATTACTGAGCGTATAAGGGAATTTGCCTCCTGAAAAGACCCTTGTCAGGCTGCTAAACCGTGCAAGATCAGATAACTGAAATGGAAATTAGTCATATGAGGCCTGAGGAGGGCCAGCAGGGCACTGGACTAAGTTATAATCCTGTTACCGACTCAATGGCAGAATCATCAACAATATCATCGCCCCGCAAACGTAGAAAGAGTCGGGTCAGGGCAATCACATCCTTCTCACAGTAGAGCGCTATCCGCTTTATGTCACCCTCATTATAATAGATACCTGCAACCTGGCTGCCATCAATATCATCCTTCGGTGTGGGAATACCCAGAAGGGTACATATAAGAGCAAGGGATGTATAGTGCTTGTAATCGCCAAACTTCCATAGCTCCATTGTGTCCAGAAGATTTATCTCCCATGGTTTTTTCCCTGCGTTATCCAGAATTGCCGGTACAGGCAAGCCATTTATCAGCATACGGCGGGCGATAAAGGGAAAGTCAAACTCCTTGCCATTATGGGCACACAACAGGGCCTCCTTCCCTTTTGAAAAGGAGTTCACCATACCCGCAAACTCTTCCAGCAGTAGCTTCTCATTGTCTCCATAAAAAGATTTTATCCTGAGCCCCCTGCCCTCACCGGCACGTGTCAGTACCCCGGCTGAAATAGTTATTATCTTACCGAACTCACTGTATATCCCTGCCCTTTCAAACATCTCGCCTGGGGTTGACTCGTCCCTTGATATCTGACCTGCCTTTCTGTCCCAGAACGGTTTCAGTTCTGCAGGCATATCATCGTAAACGGGAGCCACAGGTACTGTCTCCACATCAATAAAAAGCACCCTGAAAGGGTCTGTGTCCCTTAGTATTTTCATGACTGTATCTCCTCTGCAAGATATTTTTCAATAGTTGAAACTACCATATTTATTGCAACCTCATTATCCCCACCACCGGGAATAATTATGTCAGCATACCTTTTTGTTGGCTCTATAAACTGGAGATGTGACGGTTTAACCGTTTCATAGTAACGTTCAAGCACCTCTGATATATCCCTGCCCCTCTCGGCAATATCCCTCTCAATAACCCTCACCAGCCTGTCATCAGGATCAGCATCAACAAAAACCTTGATATGCATCATATTACGTATCCGTGGATCGGACAGTACAAGTATCCCCTCAAGAATCACCACCCTTGCCGGTTCAACCCTGATTGTTGTCTCGCTTCTAAGGCATGTAATATATGAGTACTGTGGCATCTCAACAGGTTCACTCTTCATCAGCCGTTCAAGATGATCTGCAAGCATTGACCATTCAATGGATTCAGGGTGATCAAAATTTATCTTCTGCCTCTCCTCAAGGGGCAGATGGCGGTTATCCCTGTAGTAGTTATCCTGAGCTACTGTAAGAACGCATGTCTGGTTTATAGCCCTTTCAATCTTACGGACTACGGTGGTTTTACCTGAGCCGGTTCCACCGGCAATACCCACAATTAACATATAATTATTAAATTTGTCATCTGTACAGCTACCAAAAGTAATAAATAATCCTATGATAAAGCATATTGTTATGTTCCGGATAATGGGAACAGCATCATTTGAGGAGAGGAAAGCTGCCGCCATGGAGCTTTCAGCAATATTTTCATCTCTTGAGTCACTCGCCTGTGTGGCTGAGTTCCGTACCGGAATTAACTTCTTAGGGAGCGATGCGGCATGGGACTTTGTAATAGATTCACTGTTTGAAAGCCGGGAGAACCTTATTGAGTACCAGAAGAGCATTGAGCATACTGCTGCTGTAAGGGCTGCATCACATATAAGCAAGGAGAAGGCTGTTGTTGATTATGAAATTAAGGAAAAATAATGACAAATCTCTATCCGGTCAGGTTTGATCCGCAGGTTAAACAGAGAGTATGGGGCGGAGATGCCCTGTGCCGTAATTATGGGAAGCAGGAGTGCGGCGAAGCAGCCGGAGAGAGCTGGGAGATATGCGGACTGCAGGGAGACCTGTCTGTTGTCTCAAACGGTTTCCTTGCAGGAAATGATATCTCGGAAATCACAGAGGTATATATGGGTGATCTGGTGGGTGAAAAGATCTATGAAAAGTTTGGCATTGAATTCCCGCTGCTGATAAAAATACTGGATGCCAGAGAGATGCTTTCTGTCCAGGTGCATCCTGATGATACCCTTGCACGGAAACGGCACTCAGCATACGGCAAGAGTGAGCTGTGGTATGTCCTTGAAGCTGAACCGGGAGCTGTTATATACAGTGGTTTTAACAGGGACATAACTGCTGATGAATATCTGGAAGCAGTGGACAGGAAGAGATTACCATCTCTGATGAACAGGATCACCCCTGTGGCAGGAGATGTCTTCTACCTTCCGGCAGGTACAATACACTGTATCGGAGGTGGCGTTGTGGTTGCAGAGATACAGCAGGCATCGGATATTACCTACCGCATATATGACTGGGACAGGAAAAGCAGTGAGGGACATGCAAGGGAACTGCATAATGATCTGGCAGTTGATGCCCTCAGCTTTACACAGTACAATGATCCGGTAACACATCACCAGGTGATTCCGGATGTACCTGAGGTGATTGCTGACAATGCCCATTTCCATATCTCCCTGGCCGGGGCAGAAGGAGTTGCAATACGTGATTACTCTCTTACCGACAGCTTTGTCATCATCATCTGCACTTCCGGATCGCTGGAGATTAAATACGGGGATACAGAGGAGAAACTAAAAAAGGGAGATACAATCCTGATTCCGGCAATAACAGATCTGATAACCATAACCGGCGACAGGGGATCAGCATTTCTGGAGGTATATATCCCATAATTTACTATCAAACATCCTATTATGATCAACAGACATATCACCCTTGTCACCCTTCTTATTACAGCAGTAATTGCTGCCTCATCATGCAGGCATATTATCCCCCAGGGTGAGGATCAGAATCAGCAGGCTACAGATACTGCAGTATCTGAAAACTATACAGGTATTAAGAAATACTACGCTGAAGGGCGACTGGTTAAGGATATTACCTACAGCGAGGGTCTTAAAAACGGTATCTGTAATAACTATTATGATGATGGAAGGCTCAAGAGAACTATTATCTACAAGAATGATCTCAAGGTGGATACAGCAAAGTGGTACTACCCTGAGGGCATGGTATACCGCTCAACACCCTATGTTAATGACATGATTCACGGTGTACAGACCAAATACTACAAAAACGGGAAGAAACAGGCGGAGCTGCCTTATAATATGGGACTGAGGATGCCGGGGCTGAAGGAGTATTATGAGGATGGCAGACAAGTTACCGGTATACCTTCCATCACTTCAGATATTACAGACAGCCGGTGGGAGGAAGAAGGAATCCTGAGGGTTATTGTGCGTCTCGACAATGGCTCGGCTAATGTAAAATTCTACAGGGGTGCCCTTATTAACGGAGCCTTTGACAAGGATCAGTACCAGGATATAACCATTTCATCGGGTATGGGCTTTACTGAGATGAAGCGTAGTGATACAGGGGGAAAAGGTTATGTTGATATTATCGCTGTATACACAACCCGGTTCCGGAACAGGGAGATTATTGCTAACCGGATCAGACTACCCTACAATAACCTTATCTGACCATTATGATCATTAGGAGCGCGCAGTTCATTACAAGCAGCACAAAGTTGTCACAGACACCTGATCCCCTGCTCCCCGAATTTGCATTTATTGGCAGAAGTAATGTAGGAAAATCTTCTCTTATCAATATGCTTACTGCCAACAATAAGCTGGCAAAAATATCAGGCAGCCCGGGCAAAACCCGAACCATAAACCATTTCCTGATAAACGGAGAATGGTATATAGCAGACCTTCCGGGCTACGGATATGCCAAAGTATCGAAGAAGATGCGTGCCGAGTGGCAAAAGATGATTGAGGAGTATATTTTTAAACGTGAAAATCTTGTCTCACTCTTTGCGCTGATAGATTCAAGACATGATCCAATAGATTCAGATCTTGAGTTTATGGAGTTCCTTGGTCTGAATATGATACCCTTCGCCAGAATCTTTACCAAGGCAGACAAGCAGACTGCTGCCGCCACTGCCAGAAAACTGGAGGCCCATAACATGATTATGCTGCAATCGTGGGACAGTTTACCCGAGACCTTTATAACCTCCGCAGAGGACAGAAGAGGGAGAGATAACATTCTTGACTATATCTCGGAGAGCATAAAATTTTTTACCCCCCCCCCGGCAAGAAAATAGAAAAACTGTAAAGCCAAAGGTATCCGTACCAGCATCCGGCAGGTAAGGGAGCAGACAGGATATGGGGAGAAGAACACCGGGGCGAAGAGTCGCCGCCGGAGCCGGAAGTTACTGCAAACCATCAGGTAAGGTAAAGAGAGTCGCTGTTGCAAGGATATTACTCCCTCTTTATGCAGTTTTGTTTACAAAAGTTCATGGATGTTTCGTAGTTTTACAAAAAATTTAATGGCCATTCCAAAATCATATTGATACCAAATGAACGGCAAATCACCATTAAAATTATTCAGCTGCACCTCAGCCCGTTATATGGCAGAAAATATAGCAAATCACCTGGGAGTAAAACTGGGCGAGAGCAGCGTAACACAGTTCAGTGACGGAGAATTCCAGCCCAGGTTTGATGAATCGGTGAGGGGCTGTTCGGTATTTATCGTTCAATCCACATTCCCGCCGGCAGAGAATCTGCTTGAGCTTCTCCTGATGATTGATGCCGCCAAGAGAGCCTCTGCATACAAGGTAATTGCAGTAATTCCGTACTTCGGCCTTGCCCGCCAGGATCGTAAGGACAGACCACGTGTCTCCATTGGAGCAAAAATGGTTGCAAACCTTCTTGAATCGGCCGGTGTTGACAGGGTGATGACCATTGACCTCCATGCTGACCAGATACAGGGATTCTTTGATGTACCTGTTGACCATCTCTATGCATCGTCACTTTTTGTGGATCATATAAACAGGATGAATCTTCCGCACCTTACTGTCTCTGCTCCGGATATGGGCGGATCAAAAAGGGCCAATGCCTACTCCAGGCATCTCAAGTCAGAATTGGTTCTGAGCTACAAACTGCGAAAAAAACCAAATGTTGTCGAAGAGATTTCCATGATAGGTGAAGTTAGGGACAGGGATGTTGTAATCATTGATGATATGGTTGATACAGCCGGAACCCTCACTTTTGCGGCACAGATGATGATGGACAGGGGAGCAAGGAGCATTCATGCATTTGCCACCCACCCCGTTCTGAGCGGTCCGGCATATGAACGGATTGAAAACTCTCCCATATCAAAGCTGGTGGTGACAGACACAATACCCCTGAGACAGCAATCACCAAAGATTGAAGTGCTTTCAGTAGCCAAACTGTTATCAGAAACAATAGATGCGGTATATCACAACGAATCAATAAGTATGGGGTTTGTTTTTTAACCATTTAACCTTATATTTGCAGGCCGAAATTTTTAAGATATAGTCAAACGTGTGATGGGGGAATACAGACGGCAGTAATCCTTAGTAGCACAACAAAGCGGGATAACAGCCTCATATAAGAGATAACCTATTTCATTAAAAGGTGATTTTCTCTTTTTTTTTGGTCTGAACCCACCGTTTTAATTAATAAAAAAATATGAAAACTATTGAGATCAAGGCTCATCTGCGCACAGGAACAGGTAAAAAGGACTCCAAAAATCTGAGAAGTGAAAATAATGTTCCATGCGTAATGTACGGAGGTGAAGAGATTGTCCATTTTTACACTCATGAAAACAACTTCAAGCCACTTATCTACACCCCGAACGTATATATCATAGAATTTGATATTGACGGAAAAAAATACAAGGCTACTCTCCAGGACATACAGTTTCAGCCGGTGACTGACCGTATTACACATATGGATTTCAAACAGGTATTTGAAGACAAGCCTGTAGTCATGAACATTCCGATAAAGGTTGTCGGAGATTCAGTCGGAATCAAGGCCGGGGGTAAACTTCGTATGAAGAGAAGAACTATCAAGGTTATGGGCGTTATGAAGGATTTGCCTGATATGCTCGAGATTGACGTTACATCACTGGAAATAGGGATGTCAATAAAGATTCATGACCTGAGCTGGGAGAATCTTGAGATCCTTGATCCCCCGAGAGCAATGGTTGTGGCAATTATCACCTCACGTATGGCAGCCAAGGATTCAGCCCTTCCGGAGGATGAAATTGAAGAGGTAACTGAAGAAACAGGAGCTGAAGAGGTAGAGGCTACTGAAGAGAATTAAACCTGTAATGGCCTCAACTGAATGGCCGTTACTTTTAACCCAATAAACCCGCAGCATTGAAATACCTGATCACAGGTCTGGGAAATATTGGAGACGAATATAGTTACACCCGTCATAATATCGGCTTTATGGTGCTGGATGCCTGGGCCGCATCAACGGGTACGGGTTTTAACGACAAAAGATACGGCTCCGTGGCTGAGATACGCCACCGGGGCCGTATCTATATACTGCTCAAGCCATCAACCTATATGAATCTGAGTGGCAATGCCGTGAACTACTGGCTTAAGAAGGAGAAAATTCCTGTTGAGAACCTGCTGGTTATCACTGATGACATTGCCCTGCCGGCCGGAAGCATAAGGATAAGACCCGGAGGAGGTGACGGCGGGCATAACGGTCTTTCACATATCAGTGCAATCCTGGGTCACAACAGCTATGCCCGAATAAGGTTCGGGATCGGAAATGACTTTCCTCCGGGCGGACAGGTGCACTATGTGCTTGAAAAGTGGAGCAGCGAAGAGATTAACTTTCTGAAGCCCCGGATTGAACTTACGGTGAATATGATCAAGTCATTCGGTTTTGCAGGTCTTGAGCTTACAATGACCCGCTATAACAGGGAAGGAAAGAGTATCCCCGGAAAGGATGAGTAACATGGAAGGAATCCGTTATGATAAATATCTCTGGACGGTACGGCTATTTAAAACAAGAAGTATGGCCTCCGATGCATGCCGTAACGGCAGGGTACAGATCGACGGTTTGAATATTAAACCTTCCCGGACGGCGGTCATAGAGGATATCTTTACGCTGCGTCGCCAGCCGGCGCTGCTTAATTTCAGGGTAAAAGAGCTGCCACCGTCACGTGTAGGAGCAAAACTTGTCAGCCAGTATCTTGAAGATCTGACACCTGAAGAGGAACGCGAAAAACTCAATATCAAACTGTCCGATAAAACCGGTCTGCGTCCAAGGGGAACGGGGCGGCCGACAAAGAGGGAGCGGCGCGATCTGGACAGGCTGAGGGACAGGTAGGGCCATGAATAGGAAAATATAACCCTGCTAATTGAATTAACATTTTTTACGTATATTGCCCCGTTATTAACAGATCCATTATCTGAGATTACCTATGTTTGAAGCTCTGCAAAAAATGGACGAGGTAACACTGAGATTTTCTCAGGACGGACTCCTGATCCTGAACCTCACACTGGCATTCATTATGTTTGGTGTAGCTCTCGGGATAAAATTTGAACACTTTAGCCGGCTGGCAAAAGACCCCCGGTCAGTGATCGTGGGATATATCTCACAGTTCTTCGTCCTGCCGGCAATTACCTTCTTGCTGGTAATAGCAATGAAGAACATGATTACCCCTACAATTGGCATGGGAATGATCCTCGTTGCCTCCTGTCCCGGCGGAAATATCTCCAATTTTATGTCATCTCTTGCAAAGGGAAATGCAGCACTCTCGGTAAGTCTGACTGCACTGGCCACCCTCTCTGCAATATTTATGACTCCTCTCAATTTCGCCTTCTGGGGCGGACTGTTTCTGAAGATATACCATGGCTCAGGATCGGAACTTCTTCAACCACTGAGGATTGATCCCATTGAAATGTTTAAGACAGTCTTTATTCTACTAGGGGTTCCTCTTATTCTGGGTATGCTCTTTGCAAAATACCTTCCGAAAATTACCGCTGCAATAATCAAACCAATCAAGATATTATCCATACTGGCATTCTTTGCAATGGTCTTTATACTCTTCAGGAGCAACTATGACTATTTCCTGCAGGTTATAAAATATATAATGATCATTGTACTGGTGCATAACTTAATAGCCCTTTCCACCGGATTCACCTTTGCAACAATTACGCGCAGATCACGGTTCGACAGAAGGGCCATAACAATAGAAACGGGAATACAGAATTCAGGTCTTGGGCTTGTACTGCTTTTTAACCCCAATATTTTCCCGCCCGGCCTTGCAATTGGTGGTATGGCTGTTGTAACTGCATGGTGGGGAGTATGGCATATAATATCGGGACTGGCGATTGCAGGAACCTGGTCATTTATTCCCCTGTTAAAGGATAAAAGGTAGAGTTTTTTAAGATGGGTAAGGAAAATATTGAGAAGTACTCACTGGGATATGCAATCCTTAAGGGTATAGTAACGGTGTGGCACAATTTTGTGCACTATCGGAGGGTAATAGTTCTGGGAAGGGAAAATGTACGGAAGGAAAATCATAATATTTTTGCTCCCAACCATCAGAATGCACTTATGGATGCTCTGGCACTGGCTTGTACGGCTCCGGGTCAGCCGGTATTCCTCGCACGATCCGATGTATTTAAAAACAGGAAGATAGCATCAATGCTCTACTACTTTAAGATGCTTCCTGTCTTCAGGATTCGTGATGGCTATGAAAACCTGCGACAGAACGATGAAGTTTTTAATAAGACAATAGATGTTATCCTGCACAAGAACGGGCTGGTAATACTGCCGGAAGGCAATCACGCCGGTTTCAGAAGACTCAGACAACTAAAAAAAGGAATCTGCCGTATAGCTTTTCAGACTGAGGAGGAGAAGGATTTTAAGCTGGGACTTAAGATTGTTCCGGTCGGACTCGATTTCTCTCACTACTGGAAGTTCAGGCAGGTGCTAACGGTAAGCTACGGAGAGCCCGTGAGCTTTGAAGAGCTCTATGACACCTACAGGGAAAACCCGCAGGTGGCGCTTAACAAGCTCCGGGACAAGATATCTGACGGCTTAAAAAAGGTGATGATCCATATTGAAAGCGAAGAGGATTATGATGAGCTCAATGAGATCAGGGAGATAGTTAACGGTAAACACAGCGGAGACAGGGAAAACCCTAAGATAATGAGAGACAAGGAACTTATCGGCAAGCTCGAAAAGGCATCCGTTGAGCAACCGGCACATTATAAGGGTATCATTGAAAGAGTCAGGAAGATAATGACCATTTCACAGAGACTGAATATCGGATATTTTCACCTTGAGAGACCAAAACCCCGACTACCGGTACATATGCTGGCAACAGCGGCCCTGATCGCTCTCTTCCCCCTCTTCCTCTTTGGTTTTATCCTGAACTATATCTTTTTCAAGGTACCCAAACTGCCACTCAGAAGCGTAAAGGATAAAGCATTTCATTCATCTGTCAGATTTGTTATATCACTCCTGCTGGGTCTGATATTTCTGCCAGTGTATGCAGTCCTTGCATTTATCTTTATGCCTTCCTGGTGGATGGCCCTGCTGCTGTTTCTGATGATACCTCCCTCGGGGATATTTGCATGGAACTATATACTTATATGGCAGAAACTGCGTGAACGGGTAATGGTAAGAAAATATATCAACCGCAACAATCCTGAATACAGGATACTGAGAACAATTTACGGGGAACTGAAACAGGAGCTGGAACAGATCTGAGAATGGATTTATTTAAGGATAAGGTAGTATGGATCACAGGGGCATCATCGGGAATAGGTGAAGCACTGCTTTACAGATTTGTTAACCTGGGAGCACGGGTGGTGGCCTCATCAAACCAGCCGGAGGGATTGCTGAGGGTTAAAAGTAACTGCGGTGACAGAAGCAGCATGGTGCATATTGTACCACTTGATCTTGCCGACAGTGATGGCTTTGAGAAAACAGCAGGCCAGATGGTGTCAGAGATGGGAAAGATTGATTACCTGATAAATCTGGGAGGAGTAAGCCAGAGAGCAACAATACTGGAGACACCGCTGTGGCTCGACAGGCGGATAATGGAAATCAACTACTTCGGAACCATTGCTCTTTCAAAAGCCGTTCTGCCACATATGATAAAAAACGGTGGTGGTCATATCCTGGCCACAAGCAGTATATCGGGCCGATTCGGGTTTCCGCTCCGGTCAGCATATTCAGCATCCAAACAGGCTCTCCATGGTTTCTTTGAGACACTGCATATCGAAAACAGCAGATTCAATATCAGAGCGTCTGTCATCATCCCGGGAAGGGTGAAAACAAACATATCAGTTAATGCCCTTACCGCCACCGGCAGTGAACATGGTAAACTGGATCCCGGTCAGGCAAAGGGAATAACCCCTGAAAAGGCCGCACAGAAAATAGTAAAAGGAATAAGGCGAAACAGGAGAGAGATACTGGTTGGAGGAAGTGAACTCCTTATGTTATATATCAGGAAGTTTTTTCCGTCCCTTTTCTTTAATATTGCAGGAAAAATAAAGCCCGAGTAAAAAAGGTTTTTATTTTCCATATCAAAATTTTAATTACCTGAAAATGAGTAGCTATATTATCAGTGGAATCCAGCAGATGGGAGTAGGTGTACATGATCTTCACAGTGCATGGGAATGGTACAGAAAGGCCTTTGGGATGAATGTACCCATATTCGAGGAGGAGGCAGAGGCAAAGCTTATGCTGCCGTATACCGGGGGTAAACCAAGAAGCAGGCATGCCGTGCTGGCAATTAACATGCAGAGCGGCGGAGGATTCGAAATATGGCAGTACAAGGGACGTAAACCTGTGAGCGCGGAAAAGGAGGCAATGATTGGAGATCTTGGGATATACACATGCAAGATAAAGATAAAGGCCATAGATGCTGCTGTGGAGCATTTCACTGCAATGGGCGCAGAGCTCATCGGGGTTCCGGCCGCAGATCCCGAGGGAAGAAGCACCCTCTTTATCAGGGACCCTTTCGGTAATATCTTCCAGATGGTGGAGGCGCAGGACTGGTTTATGAAGGGAAAGGGTGTTACAGGAGGTGCCTATGGAGCAATAATCGGGGTAACCGATACTGACCGTTCCATGGAGGTATATTCTGGCATCCTGGGGTATGACTCGGTAGTTTATGACAAAACAGGAATATTTGATGACCTGGCCGGCCTGCCCGGAGGTAAAGGCACCTTCCGGAGGGTTCTGCTGGAAAGGTCCAAGCCTTTTAAAGGAGCTTTTTCACGACTCTTCGGTGACAGCGTTATTGAACTTGTGGAAGCCAGGGACAGAAAACAATCCAGAATATTCGAGGACAGGTACTGGGGTGATCCCGGATTTATTCATCTCTGCTATGATATCAGCGGAATGGATAACCTTAAGTCGCACTGTGAAAAAGCAGGCTACTCATTTACTGTTGACAGCAAGGCAAGCCATGATATTGAAGGTTTTGACATGGGCGAGGCAGCAGGCCACTTTTCCTATATTGAGGATCCTGACGGTACTCTTATTGAGTTCGTTGAAACACTCAAAATACCTCTGTTAAAGAAAATAGGATGGTATCTCGATCTTACGAAACGCCATCCTGAAAAAAATCTTCCCGGCTGGATGCTGAGGTTACTTAACCTTCAAAAAGTTAAGGATTAAGAGGCAGCAACCCTGTCAATCTCCTTATCACCCTATTCTCTACCCTATATGGAAAGCCCTTCACCGCTATTTCAGGAAGCGGCTATCCTTTCAACCTCACCCATTACACGCATTATATTGCCGCCCCATATCTTCTCTATCTCCTTGCGGCTATATCCCCTGCGCACCAGTTCAATGGTCAGGTTCTTCATCTGGCTCACATCCATTAATTCGGAAATGCCCCCGCCACCATCAAAATCGGTGCCTATACCAACATGATCAATACCAATCAGTTGTACCACATGGTCAATATGATCAACAGCATCTGAAATAGTTGCATAATCCTTATATTTCTCTCTGGTCGCATAATACTCATTTCTCCCCTTCTCCCTCTCCTCATCGGAAATATCTCTGAAATTATTATATTTTTCACGTATCTCCTGAAGTCTGGCATCAAGCTCAGGATTTGGTACCGGCTGACGCAGATAGTCGCTGAGTATACAGATCTGAATTACTCCCCCATTCTCTTTCAGGGCCTTAAGCATATTGTCATCAAGGTTACGGGGACTCTCACACAAAGCCCTGCAGGATGAGTGGGAAGCAATTACAGGGGCCCCGGTGATTTTGACCACATCATAGAAAGATTCATCGCTTATATGGGAGACATCTACCATCATACCAAGCCTGTTCATCTCCCTGACCACCTCTTCTCCAAATTCAGACAAGCCATTATGCTCAGCTCCGGACGGATCAGTAGAGGAATCGCAGATATCATTATTCCTTGAATGCGAAAGGGTTATATATCTTGCCCCAAGTTCATAAAATTCACCAATACGGGAAATATCATTCCCCACCGTATAACCATTCTCAATACCTATAAAGGCAGCACGCTTGCCTGTATCTTCAATTCGGTATGCGTCCTCAACTGTAAGTGCCAGTTCAGCCTGATCACTATTCTTTTCAATACTTTCATGTATGGCAGCAAAAATATCCAGTGCTCTGTGATATACTACATCATGAATAGAATCGTTTCTGGGACCCTGCCCTATAAAGACAGCAAAAAATTCTGCATCAAGCCCCCCCTCCTTCATCCTCGGGAAGTCAACACATCCATCATCATTCCGCTTTCCGAGATCAAATCCTGCCCTTGTGAGTCGCATCGGAGTATCACAATGAGTATCAACCGTCAGCACAGCTTCATGTATCTTATCAGCCTTTTTCTGTATGGCTGCCTCCCTGTCACCGCACGAGCCCAGAAGCATAAAAAGAGTCAGCAGCAGAATAGTGTTAAAATATTTCATCCTTATAGTTATTAATGTTTGCTTTTAGATAACTGATCACCAGCATCGCCAGCTTAATCTGTATTCCCTGATCACCGTAATAACCTGAATGAAAGGCTATCTTTGATCACAGAATAACCTACATAATCGGTATTCTCTGATCACCGGCATCCTCCTTGATTATTTTCGGTTATTAAAAGCTAAAGTAGGGAAAAGAGATCTTAGTTTTGCCTGTTACGACCATTTATACAACACCTTTTAACTACTTTTAACATGCTGCCACACAGGCTGTCCGGGTAAACAGATAAGCGCACTCACATTATCCCATGGCCTCGGTTTCCCTTTAACTGCTGATACAGTAGAACCAGGGCCAGCCAAAAGGGCGGCGGCAGTATCAGAACCAGGGCCAGCTAAAAGGGCGGCAGTATCAGCATCAGGGCCAGCCAAAAGGTCAGTGGCAGTATCAGAACCAGGGCCAGCTAAAAGGGCGGCAGTATCAGCACCAGGGCCAGCCAAAAGGTCAGTGGCAGTATCAGTACCAGGATCAGCCATAAGGTCCGCGGCAGTATCAGTACCAGGGCCAGCCAAAAGGTCAGCGGCAGTATCAGTATCAGGGCCAGCCAAAAGGTCAGCGGCAGTATCAGTACCAGGATCAGCTATAAGGTCCGCGGTAAAATAAGCTGACCCGTTAACTATATTCCTGACTTTTCCGGCAAAATAGAGTATACTGAAACCTTTTATCGGTTACTTCTGTTAAATTTGTCCCTGCAACCGGAGGAGGACGAAAACAATTATCATCCTGTCCACCGGAACTGACTATATAATAAATTATGAAAGGTAAACCTGACCTGCTTAACTGGCTTATACTGGCGCTGCTTTCCCTGATCTGGGGGAGTTCGTTTATCCTTATGAAAAGGGGGCTTGAATCATTCAATGCAATGCAGATTGGATCGCTGCGCATCTTTATAACGTTTATAGTACTGCTTCCGGTTGCCCTACACCATATTAAAAAGATCAACCGCTACAATATCCTGAGCCTTATTATTATTGGAGCTGTGGGCAATGCTCTCCCGGCAGTCCTGTTTCCGGCAGCACAGACACGGCTCGACAGTGCCGTGGCAGGTATGCTTAACTCACTTACCCCCCTTTTTACACTTCTTGTAGGTATCTCCCTGTTTAACAGAAAGGCCACCTGGCATCAGGTAGCAGGAATTATTCTGGGACTCACCGGTGCGGCGGGACTCCTGTACAGGGGCGATTTCACCTTTGATGTTGCAGGACTCCTGATTGTGCTTGCCACATTTTTTTACGGATTAAGTTCCAATCAGGTAACCAGAATCAAGGGTATGAACGGACTCGTAATTACATCCCTGGCATTCTTTTTTACAGGTCCTGTTGCGGGCATCAACCTGCTTTTTACTGATTTTTCAAACGTAGCTGCAAGCAGTGATTGGATACGTAACCTTGGCTTTATTATTATCCTTGCCGTTTTTGGTTCAGCAATTGCACTGGTGCTCTTCAATATACTGATCATCAGAACATCTCCCCTCTTTGCCACAACGGTGACCTATATGGCTCCCCTTGTTTCAACTATGTGGGGTGCTTCGGATGGTGAAATAATTACTTCTTCAATGATTATTTCTGTATTTTGTATCCTTGGCGGTGTCTACCTTACCAGCAGGGGTAAGCGGCCATCCCTGATAAAAGCAGAACTGACCAATGAACCTTAAGAACCTCCTGATATCAGCCATTGCGGGGGCAACCGCCTCGATGGCATGGATCCCGGTGCTGCCGGCACCTCTGATCTTTATTTCATTTATTCTATGGATCCACATCTACTTAACGCACAGTGAAAGCCGTGAGTTCCACACCTCACTATTTATTAATATATCAGCCGGCTTTCTTATCTACAATATCATTTCACTGGCATGGATTGGCAGGGTCACTGTTACAGGTGCTGTAATGGTAATGATTGTAAACAGTTTTATGGCCGGAATGGTATTCTGGACAGCCTCCCTTATTCACAGGCGCACCAGCAGGCTGACCGGATTGATATCCCTTGGGGCCCTCTGGCTGACATACGAAAAGTTTACCATGAGTGTACCGTTCTTTACCCCCTGGCTCAACCCGGGTAACGTATTCGGCCACTCTCCCCGGCTGGTACAGTGGTATGAGTTTACCGGTGCCGGGGGTGGCTCACTATGGATACTGGCAGTAGCAGCAACTGCAGTTGTGGCAATAGCCAGTTACAGGAACAACAAAAGAGTAGTCAGCGGCTATTTTATTACTTCCGCCGGATTGCTGGTTATGCCAGTTATTATCTCCCTTATAATCTACTACAGTTATAAAGAGAACGAAAATGATACAGCAGAGATAGTAATCGTTCAGCCAAGCATTGATCCTTACATGGAAAAATTCACAGGGACCCCTTTTTACAGTCAGCTCAGGATGATGAAAGAGATGGCTGCAGGAGCAGCAACCGGACGAACCGACTGGATTATCCTGCCTGAAACAGCTATTGATGATCCCTTTTATGAAGCAGAGGCCTCCGGGAACCAATATATTGAACTCCTTTCTGAGTTGTTTGACTCTTTTCCTGATGCATCCGTAATGACAGGGGCCACTACCATGGTTTCCTTTCCGGAGAAGTCGGACGGCACGCACCGCTCTGCAGGAATAAAAAGGGATGGTGACTACTGGTATGAGGTCTACAACTCGGCTGTTGCTCTGCACAAAGACAAAAACCCGGGATTCTATCACAAATCAAAACTGATTCCCGGGATTGAGATGAGCATAAACTGGCTGCCCGGCAGACTGGAGAGGATTTTGCCCGATCTGGGAGGAACAGGCTCCGGATACGGAATACAACGTGAACGCCGGGTCTTTACCAATCCGGTCACCGGAACAGTAATTGCACCCGTTATCTGTTACGAATCCTTGTTTGGTGAGTTTGTAGGGAGGTATGTTGCAAACGGTGCAGATATTATAACTATAATAACCAATGACGGCTGGTGGGGAAACAGCCAGGGGTACCGTCAGCATCTTGGATTTGCCTCTCTGCGGGCGATTGAGACAAGGCGGGCTGTTGCAAGGGCTGCCAACACCGGAATCTCTGCGCTGATAAACCAGAGGGGTGATATAACCGTGCAGACAGGATGGTGGGAGAGGGATACATTAAGGGGATCACTCAGTAAAGGTACCAGCACAACTCTATATGTTATTCATGGCAATTACCTGTACAGGCTGGCACTAATCTACACCATTATTATAAGTATACTGACTTTTATAGCTTCCCCTATCAGAAAACTGAGACGTTAAGGTTGCGGCGAAGGCCCTTAAATACCCGGAGCGTAAGATTTGCCTCTATTCATTAAATAATCTCACACCCTCATCAAGCCACTCAATATACTCCTGAATATCCAGGTTAAGCTGCATAGGATCATTAAGGGCATTACCGTCATGATCTGTAATAACATATAGGGGCTGGGTATTGGTGCCGAACATCTCTATTTCGAGATCTGCATTCACCTTACCCATGGTTTTCTGCATTTTTCCGTCAACAGGTGATACTCTCCACTCCTCTTCCGGTAATTTTGTACGGTCATCGGTATAGAGAGCAATTATGACAAAATTCTGGCTGAGACGACGGAGCACTTCGGGATCAGACCAAACCTTACCCTCCATCTCCTTGCAATTGGCACATGCATGTCCCTTGAAATCGAGCAGTACAGGAAGTCCTTTCTCCCTGGCACAAGCCATTCCCTGCTCATACTCATAATAGCCCTGTAGCCCGTATGGAAGATGCAGGTTAACATTCTCAGCATATTTGGGTGTTCCGCACAACGACGACTCCCCTTCATTGTTAAATGGTGCCACTGCCCCTGAAGTAGGATTGCTGCCCTGCATCATCCTGAATGAGGATGTTTCGGGGGCAGGAAGAAATCCGGATAACCCTTTCAGAGGGGCACCAAAGAGTCCCGGTATCAGGTATACCACAAATGAAAAAACTACCACAATCATCAGTAATCTGAAGACACCTATATGGTCAAGCTTACTGTCGTGGGCAAAACGGATCCTGCCCATAAGATAGAGACCGAGAAGGGAGAAAAGGACAATCCATATTGCAAGGAAGATATCCCTCCCCATAAATCCCAGTCCGTACACAGCATCAATGATAGACAGGAACTTGAGTCCGAAGGCAACCATCAGGAATCCCAGCACCACTTTTACAGAGTTGAGCCATCCTCCCGACTTGGGAAGCTTATTCAATACTGACGGAAATAGGGCAAATATTGTAAAAGGCAGGGCAAATGCCAGTCCAAAACCGAACATTCCAATTGTGGGCCTCAGTACATCACCGCTGGCAGCCTCAACAAGCAGGGCTCCCACAATGGGGCCTGTGCACGAAAAGGAGACAAGAACGGTAGTAATGCCAAGAAAAAACGCGGCGAGAACACCCCCTTTATCAACTTTGGAGTCGGTGCTGCTAATCCACCTGTTTGGCAATACCAGCTCAAATGCTCCAAAGAAAGAGGCGGCAAATATTATAAAGAACAGGAAGAAGAGCAGGTTTGGTATCCAGTGTGTACTCAGGGTACTGGCAAAGCCGGCTCCCGCGCTGGTGAGTGAAACAATTATCCCCAGTGATGAGTAGACAAGTACTATTGAGAGACCAAAAACAAGAGCCATGGTAACTGATTTGATCCTGTTCCCTGCGCCCCGTGAAAAGAAGGCCACCGTCATTGGAATCATAGGAAACACACACGGAGTAAGTATCCCTGCCAGCCCTGCCAGCAATGATATAATAAAGAATCTGAGCATCCCCTCCTTCCCTGCTCCGGGTGCACTCCCTTCAGAAGCAGAAGCCATTTTCTCTGACCCTGGTTCAGCTGTCACAGATTCACCTCCCAGGGCCACTGAAAATTCAACATCCTGTGGAGGAGAACACCTCTCGTCATCACAAGCCATATAGGTTACATAACCTGACACGGTGAATGATGACAGCTCAGATGTTATCCTCATTCTGAACTCCGCACTTTCACTGAAGTATACATCATCATATCCCAGATCATTAAAGACCACATCGGGGGTATCCACTTCATATACCTCCCGGACAATTTTGAAGAGGTCAGACTCCTCAACTGTAAATGATGTTGGGATAGCAATATTATCTTCCGGGAGGTTTATCGAATAGAGGTGAGAATGCTCCTCAATCTCAGCCGTAAAGATAATGTCCCAGGTATTATTATCAACCTTTTCATAACTGAAACTCCAGTCAACAGGATCATAAATCTGTGCGTTAGAAAGGGAGACCAGGCTAACCAGTAAAAGGGTAAAAAATAGCAATCGCTTCATAATAATACCTTTATATTATTAAATACAGTTTATATTTTGAACTGCGAAAATAACAAAAATCCATTAACGAAATAACTTTAAAAGGGAGTTACCACTTAAAACCGAAGCATCTGTTAATCCGGACAGTCAGATTAATCAGCATCGTTAGACTAAGCAGAACAGTCAGATTAATCACTACATTCATAGTCAGGGATTAATCTAATAAATGGTATTATACCCCAGGGCAAGCCCTGGACCCTTCTTTCCGGGGCAAGCCCCGGGGAATTTTACCACACCCTCTCGTCCGCCGAAGCGGAACGAGAAGGTGGATTAAAGCCCCCATTATGGATAAAACAACTTAACAGTGGATATTGTTGAGGGATTAAAGGTCTGGTAAGGGGCTAAAGGTCTATCTCGTCGCCCTCGGTGTCAAAAAAATGATGCTCAAGGTAGTGGTATGACGGAATGGACTGCACAGTAAGCTTGCATCCATATTTTCTACCCATCTTCCTGTAAGGTGGAATTAGTCCCTTGGTAAGCCAGGCTGCAACAAAGGGGTGTGTTCGCAGAACAATCCGGCGGGTCTTTACCTTTTCAAGGAGATACTTGAGATCCTCCTCCAAACGATCAGTATACAAAATAGCAGGTCCTACAGTACCTTCACCGCTGCAGGTTGGACACTTTTCATCCGTTGAGATATGCATTTCAGGCCTTACCCTCTGGCGCGTGATCTGCATCAGGCCGTATTTACTCAGGGGCAGTATATTGTGCTTAGTCCGGTCCGCTGCCATCGCCTCTTTCATGCGGTCAAAAAGCTGTTGACGATGATCATTGGATGTCATATCGATAAAATCGATAACAATAATGCCACCCATATCCCTTAGCCGGAGCTGACGGGCAATCTCCCTGGCAGCCTCCATATTTACATCAAGGGCATTGGACTCCTGATCAGAATCTGACTTTGACCTGTTTCCGCTGTTAACATCAATAACATGGAGGGCTTCAGTGTGCTCTATAATAAGATATGATCCGTGTCTGAATGAGACTGTTTTTCCGAACAGCGACTTTATCTGTCTGGTAACACCGTAATGATCAAATAGCGGAACTGTTCCTGTATAGAGTTTGACAATCTTCTCCTTCTCAGGTGCTATCTCCTTTACATATTGCTTTATCTCCGTTGCAGTGGCCTGGTCATTTACGGTAATACTGGTAAAACTAACATTCAGTATATCTCGGAGAATTGCTGCGGTCCGATTAATTTCACCAATCAACAGCTTTGGCTGCAGGGTATCCTTTTTAAGATTGCTGAACGCTGATTCCCATTTCTCGACCAGAGAACGCATTTCTGCATCAAGCAAAGCTACCTTCTTTCCTTCAGCAACAGTTCGCACTATTACTCCGAAATTTTTGGGTTTTATGCTCTGTATAAGGGTTTTGAGCCTGTTTTTCTCTTCCTGGCTCTCAATCTTGGAGCTGATGGATATCTTGTCTGAAAAGGGAATAAGAACAAGGTTACGCCCGGCCAGCGAGATCTCTGATCCAAGCCTGGGTCCTTTTGTACTTATTGGCTCCTTGGTAATCTGAACTATAACTGTTTGTCCGGTGGTAAGTATATCCCCTATCTTGCCGTCCTTGTCAATATCAGCCTCATTCTTGAATTTTGTCAGAGGCACCATTTTGCCCTTCTTATGAATGGCAAGGTGGTAGTAACGGTTCAGTGATCTGAACTGTGCGCCCAGATCAAGATAGTGCAGAAAGGCATCCCTCTCGTAACCCACATTAACAAATGCGGCATTAAGCCCCGGCATAATTTTCTTAACCTTGCCAAGGTAGACATCTCCTACAGTAAACCTCAGGTTTTTCTTTTCAGTATTAAGCTCAACTAGCTGCTTATCTTCAAGTAGTGCGATGGATATCTCTTCACTACCTGATTCAATAATTAAATCTTTGGATATCACAATATGGAATATTGAATTTACCCCGTCTGACCTATAAATGTGCTAAACCTAAAGACGAGAAAATCTTTAGGTTTAGCGATAATTTCATGGCTGTAAACAGGTATGACTATTTCTTCTTTTTGTGCCTGTTCTTTCTCAAGCGCTTCTTGCGCTTGTGAGTAGCCATCTTATGTCTTTTTCTCTTTTTCCCGCTTGGCATATAGCACTCCTACTTTTTATTGGTCTTAACCTTGTTGATAAATGATTTTGAAGGCTTGAAAGCCGGTATAAAATGTTCCGGAATAATTATAGTGGTATTCTTAGAGATATTCCTGGCTGTTTTCTTGGCTCTTTTCTTAACGATAAAGCTGCCGAAACCTCTGAGATAAACGTTATTTCCAGCTACCATAGATTCCTTGACCGCATCCATAAACTCTTCCACAGTTCTCTGTACTGTCACTTTTTCTATACCAGTTTTTCTGGCAATCTCATTAACGATGTCTGCCTTAGTCATTTTTTAATCAATTTTGATTCAACAATTTATATAAGTCTTTATTTTTTCGAATAACTCTGCAAATGTAAAATATTATTTCTTATAAACGAAACACTTACAGTTATTTTTTTATCTTTCCTTTCTCTTAATAATCTGAACAAGTGATTTATAGGTGTACATATTTTGTCTTTAACACCTGCCGGGCTGCGGGGTGTGTTCAATTTACCACTTTCAGGTTGACATCAATACTTTTTTTCATAACTTTACAACCCAAAATATTTTTAACAAAACAGGGTATAAAATGTCTGTTAATAAGGTAATTCTGGTTGGCAATCTGGGTAAGGATCCGGAAGTTCATTACATTGAACAGGGTGTTGCCGTGGCACGCTTTCCATTCGCAACAAGTGAGACCTACCGTAGTAAGGATGGTGAACGCATTACAACCACCGAGTGGCACAATGTGGTACTCTGGAGAGGACTTGCTGAGGTTGCAGAAAAATATGTTAAAAAGGGATCCCAGCTCTATATAGAGGGGCGGATAAAAACCCGTTCATATGATGACAGGGATGGGAACAAAAGATATATTACCGAAATTATTGCCGACAATATGCAGATGCTCGGCAAAAAAGGAGAGGGCCAGTCGGGTACCAGTGATTCAGCCAGCGATGATTCTTTTACTCCGGCCGGAGAGGAATCGGGAAGCAGGTTCAGTGCAAACGGCAAAAATCAGGATCCGCCTGCGGCCGACTCCTTTGATGCGCCTGATAACAAGGAGGATGACCTCCCCTTTTAGTTTAACCAAATATTTCTACCTTGGAAGCTGAAGACCCTTATCAATACCTTTCTGTAATTGAATCCGTAACACAGCAATCTTCTCTGCCCGGTCTGATCACCGGTTTTGTAGTACTGCTGATCCTTCTTATCTCCTCTGCCTTTATATCCGGATCGGAGATTGCCTTTTTTTCACTCTCACCAGGAAATATAAGTGAGATCTCCGGCAAAAAGTCGGGGATAGCCAGTAAAGCCCTCAGGCTTATAAGCATGCCTGAAAGGTTGCTGGGAACCATACTTGTGGCAAACAACCTGGTAAACATTAGTATAGTAATAATATCAGCATGGCTGAGCAACAGGCTTTTTGATTTCTCTGATAATCCTGCAGCGGGATTTGCTCTGGAGGTTGTTGTTATCACATTTATACTGCTTCTCTTTGGAGAAATCCTTCCAAAAATATATGCATCACGCGCCGCGGTTAAATTTGCTCTCATTATGGCTTTGCCCCTTGTCGTGATGGAAAAAATATTCAGACCGGTCAGCATGATCCTGGTAAAATCACTCAGGCTGTTCCGCAGGTGGAAAAACTCTGATATCATAAGCAAGGGAGACCTGAAAGAGGCAATAAATATCGCATCGGAGTCTATCAGGGAGGATGAAAAAATTCTCAGGGGCATTGTCAAGTTCAGTAATATCTACGCTACTGAGATAATGAAACCAAGGATTGATGTTACTGCGATAGATATCAAAACCCCGTTCGGGGAGGTAATGCCCGCAATTATTGATTCAGGGTACTCCAGGATACCTGTCTACAGGGGCACATTCGATAATGTGGAAGGGATGCTCTATGTAAAGGATCTGCTTCCCCACTTTCATAAACCCAACAGCTTCAATTGGCAGTCACTTATTCGCCCACCCTACTTTATTCCTGAAACAAAAAAGATAAATGACCTTCTGGAAGAGTTCCAGACCAAAAAGATTCATATGGCAATAGTGGTGGATGAGTATGGAGGAACAAGCGGAATAGTTACACTCGAGGATATCCTTGAAGAGATAATGGGAGAGATTCCTGATGAATCAGATCCGGAACATTACGACTTTAAAAAGATTGATGATTATACCTACCTCTTTGAGGGGAAAACACAGTTAAACGAATTCTTTAAACTATTTGATATAGATGAGGAGACATTTGAGGATGCAAGAGGTGATTCTGACACTCTTGCCGGTCTGATTCTCGAAATGACCGGAGAGATTCCGAAAGAGGGTTACACTATTACCTGGATGAATTACAAGTTCACTATTGAATCAGCTGATAAACGGCGCATTAAAAGGTTAAAGGTTGAGGTTACGGCAAAAAGAAAATAGATTAAGGCATCTGCTGCCGGCATTGTTTATAACAATCATTGTTATTCTGGTGGTGAGTTCATGCGGTGACAGGGGCACTCCAAAACCAAGGGGTCACTTCAGAATTGATCTCCCGGAAAAAGGGTATACTCTGTTTGATTCGATATGCCCGTTTACTTTTGAGTACCCTGTTTACGCTACTGTTACATCCGAGCCAGGGCTCACAGATCCCTGCTGGTTCAATATTGAATTTGCCGGATATGGTGGCAAAATACACCTCAGCTATATTGAAATAGCCGGTAACCTTGACCTGCTCACAGAGGATACCCACCGTCTTGCCTACAAACATACGGTTAAAGCTGATGCAATAAATGAAAGCTACTGGGAGAACGAAGAGAAGAGGGTTTACGGCACCCTATATTCAATCACCGGTAATGCTGCATCCTCCATGCAGTTCTATCTTACAGACAGCACCAACCATTACCTTCGGGGGGCACTCTATTTCAGCGCCACTCCTGATAAAGACTCACTTAAACCTGTTATTGACTTTTTCAGCCAGGATGTAATTCACCTTGTCGAAACCCTTGAATGGAAGTATTAAACCGTTAACTTTGACTATCAGATGGGCTGCATTACTGAACACTACCTGAATGAGCACACTCTGCTGGGAGTCTGGAAGATTGAAGAGGATATTAAGACTCTTCTATGCATGGTTGATCTCAGTCCTGAAGACCGGAAAAAATACCGGGTATTCAGAAGCAATTCACGTAAGCAGGAGTTCCTGAGTGTTCGCGCCCTTCTGTCTGAACTGCTGGGATCGGGTCGCGGAATAGTTTACAACAAGAATAACAAGCCATTTCTCAGGGATGGATCACACTTTATAAGCATAACCCACTCCAACAAGCTCACCTCCATTATGCTCAGTACGCGTGAAAGGATAGGAATAGACCTCGAGTATATGAGTTCAAATATATCAGCGCTCTCATTCAAATTTATCAACAGGGATGAAAGATTAACCCGGAAAAAGGAACTTAAGAAGTATCATCTCTATCTGCACTGGTGCGCTAAAGAGGCACTTTACAAGATATGTGACAAAGAAGGGATAAATATTAAAAAAGATATAACCATATTCCCTTTTGAACCATCCGACTCAGGTGATATAAAGGGAAGGGTGAAGTCGGAACGAATAGATGAGCTTTTTGACCTGCAGTATACACGGTACGATAATTATGCTATCGTATGGACGCGGAAAGACTACAATGATTATAAGGTTTTCCGGGATAGTAGTGATGTAGCCGGAATTTCGGGGGCAGAATGACAACTCTTATAAATAATTGATAAAAAAAACGGACCCCTTAACGGGGCCCGTTTTTTTTATATCCTATCTCAGGTGGAGATTAATTCCCGCACTTCAGAACTGTCTCAATCTGGTATTTAGCAGCCTCTGCAAACTCTCCGTACATAGCTTTTTTGTAGTTTGCACATGCATTCTGCACGTCAGAGAGTTCCTGATAACTCCTGGCCATCTCAAAATAAATCTTTGCCTTATCTGCATCTCCTCCAAGCTCAAGTTCAAGAGCGCTGGTGAAGGACTTTACAGCATCAGCCCATTTGGAGATATTCTGCTGAGCCTGTCCTAGCTGGTACCATATGCCTGAGCTTGCACCGCCATACTCTATTGATCTGGTAAGATTTTCAACAGCTGAGGCATAATTCTCATTCTGCATATCTGCCTGCGCATTATTAAGGAATGTGCTGCGCAGCTTGGTCTGTATATCGCCGGCAGTCTTGTTGTCACGTGTTGACTTGGCGGTCTCAATACCGAGCAGGGCTACCTCCTCCATCTTGTCATAATCTTCCATCTCGCTGTAAACAAGCACCTTTCCAAGGTATGCTTTTGCATATCTTGATTCTCTGGCAAGCACCTGGTCAAAATAATCCAATGCAGCGGTATAATCTCCTGCACTCAGGGCATTTGATCCCATAACATTCAGAATACTCAATGCAGTGGAATTGGCGCGTGATGCAAGTGAGGCGTCATCCACAACATTTGCTGTTTTGATACATGATTCAAGCTTTTCAAGTGCTCCGTCATAATCCTTTTTGGAGGCATGGTTTTTTGCCGACTCCCAGTACATTTTCGGGATCTGCTTTAAAGCCTGATCCTTTATCTCAGCAGCTTCCTCACCAACCTGTTCGGCCAGTGATACCGTTTTCTCAAATGATGCAATAGCTGCATCCGGATTCATCTTCATCATCGTTACACCGGCATTGAAGGTCTCTACAACCTCTGCCATTGCTGCCTGTCCGAATGCATTCAGTGAAAATGCCATTACACCAATAGCCATTATGCTCCTGAGTGCTGTCCGCTTTAACTCTCCCATAGTTATCTGTTTATGTTTAACTTAATTAATTTGCAAAGATAGAACTTTGACTAAAAATGCAAAATTTGTTTTATGCTGTAAAACAGTATTGCAGATAGCATAGATCAAAAAGCATACCATTATCTGAATAGCTCTGTCATAGGCTCTCCCATACAGGCATTTGGAACCTGTATCCGGCACAGGGCTGAAAGGGTTGCAGCCACCTCATTCATGTTTACCTTACGTGTTACAGACATTCGGTTGACGGTATAACCATACCATATCAGAGGCACATGTATATCATACTCATAGGGGGAGTTATGATTTGTAACAAAGTTACCGCTTTCAATCCATCCGGGCTTAAGGTTTATAATAATATCACCTGAGCGTGAGGGATCATAACTGTTTCTTATGCTGCGAAAATAACCCCTTGTAAAGTCTCCTGTCTCAATAACGCTTCCCGGTACCGCAGATGCTACTCCGCTGAATTGTGTCAGAAATCGTGAAGCAGTCTGCTGCATTTCATCCAGATCAAGTCTGGCATCTTCAATAAGGGTGCGGTTCAGGTATATCTGTTTCTCATAGTACCCTTTAACCCAGCTTCCCTCACCGTATATTACATTCAGATAGCTCCTGAGAAGTGTCAGAGCCTGATTCTGACTGAAGCGTCCCGACGGAACTTTGCTGTCTGCAAGCAACTCAGGCACTCCTGCCACCCCATGAGCTGCCGTAAAACAGAGAAGGTAATTCTTCTTCCCTATCTTTTCATTCAGAAAATTAATCAGATGAGCCAGATCCCTGTCAAAACGGATAACCGCATCAGCCATCTCAACCGAGGAGGGACCGAACAGATGACCGATATTATCCGTAACAGGATAGCCTATCATCAGAAAATCTGTTATATCATCGGCACCAAGCTGTTCCTCCTCAATCAGCCTGATAGCAAAATCATTGGTAAAGGTGTTTCCGGCCGGTATCAGGGGCAGCAGTGAATAGTCAGTTTCATTCCCCCTTCTTAAACCGGAAGCCCTGCCTTTGTCAAACCTGTATGGAAAGAGAGTCTTTCCCCCGATACCTATTTCCCAGGATGCAGTGTCAGAGATTGAACCGTTATACTCCTCCACAGGCAAAAGGGTTGTCCATCCGGCCGACAGGTATGTTTCAGGCAGGTTCATCTCGTTGAATTTCCTGACCCAGTCTGGCAGAGAATCAATATAATGAGTTGAGGACATCCAGGTGCCACTCCTGTCATCAAACCAGTAAGCTGCATCAGCAGCATGTCCGGCCCCCAGTATTGCTGCGTGATCTCTCATTGAGACTCCAAAAACCTTTGATTTTCCGTTGGTTGACATCTCCAGCTCATCAGAAAAGGTACTTGGAAACATATTAACCGGCGACTGCAGGCCGTTCTCAAAACTTCCTCCGACGGGATTAACCTCACTGTCAGAAGTACAATATACAACCGCATCCCTTAATGGGTGGTACCAGCTGTCAGCGATTATTCCATGAAACCGGGGATCTGTTCCTGTCGATAGAGTGGCATGGGCAGGAGCACTCTGTGTGGAGAAGAAGTCATAGGAGGCATTCCTGCAGTATGTGCCTTCATTAATAATCATTTTGAATCCTCCTTCACCAAACCTGTTTGAGAACCTGTCAATAAAATCATATCTGAACTGCTCCATCACAAGAGTAACAACCAGCTTTGGCCTGTCAGGAGGGATATAGGCAGTCTGGGAGAGAAGAGGTGATGGAAAAGACAATTTGATTAATAGTATTATTGCTAAAACTCCGGATATTCTTATTGTTGACATCTGCATAATCTAAGTTGTGATTCAGTCAGCAAAAATAGCTTTTTCAGGATCAGAAACAAATGTGACTGATCCTGTCAATTAACAAAGGCGTGAGGCTTATCTTCTGACAAGGAGTGATTCAAATGATCCTTTACCCTGCGACAGTATCACCCTGCAAATATATACTCCCGGAGCAAGATGCGATACATTTTCCGTAACAGGCTGTCCTGATGTAAAATAGCGAATTTTCTTCAATACTGTCTGCCCTTGCAGGGAAATTATTGTTAACTCTCCCTGGCCCTCTTTCAGGTCAGATAACATTATATTTAAATTATCAGCTACAGGTACCGGGTATAGAATAAGCTCCCTGCTATTTTCAGGAAGGGTATCCTGACCCAGCGGTACCATGGCCACTGACAGCCTTAACTGTTCTCTCTCTGTCACAGAAATACCATATACAGTATCTGGCTTATAACCATCAGCTGAGAAAGCAAAATCCCACAATCCAGGGGCAATAAGCCTGATATAGTATCCTGTTAAAGAGTCTGATACAATATGTGACCCATCAAGATCATGATTGACAGTAATGACTGAAGCTTTCAGTGGCTTCCCTGTTATGGCGTCTGTCACAAATCCGTGAACACCGAACATAGCGTTTTCAGCATACCGCAACATAGACCTGTAGTTATAATCCCATAGCTGCGGGAGTCCGGATCCTGATGTAAGCTTCGTTTTGTCAATCTCTGCTGTTACTTCCCTGCCATGCTGAGCCCATGTAACATAATCCTGCCGCCCTCCCCTTATTTCATACCATACCGACCCCCGCACTATTCCGTTATCAAACCCGTCCATATAACCTTCACCGGAGACTAAATGGACACTATCTGCCCATTCCCTGCTGATCTTCTCAAACCATTCATCATCCGGATGTTTTGCCGACCATGTGTCCCACGGATAATTAATTACCTCTTCTCCCGAATGGAAATTCACAGAGAGGGTAAAACGGTTCATCTCCTGGAAGTGTATAAAATTATTTGTTTCCTGATCAGGAGCCTGATCAGTAAGAGGACCCGGGAAACTTCTGTTCAGGTCAGTGCCTTCCGAGTTAACCCTGGTGGGAAAAAGAATTGTATCCCTGCTTCCCGGAGTGTCATAGCTTGTATATGTGCCGTCAGGATTTGCCAGCGGGTTAATCCATATCTGGAGTGAATCAACAAGGTGTCCGGCCAGTGTGGTTGAGGGGTAACTCTCAAGCAGGTACTCCGCCAGTCTGAGCAAAAGAACGAAGCCTGCCAGTTCATCACCGTGCATTGTGGAGGTAAAAAACACTGCGGGCTCAGCCTCTTCATCCGAAACATTATCGGAAATTTTCAGAGCCAGAACAGCCCTCCCCATATAAGTCAGACCAATAGTGTCGAGGCGACAAATATCAGGGTAGCTGCCGGCAAAATATCTCATAATGGAGTCATACTGCTGAAGGGTAGGATAGATATCCCAGTTCATTGCCTCCTCCATCGTCATGGCAGATAGAATGGATTTGGGTGAATCCTGCTCCTTTACATAGGCCGGTAGTTCCAGTGAAAAAAACCAGGCTGTGTCATCAGCAGACAACACTATCTCTGCCATTCCCTCCCTCAGACCTGATACTGAAAGGTTACGGTTTATCAGTTCAAACAGTTCCCTTCCCGGATATTTAATCAACACTTCAGCCTGCCCTCTAAGTGCGATTGCATCCTCTATCTGATCACGGGTAACAGGAATCTGCGCAAATGCCGGGGCAGATAACAATGAAAAAAGTAAAACAATATAGATATTCCTAAATGACATTGCACTTACTTACTGATAAACAATACCCTGTTGCCAGCCAGATAACCTCAGATCATATTTAAAAAGCAGAAATCAGACATTAAACCTGATGTGGAGGATATCACCATCATCCACAATATAATTCTTTCCTTCAACATGAAATCGACCTGCCTCCTTGCACGCCTGTTCTGACCCATATTTAATAAAGTCGTCATATTTCATTACCTCAGCCCTTATAAATCCTCTCTCAAGATCCGAGTGTATTACACCAGCAGCCTGAGGAGCAGTTGATCCCCTCCTGATTGTCCATGCCCTTATCTCCTTGGGACCGACCGTAAAAAATGTCTGCAGGTCAAGCATCCGGTAAGCCTCCCTTACAAGCCGGTTAACGCCCGGTTCAGGGAGACCGGTATCAGCCAGAAACTCCAGCCGGTCGGCCTCATCCTCCAGTTCCGCTATCTCCGCTTCCAGAGCTCCTGCAATAACCAGTACACCCGTTGACTCCTCAGCCAGAGACTCTTTTACCTGATCCACATAATGATTACCGTTTAGTGCTGATGCTTCATCCACGTTACAGACATATATTACAGGCTTTACTGTTAAAAGAAATATATCATCCAGATACTTCATATCAGCCTGTTTCAAATCCAGGCTCCTCACATTTCTGAACTCCTCAAGATGCTCTTTCACGCTCTCCAGCACCTCAATTCCCCGTATCGCATCCTTGTCGCCGGTTTTGGCTACCTTCTTCAGCCTCTCTATCTTCTTCTCCACAGATTCAAGATCCTTTATCTGTAACTCAAAATCTATATTCTGAAGATCCCTTACCGGATCTACGGAACCATCGATATGAGGCAGCGCCTCGTCATCAAAACATCTCAGCACATGAATAAGTGCATCAGTGTTCCGTATATCACCAAGAAACCTGTTACCCACACCCTCCCCCCTGCTCGCTCCCTTTGTTAGTCCGGGTACATCAACAATCTCCACTGTTGTGGGAATCAGTTTTTCTGTTTTCTGAAACTGCTCCAGTTCAGCAAGTCTTGGATCTGGCACCTCAATAATCCCGATATTGGATTTTGTTGCACTGAATGCAAATGCATTTATTTCTCCCTTTGTCCTTGAAATACAGTTAAATATTGTTGTTTTACCAACGTTTGTTATACCAATGATACCACACTGTAGAGCCATGTTTCATAATTTATTGTTTCCGGACACAAAGTTAGTTAAAAGGATTCAGGTGAAACAGCACCGGTTGCATTTGTGGTAATTAAAACTTCTTGTTCAGTTTTTATCTTCTAATTCTGCCTTTCAGGCTCTGACCCTTTCAGTCGGTTGTCCTGCAAACAGCCCCGCCAACGGACTCTTAAGGCAGTTGACTTGCCACTGTTCTCGCCGGTATTCGACCCGCCACTGTTCTCGCCGGTATTCGACCCGCCACCGGACTCTTAAGGCAGTTGACCCGCCACCGGACTCTTAAGGCAGTTGACCCGCCACCGGACTCTTAAGGCAGTTAATTTAATACCCTTTCTCAGGCTTTGAATCAAAAGGTTGATAAAAATAGTATAAAATCAAAATTGAGATTATAAATTTGATAAACATAAAAACAAGGATGTGTGAGAATATTTTTTATTGCAATAGCATCTCTTCTGGCAACACTACAAACAGCCGGACAGCAACCTGAAACAGTAGCTCCCATAACAAGAATACTGTTTATTCTCGACTGCTCACAGAGTATGGCCGGGAGATGGGAAAATGACATTAAAATCAATATAGCCCGTAAGTTCCTCTCCCACACGGTAGATAGCCTGGGGAAGTTCCCGGATGTTGAGATGGCGTTAAGGGTATACGGACACCAGAGTGTGGTGCCTCCGCAGGATTGCAATGATACCAGGCTTGAAGTACCCTTTGGACCCGACAACGGTTACAATATAAAGCGCAGGATGGGGCGACTCTATCCAAAGGGAACAACACCTATTGCCAACTCTCTGGCAAAGGCTGCAGGAGATTTCCCCGCTGACGGGGATTCACGTAACATTATTATTCTGATAACCGATGGAATGGAAGCCTGTGACGGAGATCCATGCGCTGTTTCCGCTGATCTTCAGAGGGCAGGCATTCTGCTTAAACCCTTTGTGATAGGAATTGGCCTTGATCCTGAATTCCAGAAGACATTTGAATGCCTTGGGACAGTATATAATGCCTCTACTGAAGAACGGTTTAAAGAAGTTCTGGATATTGTGGTAACCCATGCCCTTACTGAGACAACCCTTCAGGTAAATCTTCTTGACAGTTGGGGTATTCAGTCCGAAACCAATGTCCCTCTCACATTTTATAATAACAGGAGCGGCAAAATAAGGTACAATTTTATCCATACATTGAACAACCGCGGGTTACCTGACACCATGAGAATTGATCCCCTTGTAGAATACAGAATATTGGCCCACACAATTCCGCCCGTGACATCAGACACGGTAATACTTGCAACCGGCAAGCACAATGTCACAGCAATTGATATTCCGCGTGGCTCGCTGCAGGTAGTGCAGGACAGAGGCTTTCAGTACCGATCACTCGAATATATTATAAGAAAGGGAGGTACAATGGAAACCCTGTGGCGACAACCTCTGTTTGAAGAGGTAGACCTTATTACCGGGCGGTATGACCTTGAGATTCCGACCATACCGCCCACACTCCTCTATAATATTCAGATCAACCAGAGTGAAGTAACCACAGTCACACTGCCACAACCCGGAGTGATAACACTTCTGGTTAACAATCCTGGCATATGTCACCTTTGTATTGAAAAGGAGAACACTCTTATAACGGTTAAGGAGATAGATACAGGAGAAAAATCGGTTCCACTGATCCTTCTGCCCGGGAAATATGTAATTATCTACAGGCCACTGCACTCACGGCAGTCATTCTTCACCATTGTAAAAAGATTTAGTGTTGAGTCGGGTCGCTCCTCCTCACTGAAAATAATTTAATTCTCTGCCATCTGTCCTTTCAGCATAATTTTTATTTGCCTGATTAAACCTTTTCGCGTAAGCAGAGTCAAACATAATTAAAAAGAAACAGCCGGTGCCAGGAAAATACAGCGACAGGGAAATTCTGGATGGTTACCGTCTCAACCCGGAGAGAGGGATGCGGATGCTGGTGGAGAGCTACAGCGAAAAGCTCTATTACCATATCCGGAGGATACTGCTACTCCATGATGAGAGCGATGATGCACTCCAGGAGACCTTTATAAAAGCATGGAGGAATCTTCATTCTTTCCGTAATGAAAGCACACTCTATACCTGGCTGTTTCGTATTGCCACCAATGAGGCGCTCGGAAGGATTAAAAAAATGGAGAGGAGAGTTGCTCCGGGGCGAAGGGCATCACTGGAACAGATACTGGGCACTTCGGCAGAAGAGGATTCATTGTTTGACGGTGATGAAATAGAAAAGATTCTGCAGAATGCAATTTTATCGCTTCCACCTAAACAGAGGGTAGTATTTCAGATGAAGTATTTTGATGAGTCTACATACGATGAGATAAGCACTGTTCTGGGGACGTCTGTTGGGGCCCTGAAAGCATCATACCATCATGCAGTAAAAAAAATTGAAGAATACATTTCAAAATATTCATAAATTCTGACTATCCCGGCTAACGAACCGATTAAACCTTTTGGTCGTCAGATAGTCAAAGAAGTAGAAGAAGAAATATCAGGAGTCGAAGAAGAGGCAGCAGAAGTAAAAACATTAATCATACAACAGGAGCTAATTTCACCATGCAGTAATATGAAGGAGCGACAGTCGCATCTAACAACTTATCTGGTATCAGAGGTGGATATGCAGACATTACTAAGTGAATCGGAAAGTGTTGAACTGACCGGTTTTGGTGATCCGGCAGACTCAGAAGAGATAATTGAATACCTTATTTTAAACGATATTGATTATACTACAATTACAGAAGAGTATTAAAATAACAACCGGTTCCCCCCGCATAAGCAAAATGGTCATAACCTGATGAAACTACCGGTAAACAAAAAAACTATAGATATGAAAAAACTATTAATAGTGACGATCACACTGCTCCTCTCATCTGCAGCAGTGGTGGAGGCACAGAATGCCGGCAGGATTGCTGCTGAAAGAACTGCCTATTTTACAAGAAGGCTGAATCTGACTGTTGAGGAGGCCGAGCGATTCTGGCCTGTCTACAATGATTATTCAAGCCGGCACGACAAGCTTAACCAGGATAAGAATTCCCTCCTGAGATATGTTAACCAGAACTATGAGAATCTCTCACGGAAGGAGCTGACAGAGGCCGGGGACAGGGTTATTGAAATGGGCACCCAGGAGGCAGTACTTGCTGAGGAGTATCATGCCAGATTTATGGAAGTGCTCCCTCCTGGAAAAGTTGTTTTGCTGTATGGTGCAGAGATGCAGTTTAAGACCTTCCTGCTTAATCAGCTGCAGGAGAGGCGTGAACAGGTTGCTCCGGGAAGAAGGTCAGGCATCCGCTAACCGGCTGATAACGTCTGAAGCAGATAATTTCTCCTGCTCTCCGGTAACCATATTCTTAAGTGTAACCATACCTGTAACTCTCTCCTCTTCACCTGCCATAATAACCCATGGCACCGAGACAGAGTTGGCAAATGCCATCTGCTTCTTTATTTTGACACTGCCGGGGTAGATCTCGGCAGGAATACCTGCTGCACGTATCTTTTCAAGCAGGGAGATGGCATATTTTTCCTCCTCTCCTCCGAAATTGACGAGCATTACCCTGCTGGTAACATCGATATCATCCGTAAAGAGAGCAAGTGCGCTCATTACATCATAGATACGGTCTGCTCCAAAGGAGATGCCTACTCCCGATACACCGGGCAATCCGAATATTCCAGCCAGATCATCGTATCGTCCTCCGCCGCAAATACTTCCGATGGAAACCCCTTCAGCCTTCACCTCAATTATTGCCCCTGTGTAGTAATTAAGCCCCCTGGCCAGAGTAAGGTCAACCACAACACTGCTCTTTACAGGACTATTCTCCAGATAAGAGAAAATCTCTCTCATCTCTGCTATCCCCTTCAACCCGGCCGGGGATTCCTGGAGGAGCGATTCAAGTTCGCTGAGCTTGTCACCATTATCTCCTGAGAGAGAGAGTATAGGTTCCAGCTTTGACACAGCATCTGCAGAAACCCCACGCTCAAGAAGCTCTTTCTTTACCGCCTCAGCGCCTATTTTGTCAATCTTGTCAATGGCTATTGTAATATCTGTTATCCTTTCCTCTTCACCAATTACTGAAGCGATGCCTGATAATATTTTTCGGTTGTTAATTCTTGTCTCGCTGGAGATACCCAGCCTGCTGAACACCTCGTCAATTATCTTTATCAGCTCATACTCATTAAAGAGTGAGTCACTTCCAATAACATCAGCATCACACTGGTAGAATTCCCTGTACCTGCCCTTTTGTGGTTTATCAGCCCTCCATACCGGTTGAATCTGGAACCTCCTGAAAGGAAAGGTGATTTCATTCCTGTGCTGCACCACAAAACGTGCAAAAGGCACTGTTAGGTCATAGCGGAGTCCCTTCTCACTTATAAGGGGGGCAAGCTCCTGCGATGAGATAGTGTGAAGCGGAATCTCCCCTGTCTGTTTCATAAAATCACCGGAGTTCAGCACCCTGAAGAGCAGCCTGTCGCCCTCCTCTCCGTATTTCCCAAGCAGTGTTGACAGATTTTCCATGGCTGGTGTCTCAATCTGGCGGTAGCCGTAAAGCCTGAATACCGAACGTATTGTATCGAATATCAGGTTCCTCCTGCTCATTTCTACCGGACCAAAGTCACGGGTTCCCTTGGGTATGGTTGTCTGGCTGCCCATCTGTCACTGATTTTTTGAGAGTGTAAAAATAGTAAACGGGCCTGAATATTGCTAATGGAAGTTCAGCGGCATATCCGGTTTATCTGTTAATAGTGTCACCCGTTGAATAGATAACAGGGAACACACCTATTGAATAAGCAACTGGGGCACACTTATTGAATAAAAGGTATAGAAAGGGGATAGCGGTAATCTTCTCCCCTGGAAGCCCGTATTGAGGCCTGAATAACACATACCAGTTCAAGGATTACCAGGGCTACCATCAGAAATATTCCTATAATAATAAACATCAGGGGTATGCAAACAAGCATATAGAGCAGAATACTTAACTGAAAATTGATAGATGCCTTTCCATTGGTATCAACGAACAGAGACTCATACCGGCGTGATGACCAGCAGATCAGGGGACCTATTATCCCGCCAAAGGGAATGATTACGCTGGCAAATGAACTGAGATGACAAAACATGGCCCAGTTTCTTTCTGACTCTGATAATACTCTAATCTCATTCATTATGAAAAAATGTTAAAATATTCGGTTCTGGTATAAAGACTACCCTGCAATTCAAACGCTGCATCGCTAAAACCGGCCAACCCTTTTAAGATCACTGATAAGCAGGCCATTCCCTTTACGTTGTGTTACCTTATGCTCCCCATAATAGTATAACAATCCATTGTCAGTGCCTATCAGCATCTTGAAACAGAGCCCACCTTCATCTCCCACGGGACCAACCTTGTGGAGTATAACAGTTCCGGGAGTACGCTCCCTGATAGCAGCATTAATCTCTTCATCCGATACCACCTCCATGTTGGCAGGAAACAGTTTGGAGTCTCCCTGTGCCTCCAATACCTCTTCGGTAAGATCAGACTCTGATACCAGAATTCTTTTTGCAGGCAGTTCAGGTACAAACCTGTTATAATATTTCAGGTACTGCTTCCCCTTAACCCCGGGATCCTCCTTCAGGTGCTCAGCATGAGCCTGCATAAAGCGCAGCGCAATACCCACCCTGTCGGTATACTCAAACTCACTGGTTCCGGTCACGGAAAGGGGGAGGGCACATATCTCGGGCATATCCTCTATCCGTCCCTTCTCCTTACCTGCAAGCAGATTGATAAAGTTATAGTAGGTACCCGATTTATCCTTATCATATCTGGTCTGCGTCAGCACTATAAAGGAGTAAGATGGGTCCTTTCTTTTTGATTCAAAATCGGCAGATGATATAAACTCAAAGGGAGTAACCTCCCAGAACTCCTTCATCGCTGTTTTAATAAAGGCATTATATGGTGAAAACATCTGATCCTCATTAACTACCAGAGTAGTAGAATTGAAAAACCCCTTTATCTCATCCGGTCCCGGAAAGGGAGGCTGGGATTTAACCGGTAACAGGAAACCAAGCAACAGTATACTAATCAGTAATTTATTCATGATAAGTATTTTATTTTAATATATCCCTTTAGTGCCAGGAACTATTTTTACGGATTCAATCAATTCATAGGTAACCATCAGTATAACATTCAATTGCGCTCCACTGAACATCATCCGGCACCCCACCGGGCACCCAATTATTCCGGTAAATATACCTGATGTTTTTCATTAAACCTTCTGACGAAAAGGAAAAGCTGCTGCTTTTTCTTCTTTCTGGAAAGTGTCATAAATTCATGGTGAAGCTCTGGATCAGCCATCAAAAGTATTTCCACACTCTTAATATCATACTCTACCATCTTTCCGGTTTCAAAGTCAAGAATATATTGTACCAGTTCATTTCTGGATACTGACCTTGAGGAATAGGGCGAGCCATACCCGTAAGGAGAATAGTAGGGACTGTATGAATATGAGTAGGGTGAATAATAGGGTGAGTAATAAGGACTGTAGTAGTTGTTATATGGCGAATTGTAATACCTGTTGTCGAATGTTGTAATATCGGCTACAAAATGGCAGAGTGCACCTGCATATG
The DNA here is from genome assembly GCA_020201035.1 of Bacteroidales bacterium. GTDB lineage: Bacteria > Bacteroidota > Bacteroidia > Bacteroidales > VadinHA17 > JAIVHO01. The sequence continues at coordinate 124,057 of JAIVHO010000032.1, forward strand.
TTACCCTGTTAAAGTTGTCATCAACCCGTATATAGAGGATGCCATTCCTGGAGTATCCCCATATAGACTGCCTGTCTACCTCCTGTCTGCCACCCATGACATCATAGAAGTATATCTTGTCATTTTCAAGTACTGTTTTAAAAAAGTCACGGTCATTATAGCCGGCCGATGTAAGTATCTTTGCCTTGGGAACCGGGGCATTCCTCCTCACCTGGTCAAAATCGAGGAATATCCCCTCCTTAAACCTGAAGTCAGGAGTAAGGGGCACCATTTCCCTTCCTTCTTCAGTAACAGTTGTTCCCTCCTGAGAGAGTACCATATATGACTGAAGAAACAGAACAGAGATGAAAAAAACTACTGTACAAATCTTCTTATCCATATTCTCCATAATAAATTCATACTCTTACGGTCTTCAAAATTCATACCGTATATTACAAAATTAAGCATTTTTCGGAGGCCGTATGAAAAAGATTTTTATATCTTTATCGGTAAGTGACCGTACTTACCGACCTTAGTATTTTTATTTTCTGTCAGTACAGACAGATTTTTTTATAAAGTATGAATCTTAAAACCAGATTAATAAAAAGCGGCAAAAGAGATTTATTGCTGTTTATCAGCATTTTAGCTATAGCAGGCATTGTGGCTTTCTCAGTTACAGATAATCTTGTTCCGGTCATTGTAGTTTCAATTTTTCTTGCATTCATTTTGCTGCTTTTCTATCTGGAACAATGTAAAATATCAACAGAGAAGGATAAGGTGATTAAGGAGCTCAGGAGTGCATTATCAAGGGAAGATAGCATCCTCTCCGCCTTTTCGCACAAAATAAGAACTCCGCTCAACAATTTTTCGGTAATTACTGAGCTTCTCTCAGGTGTTTGCCGAAATGAAAATGAAAAGGAGTTGATAGATACCCTGATAGCTTCCACTTCCAATATGATCACTGCGGTTAATGACCTTACACTTACAAGTGCCGGAGAGATTTCCCCGGAGAAGAGAAATGAGATTGATTTTAACCTCTCATCCACTCTGGAGAACACAATTGAACTGTTCAATCTGAAACCTGAGGGTAGTATTAAAATATCGGTTATTCCTGAAGGTTCTCCTCCTGAAAAGTTCAGGGGTGACCCCATCTCAATAAAGCAGATTTTCCTTGATATTTTAAGCAACAGTGATATAAGGGAAGGTGCCGCTGCCGGATTTGGCGACGGTAAAGTTGCCGGAGTTGGAGACAGTAAAGTTGACGGATTTGGCGACGGTAAAGTTGCCGGAGTTGGCGACAGTAAAGTTGACGGAGTTGGAGACAGTAAAGTTGCCGGAGTTGGAGACAGTAAAGTTGCCGGAGTTGGAGACAGTAACGGAGAAGCAAAAGGCGACAGTTTCAGTGCCAGTGAGGGTTCCGCAGTTGACATTACGATCAGATATTCTGTCACAGAGGAGAAAAATGATGCTTTCAGGGTTACTTTCAGGCTGAGTGCAAGCAGGCCTATATCATTCCCCGGATATACACTGGATAAGGTTGATTATTCGTCAACGCTAGCGGCCCAACTGATTAAAATTCTCGGTGGTGAGATCAATGACATAAGTGCGGAGAAAGGAGTTTTAATCTTCACTCTTCCATTAAGAAAGGCTGCCGAAAGGATTCAGGTAAGCGACGCAGCTCTAAGGATACAGGAGCTATCACCATCATCTGAAGGTCACAACCTTGCAGACGCAAATATTCTCCTGGTGGAAGACAACCCGATAAACCAGAAAATAGTCCTCCTATCACTGACATCCAGGGTTAAGAATATAGATACGGCAGTTAATGGCAAAGAGGCACTGGATCTCTTCGGAAAGTCAAATTATGATATTATCCTGATGGATGTTCAGCTTCCTGTTATGGATGGTATTACTGCTGTAAGGAAGATCAGGGAGCTGGAGTCGAGTACCAGCAGGCATACGCCTGTACTTGCAATAACCGCGAATGCTATGATTGGAGATAAGGAGAAATGCCTGGCGGCAGGGATGGATGATTATCTGAGTAAGCCGTTTAACTCAAGCCAGATGATTTCTATGATCGAAAGACATCTCAAAAAGGCCTGAAGCCAATCACCATCAGATCATCGACCTGTTCATATTCACCTCTCCATGAGGAAATTGAGTCACTGAGTATGGATTTCTGTTCCCTGAAGGGAAATTTATGAATTGCCAGCAGAAGGTGTCTGAACCTCCTGTACATAAATTTCTTATCATGCGGACCGCCAAACTGGTCAGTATATCCATCGCTGAACATATATATCACATCATCTTTCTCAAGCTGAAATTCTGAACATGTAAACTCAACGCTATCAGTCATTCCTACACTCAACCTGTCGCCCTTGATCTCAATCAACTTATTATCCCTTAAAATGTAGAGGGGGAAAAAAGCCCCTGCATAGAGTAACCCGGAAGATCCCCTGTCAATTACACACATTCCAAGATCCATTCCGTCCTTAAGTGATTTTGGACCCTCATTCACCCCCGAGAATGTACGGGCTATTCCCTTGCTCATTACTGACAGAATCATAGCCGGATCTTCCATCTTCTGATCTATAATTATTTTATTCAGAAGTTCAACGCCAATCATTGACATAAATGCCCCGGGCACGCCATGGCCGGTACAGTCAGCAGCCACTATATAAAGCTTATCTGCCGTCTCCCGTATCCAGTAAAAATCGCCGCTGACAATATCCTTGGGCTTAAAAAAGATAAAGGAATCAGGCAGAAGCTTTTTGAAATAGGCTTCTGAAGGTAACAGAGCAGCCTGTATATAGCTGGCATATATCAGGCTGTCAGTAATACTCCTGTTTTTTGATTCCAGCTCTTCCCTCTGCCTGGCAATCTCATCATAGGCTGCCTCCTTCTCCCGGAGTAGCTTTCGCGCCCCGGTAAGGCTCCTGGTCTGGTATCTGATAAAAATGTAGATAATAATTGCCAATAGTCCAATATAGAGTGCATAATGAAAGGTGCTGTCACCAATAAGGATGCTCCCGTCGGGTACCACTCTGTATGTAAACAGGAAACTAAACAATTATGTATGATATTATGCTGTCAGTCACTTTCTGGTCCCTTATTATCTTCCCTTTCCACCTCTGCTTTTCCCTTTAGCAGGAGGGAACTGTACTTCAGCGACGGCGATTTAATAAATTCCCCGGCTCCGAGGCCTTCCCACATCATATCCACCTGTTCAATAGTCTCCGGGAGAGACACAACCACATTCGGCCATGCCCTTGGAAATCCGGAGCCTGTTTTCGCGGTAGCATCAACCATTGCCCTGCAGCCTGAAATAAGAATATCCCTGGCAGGATCACAATTTGAAAGCAGCTGCCAGCTTACCGTAAATAGGTCGTTTGTATCAACTCCCTGATCAACAAGCAGAATCCAGACAAAATCTTCCGGAATTCCCAATCTTTGAACTTCCCCCATAATCACGGACGGATTATCTGCAGGAAGGATTAAAACTGTTCCTCCGGCTGTTTCAATCCGTCGTCCTTTTTCAAAATAACTGCCGACATCAATCCCTTTACCCTTTACATCTGTTCTCTCTGTTACCGCTTTTTCCCGGAGCATATATCCTCTACCCTTCTCCTCTTCCATTTTTACGGTTGCGTCAATTCCCATTTTCCCTCCGTATGAAAAAGCTGAAGCTGCATGATCAAGCACATCCAGGGGACCCCGGGTAATAAGGAGATCATCAGGAAGGAATACATTCAGGAGTACTCTCTCCACTATTCCATGATAATCTGTAAGCACCGCATCATCATCCACAACAATAATATACTTGCTGAACATCATCTGACCTGCACCAAATAGAGCACTCATTACTTTCATTCCCTGCCCGGGATACTTCTTGTCTATCTTCACCAGTACCAGATTATGAGCCACTCCTGCCGGCGGCATATGCATACCTGTTATATCTGGTTGAATGGTCATCTTTATGGGGTGGAGGAAGAGGCGCTCCGTTGCCTTACCGATTACTGTATCCTCCATTGGGGGTATTCCTACTATTGTGGCGGGGTATACTGCATTTTTACGGTGTGTAATGGCTGTCACGTGAAACGCCGGATACCAGTCGGCAAGTGAATAATAACCCGTATGGTCCCCGAACGGACCTTCCCACACGGACTCTTCGGCCGGATCAACATAGCCTTCAATAACAATATCCGCATCTTCCGGTATCCAGAGATCATTGGTAAGGGATTTTACCATTTTCACCCTTTTCCCTCTCAGAAAACCTGCCAGCAGGTACTCATCCATTCCCTCGGGCAAAGGAGCCGTTGCAGCATAGGTATAAACCGGATCTCCTCCCAGAGTTACCGTTACAGGCATCCGTTCACCACTCTCTGCCCATGCCCTGAAATGGTTGGCACCTGTTTTATGACGGTGCCAGTGCATACCGGTAAGATTACGGCCCATCACCTGCATACGGTACATTCCGGCATTCACCTCGCCGTTTTTGGGGTGACGTGTATGCACCACGGGCAGGGTAATAAACGGACCTCCGTCCCACGGCCAGCACCGGAGTACAGGAAGACGGGAAAGATCAGGGTTCTCCATTATCACCTCCTGACATCTTCCTTTTTTCGCCGACCTGCGGGGCGATATCCGGGCCATAGAGAGAAGTGCCGGGAGCATTTTAATTTTAGCGGCCAATCCTTTACCCGGCTGCCTTATCATATTAAAAAGCTGAGTCATCTCCCCGCCTGCATCATCCAGTCCGGTCCGGCCCATTGCCATAGCCATCCTTTTCTCCGAACCAAACATATTTATCAGCAACGAAAAGCCTGTTCCGTTATTTTCAAACAAAAGAGCCCTGCCTCCATTTTTAACAATACGATCTGTAATCTCCGTAATTACCAGAGATGGGTCGGCAAAGCTCTTAATCCTGAGCAGTTCACCCTCCTTTTCAAGTCGGCCCGCAAAGTCAGCCAATCCGTTATATGCCATATTAACCAAATATAAGTCAAATATACCCAATATGCTCAAAAGTAAACCGGGAAAAAAGATGAAAAGGCTTGCCGGCGGGTTAAGCCGTAAGCATTGAGACAGCGCACAACAGAGTGACTGCACCCGGAAAAAAGCCGAACACTGTAAGGCTGTGAGCAGGATGGGCGGAGGAGGATAAACCGTGGAGATAAACGGGTGAGCCGGGAGATAAACGGGTGAGCCGGGAGATAAACGGGTGAGCCGGGAGATAAACGGGTGAGCCGGGAGATAAACGGGTGAGCCGGGAGATAAACGGGTGAGCTGGTATAAAACAAAAATGGGAATCAATCTTTACGATCAATTCCCATTTCACTTCAGCAAACCGAAGTATGCTTTAGTGCCAGGTTACTGTTATTATGACTGGCTTCGGGGGACGAACCCTTCCTCTGCCCTTGCTTTCCGGTGTTACCTGTTACGGTATCACTTTCCGGCTGTCCCTTCGGATACCGAAGTATCCTTCCCGGACGCAGTCTCTTTACAGAGTCATCAACTAAAGAACGCTGGGCGGTTTCAGTGACTACCGGCTGGTTGGCGAACCTTCCGGCCGGACTGCGGCTCCTTTGGAGTCAGATCCGGAGACCTGAAAGAAACAGTTTCTGGCTCAATTAAGATTCTTCTTCTGTTTCACTCTTTCGGGAGCGGTCTTTTATCGCTCGCCTGGTATAAACAAATGTATATAAGAAAGGCTCCGGATGCAAATAAAAATCTTCGATTGTATTAACCCGGTTTGAACAGAAGTTATTAACAATTGTTAATAACTCACAAAAGTCCATTCTGATGCTGATATGATCAATTTTAAGGCATCCCCCTAAAAGCAAAATCCGGGTTATCAACAATTGTCAATAATCCCGGATTAACAATATTATGCTTCCCGAATGCCAACCGACATATAAATTTGAATGCTGTCAGGGTCAGCCGGCGCCCAAAAAAGGCGGAAAACCTGTTTTATTGAAAGAACCTTACTTTTTAAAACCGTAAATGGCAATGTTCCCAAGCTCCTCTTCTATTCTGAGCAGCTGGTTATATTTTGCCATGCGGTCTGATCTGCTGAGTGATCCTGTCTTGATCTGCCCGGAGTTTGTAGCCACGGCAATATCAGCAATTGTTGAGTCTTCAGTTTCACCGCTCCGGTGTGATGTAACGGTGGTATAACCGGCCCTGTGTGCCATCTCAATTGTATTAAGTGTTTCGGTCAGTGAACCTATCTGATTAACCTTTATCAGGATTGAGTTGGCGCAACCCAGCTCTATACCTTTTTTCAGGTACTCCACATTGGTAACAAAGAGGTCATCGCCCACTATCTGGACTTTGTCGCCAGACATATCTGTATGGATCTTCCATCCGTCCCAGTCTGATTCGGCCATACCGTCCTCTACCGAGTCAATAGGATATTTCGAAATCAGTTCATTGATATACTCAGCCTGTTCCTTACTGTTTCTCTTCTTACCTTCCGCTCCTTCAAATTTGGAGTAATCGTAGATGCCATCCTTAAAGAATTCTGATGCGGCACAGTCGAGGGCAATGGTAATATCCTTTCCGGCCGTATAGCCAGCCTTCTCAATTGCCTTGAGTATTGATTCCAGCGCATCTTCGGTGCCGTTAAGTGCAGGAGCAAAACCACCTTCGTCACCAACGGCGGTACTCAGGTTTCTTGCCTTAAGAACGCTCTTAAGTGCGTGGAATACCTCGGCACCCATCCGGAGTCCTTCACTGAATGAGGGGGCTCCCACAGGCCTGATCATAAATTCCTGGAAAGCTATTGGTGCATCTGAGTGTGAACCTCCGTTTATAATATTCATCATTGGAACCGGAAGTGTTACTGCATTTACCCCGCCTATATACCTGTAGAGAGGTAATCCGTGAATAGAGGCGGCAGCTTTTGCCACTGCCAGTGATACTCCGAGGATAGCATTTGCACCCAGATTGCTCTTGGTGGGAGTACCGTCAAGTTCAATCATCCTGCGGTCTATGCCGGCCTGGTCGGAGACAGTCATCCCTGTTATCTCCTCGGCAATAACATTATTTACATTATGAACTGCCTTGAGCACTCCCTTGCCAAGGTATCGTGAGGGATCGCCATCCCTTAATTCCAGCGCTTCATTCTCTCCTGTTGATGCTCCTGAGGGTACTGATGCCCTGCCATGGTAGCCGCTTGCCGTTAATACTTCAACCTCAATTGTGGGGTTGCCACGTGAATCAAGAATTTCGCGTGCATGTACATTAATAATCTGACCCATAACCTATCTTTTTTTATCTGTTAAACTAAACTGCAAGATACGAAAAAAGGGACAATGTTTTTTGTTCATTATCCCTTTCCTTCAGCCCTGCGGCTATTTTATTCTGTTTTCTTTTCCTCTTTAGCAGAGTTATTGTCATCACCGGATGCTTCCGTCTCATCTTCTGCCTTCACCTCTGCAATTACATCAGGGGTCTCAACTTCTGCTGCCTCCGGTGCTACTTCATCCACACCTTCAGCGTCAGTTGCTACAACCTCAGCTTCAGATGCAATCTCATCAACGTCAGCTACAACCTCTGAAGCAGGAGCTGCTGCAACCGCTTTTTCAGCGGCATCCTCTTTTTTCTTACCGCCTCTTCTTCTGCGTGTGCTCTTGCTCTTTGCTCCTGTATCGGGAAGCATATTCTCGTTATAGTCAACAAGCTCAATAATGCACATATCAGCATTATCTCCCAGGCGGTTTCCTGTTTTAAGTATCCTGGTATAACCTCCCGGCCTCTCAGCCACTTTGGGTGAGATCTCCCTGAAGAGCTCGCTTACTGCATATTTGTTTCTGAGGTAGCCGAACACCACTCGTCTTGAGTGTGTATTATCCTCCTTGGATTTTGTGATCAGCGGCTCCACATATGATCTCAGCTCTTTGGCTTTGGCAGTTGTAGTTGCAATTCTCTTGTGCATTATCAGCGATGTGGCCATATTTGACAACATTGCCTTTCTGTGTGAACTGGTCCGTCCCAGATGGTTAAATCCTTTCTTATGTCGCATATCTTTATCCTTAACCTGTTAGCAATTATTCTTTATCCAGCTTATATCTGGTAACATCCATACCGAATGATAGGCTCATTGAATCGAGCAGCTCATCCAGTTCTGTAAGTGATTTCTTACCGAAGTTCCTGAATTTAAGAAGATCATTCTTGTTAAATTTCACCAGGTCGCCCAGACTGTCAACTTCTGCTGCTTTAAGGCAGTTAAGTGCCCTTACTGAGAGGTCAAGATCAACAAGCTTGGTTTTAAGGAGTTGTCTCATATGGAGTACCTCCTCATCAAACTCCTCGTTTGCCAGTTTGTCGTCTGAGTCGATGGTTATCTTATCGTCGGAAAACAGCATAAAGTGGTAGATCAGTATTTTTGCTGCCTCCTTGAGTGCCTCCTTCGGATGAATTGATCCGTCAGTGGTTATCTCAAGAACCAGTTTCTCATAGTCCGTCTTCTGCTCAACGCGGAAGTTCTCAACATCATATTTCACATTCCTGATAGGAGTGAAAATTGAATCCATTGCGATAAGACCGAATTCTGCCTCTACCGGCTGATTCTCTTCAGCAGGTACATAGCCCCTGCCCTTATTGATAGTCAGCTCCATCTGCAGTTTCACATCAGCTTCCATATTACAGATTACATGATCTGTATTCAGAACCTCAAAGCTGCTGAGATAGTTGTTAAGATCTCCGGCTTTAAGCTGATCCTGACCTGAGATTGTGATAATGATTTTTTCATTATCAATCCCTTCTGTAAGATGTTTAAACCTTACCTGCTTCAGGCTCAGGATAATATCGGTAACATCTTCGGAGACACCTGTGATGGTTGAGAATTCATGATCCACACCCTCAAGCTTAACCGTTGTAATTGCGTATCCTTCAAGGGATGACAGAAGTATCCTGCGCAGAGCATTACCCACGGTAATACCGTATCCGGGTTCGAGTGGACGGAATTCAAACTTGCCATAATGATTGTCCGCTTCAACCATTATCACTTTGTCGGGCTTCTGGAATGCTAAAATAGCCATATAAATTATCTTAATATTTTACTTTGAATACAATTCAACAATAAACTGCTCCTTGATATTTTCAGGGATATCAGCACGTTCAGGTGTATTGATGAATTTTCCTACCATCTGAGTCTCATCCCACTCCAGCCATGATGAGCTCATGTATCTTTTTGAAGCAAGTGAATCAACCACCACCTCAAGTGATTTTGACTTTTCGCGTACACCAACCACATCACCGGGCTTAACATGGCTTGAGGGGATATTAACCACCTCACCGTTAACCGTTATATGCCTGTGTGTAACCAGCTGGCGGGCTGCCGATCTTGTTGGAGCAATACCGAGACGGTACACAACATTGTCGAGACGTGCCTCAAGCAATTGCAGAAGCACCTCACCGGTAACGCCCTTGCTTCTTGAAGCTTTTTCAAAAAGGTTACGGAACTGCTTCTCAAGCACACCGTATGTATACTTGGCCTTCTGCTTCTCTTTCAGCTGAATGCCATATTCAGAGGTCTTCTTCCTTCTCTTGGTGGTGCCATGCATTCCCGGAGGATAATTTTTCCTTTCCAGGTGCTTATCGGTACCGAAGATGGGTTCCCCGAACTTACGGGCTATTTTCGATTTTGGTCCTCTATATCTTGCCATTGTGATACAATCATTTATTAATTCCGAAATATCTTGCTGGTTATACTCTTCTCCTGTTGGGCGGACGGCAGCCGTTATGAGGCATTGGTGTTACATCAACAATCTCAGTAACTTCTATTCCATTGTTATGAATGGAACGGATAGCCGATTCACGGCCTGATCCGGGTCCCTTTACATAAACCTTTACCTTCCTCAGTCCCAGATCAAAGGCTGCTTTGGCGCAGTTCTCTGCGGCAGTCTGGGCAGCATAGGGAGTATTCTTCTTTGAGCCCCTAAAACCCATTTTTCCTGCTGAAGCCCAGGAGATAACCTGACCGGCATTATTGGTAAGAGAGATAATAATATTGTTAAAGGATGAATGGACATGGGCCTGACCCACCGGTTCAACCTTGACCACTCTCTTCTTGGATGATCCTGATTTCTTTGCCATGTTCTAATTATTTGGTAGCTTTTTTCTTGTTAGCAACGGTTTTCTTTCTTCCTTTTCTGGTACGGGCATTATTTTTGGTGCTCTGTCCGCGTACCGGCAAACCGATTCTGTGACGTATACCACGGTAACAACCTATATCCATCAACCGCTTGATATTGAGCTGCACTTCAGAGCGCAGTTCACCCTCAAGCTTATAATTCTCACTCAGCACCTTACGGATACTGTTGATATCATCATCGTTCCAATCCTTTACCTTGGTGTTAAAATCAACATTTGCGGTTTCAAGTACCTTCTGTGCAGTACTTCTTCCAACACCGTAAATGTAAGTAAGGGCTATCTCCCCTCTTTTATTCTTTGGTAAGTCAACACCGACTATTCGTGCCATAACCTTTTTTTAAAATTGAGTGCAAATTTACGTAAATTATCCCTGTCTCTGTTTGAACTTGGGATTTTTCTTGTTTATAACATACAAGCGACCTTTCCTCTTGACTATTTTACAATCGGCGCTGCGCTTTTTTACAGATGCTCTTACTTTCATCTCAGTAATTTTTTATTTCAGTTTTAACTGATGTCCCTTCCGTTCAATCCCTGAAGCCGTCACCTTATGGTGTGCTGCGTTTTTTGCCCGGATGTTTCATCCTTCAGTATCTCTATTTATATCTGAATGTAATTCTTCCTTTTGTCAGATCATACGGAGACATCTCCACCTTCACCCTGTCGCCCGGAAGAATCTTTATATAGTTCATCCTCATCTTTCCGGATATATGAGCTGTAATCACATGGCCATTTTCAAGTTCAACCCTGAACATAGCGTTTGATAGTGCCTCGATAATAGTGCCATCCTGTTCAATCGATGATTGTTTTGCCATACGTCTAACTCCTTTTTAAAACTTCATCAATATAATCAAAAGTTGTCAGCACATCCGGTCCGTCCGGCCCCACGGCCACAGCATATTCAAAATGTGCTGACGGTTTACCATCTGCCGTTCTTATTGTCCATCCATCCTTCATCTGGTTCACGTTACGGGTTCCCATATTGATCATCGGCTCAATACAAATCACCAGGCCCTGTTTAATCTTTGTTCCCCTTCCGCGTCTTCCGTAGTTAGGTACCTCCGGGGCCTCGTGCAGCCGCCTGCCCAATCCGTGACCAACAAGTTCCCTCACCACCGTATAACCTCCGCTTTCGGCATGTGACTGAACCGCGTATGAGATATCGCCGATCCTTTTACCGGCGAGAGCCTGTTCCACTCCTTTTTCAAGCGATGAGCGGGTAAAATCAAGCAGCCGCCATTTTTCACCGCTGATCTCTCCAACCGCAAATGTAAAGGCGCTGTCACCATAAAACCCGTTAAGCACCACACCGCAGTCTATTGAAACAATATCTCCCTCCTTCAGTGTATACTCAGAAGGAATTCCATGAACCACCTCATCATTAACAGATGTACAGAGGGTATTGGGAAAGCCATTATATCCCTTAAAACCCGGAACTGCTCCATTATCCCTGATATACTCTTCTGCCAGGTTGTCCAGGTCAAGAGTGGTTATCCCGGGTTTAATGATGCGTGCAAGTTCTGCAAGTGTTTTGGACACCAGCTGGTTACTTGACCGCAGCAGTTCAATTTCTGCCTCTGTCTTCAGATGCAACATCAAAGAACGTTTACTCTACATTGCCGATACCGAACCGGCACGACCTTTTATACGGCCACTCTTCATAAGACCGTCATAATGACGCATAAGAAGGTGACTCTCAATCTGCTGGAGGGTATCAAGCACCACTCCTACAAGGATCAGCAGTGATGTTCCGCCATAAAACTGCGCAAACACATCACTCACTCCGAAATTTACCGCAATTGCGGGTAATATTGCTATGGCAGCCAGAAACATAGATCCCGGAAGTGTTATTCTTGACATTATAGTATCAAGGAATTCCACTGTTTTACGACCCGGCTTAACACCCGGTATAAAACCTCCGTTTTTCTTCATATCCTCGGCCATTTGAACCGGATTAATGGTAATCGCGGTATAGAAATAGGTAAAGGCGATAATCAGCAGGGCTGTTATCATACTGTACCAGAATCCGTACATATTTGTAAAGGCTGCCGCGAAGCCTGACATTGATTCACCCGAGCCGTAATTAACCAGAATAATAGGCAGCATCATTATTGCCTGTGCAAAAATGATAGGCATAACACCGGCAGCATTAACCTTAAGAGGTATATACTGTCTTACACCACCATACTGTTTGTTTCCGACAATTCTGCGTGCATACTGGACAGGTATTCTTCGTGTCCCCTGGACCAGCAGTATAGTAACAAGCACAACAGCCGCAAAGATCACCAGTTCAAGAAGAAGTGCAACCAATCCGCCCTGACCGTTAACCCTGGTTCCCCACTCGAAGATAAATGCCTGTGGCAGTCGCGCAATAATACCAATCATTATTATAAGTGAAATACCATTCCCGATACCCTTATCGGTAATCCTCTCACCAAGCCACATTACGAACATTGTACCGGCGGTGAGAATTATCACTGAAGAGACCTTAAAGAATGTACCTCCAAGAATAAAGGCACTGGCAGGAAGTGTATTTGTAAGGTTAACAAGGTAGCTGGGGCCCTGCAGAAGCAGGATAGCCACTGTAAGATACCTGGTATACTGATTCATCTTGCGTCTGCCGCTCTCTCCTTCACGCTGAAGCTTCTGGAAATGGGGGAATACTATCCCCAACAGCTGAATAACGATAGATGCTGATATATAAGGCATAATTCCCAGTGCGAAGATAGATGCCTGGGAGAATGCTCCGCCGGAGAACATATCAAGAAGACCCATGATACCCTGTGATGTCTGCTCTTTAAGCAACTGCAGCTGGTTAGGATCAATTCCTGGCAGGGTAACGAAAGCACCCAGGCGATAGAGCATTATTATACCGAGGGTATAGAGTATTCTTTGCCTGAGATCTTCGATCCTGAATATGTTCTTTAAAGTCTGGATTAACCTCATATCAGTCTATTTTAACTACGGTTCCTTCTTTAGCTTCTATTGCCTCCTGCGCTGATTTTGAAAAGGCATGGGCATGAACTTCCATCTTTGCCTCCAGGTTGCCTTTACCCAGGATTTTCACTCTTGCATTTTTTGAAACCAGTCCGGCCTCATTCAGAAAATCGGGATTGATAACGGAGACATTATATTTCTCCGCAAGTCCCTGCAGGGTGCTTATATTAATTCCTTTATACTCTACCCTGTTAATATTTTTAAAACCATATTTGGGTACACGTCTCTGCAGCGGCATCTGGCCTCCCTCAAAACCAATCTTTTTGGAGTATCCGGATCTTGATTTGGCACCTTTGTGGCCTCTTGTGGAGGTACCACCCCTGCCTGACCCTTCACCGCGACCGATTCGTTTCTCCTTTTTGGTAGATCCTTCGGCTGGTTTTAAATTACTTAAGTCCATATCTTTAAAAAAAATAGATTTATACCTTTAAATTTCCTCAACCCTGACAAGATGGCTTACTGCATCAACCATTCCAAGAATCTGGGGGGTTGCTTCATGCTCCACCGTCTGGTTCATCTTTTTCAGGCCCAGTGCAGCAAGAGTCCTTTTCTGTCTTTCGGGTCTTCCAATCCTGCTTCTAACCTGTGTTACACGTATTTTTGCCATATTTTCCTTTTATTTCTAGCCGTTAAAAACCTTGTCCAGGTTAACTCCCCTTTGATCAGCTACCATAACAGCGTCACGCATCTCCAGCAGAGCTCCAATAGTAGCTTTCACCAGGTTATGGGGATTGGATGAACCCTTGCTCTTGGCAAGTACGTTCTTCACTCCCACACTCTCAAGAACAGCACGCATAGCACCACCGGCCTTAACACCTGTTCCTTCGGATGCAGGCTTCAGAAATACATAGGCACCGCCATATCTGGCCAGTTGTTCATGAGGAATGGTTCCTTTGTGAACAGGCACTTTGATAAGGTTCTTCTTGGCATCTTCCACGCCCTTGGCGATTGCTGTTGTTACTTCATTGGCTTTACCAAGTCCGTGACCTACAATGCCATCTTCGTTACCTACAACCACTATGGCAGAAAAACTGAACGTACGTCCACCCTTTGTAACCTTGGTAACCCTCTGTATACTCACGAGCCTGTCTTTAAGGTCGAGATCAACAGTTTTTACAGTTCTGCTATCTTTATTCATAATATTTTAGAATTTTAATCCGCCTTCACGGGCAGCCTCTGCCAGTGATTTAACCCTGCCGTGATATTTATAGCCACCTCTGTCAAACACAACGGTTTCTATTCCCTTGTCACGACATTTTCCTGCGATCAGTTTGCCAACAACAGCAGCCTGTGCAATACCGCGAACTGAATCTCCGGCTTCCTTCTCCTTTGATGATGCTGATACAAGTGTCTTTCCACTTAAATCATCTATCACCTGGACATAGATCTGCTTATTGCTCCTGAAAACTGAAAGACGCGGTCTTTCGGCTGATCCTTTAATCTTCTTACGGATCCTCAGGTTGATCCTTTTTCTTCTTTCACTTTTAGTTAAGGCCATCACACTCTCATTTTACTTATTAAACACTGGCAGATTTTCCTGCCTTTCTCCTGAGCTGCTCGCCTACGAATTTAATCCCTTTGCCTTTATATGGCTCGGGCGGACGGAGTGAGCGGATCTTTGCAGCCACATGACCTATCAACTGCTTATCAATACTGGTCAGGGTAATTATAGGGTTACTTCTTCTCTCGGTTCTGGTTTCGACTATTATCTCTTCAGGTACCTGGATCATAACCTCATGTGAGTAACCGAGGCTCATGGCAATTGTTTGTCCGGTTGCTTCGGCACGATAACCAACCCCTACCAGTTCAAGTTCTTTCTTATAACCTTCTGAAACTCCGGTTACGGCATTGCTTATCAGTGCCCTGTAGAGTCCGTGAAGCGACTTGTGTTTCTTTGATTCAGTAGGTCTTATCACTTCAAGAGTATCTCCGTTGACTTCCACCTGCATTTCACTGTCGATCTGCACCAACAGCTCTCCCAGGGGGCCTTTCACGCTGACCAGGTTTGCATCGGATATGTTGACCGATACTCCCGCCGGCAGGTTTACAGGTAATTTTCCTATTCTTGACATTTATCTGTTCCTCCTCTGTTAATAGACATAGCATAATACTTCACCACCGATATTCAGTCTCCTGGCTTCCTTGTCGGTCATAACGCCCTGGGATGTGGAAATAATTGCCACGCCCAGTCCGTTGAGCACTCTTGGAAGTTCATCAGTTCCCTTATACTTACGAAGTCCGGGTCTGCTTATCCTATCGAGTTTTTTGATAGCAGGAACCTTTGTTTTAGGGTGATATTTAAGGGCTATCTTTATTGTTCCCTGCACCTTGTCATCAATAAATTTATAACTCAGGATGTATCCCTTGTCATACAATATCCTGGTGATATCCTTCTTCAGATTTGATGCAGGAATCTCCACTACCTTATGACTGGCAATGATAGCATTCCTTATTCTGGTCAGAAAATCTGCAATTGGATCTGTCATTTCTCTCTCTTATTTAATATTTATATTTCTCTACCAACTTGCTTTCTTCACACCAGGAATAAGTCCGGCCGAAGCCATCTCCCTGAAGGTAATACGGCTTAATCCAAACTGTCTCATATATCCTCTTGGCCTGCCGGTGATCATGCAACGGTTATGGAGCCGTATAGGATTTGAGTTTCTGGGCAGTCTGCTCAGACCTACAAAATCACCCTCTTCCTTGAGTCTGGCTCTTTTGGCCTCATATTTTTTCACAAGTTTAGCACGTTTTACCTCACGGGCTTTCATTGATTCCTTTGCCATACTGTTTAGTTTTTAGCGTGTTTAAAGGGTAATCCGAAGTGTTTCAGCAGGGCAAAAGCCTCTTCATCACTCTTTGCGGATGTTACGAATGTGATCTGCAGACCCATGATCTTCATCACCTTGTCAATATCTATCTCCGGGAAGATTATCTGTTCAGTAATACCGAGTGTATAATTCCCACGCCCGTCAAGTTTATTACTTATACCCTTGAAGTCGCGTATTCGCGGCAGGGCAACTGATACCAGTCTCTCCAGAAATTCATACATCTTTTCCCTTCTGAGTGTTGTCATTACCCCGATGGGCATATTCTTTCTCAGTTTGAAGTTTGAGATATCCTTTGTTGACATTGTCTGGACAGCCTTCTGCCCTGAGATTTCAGTCAGTTCCTTCTCTCCCAGCTCAATAAGTTTCTTATCGGCAATTGCCTGACCTATTCCCTGGTTGATAACTATTTTCTCAATCCTGGGTACCTGCATTACGGTTTTATAACCGAAATCTTTCATTAATGCAGGAATTATCTCTTCCCTGTACTTGGTTTTTAAAGCAGGCGTATACATTACTTAATCTCCTCTCCTGATTTTTTTGAATAACGAACCAACTTATTTTCACTGTTCCTTCTCCTGCCTATGCGTGTAGGTTCTCCCGATGCGGGATCTATAAGCATAAGATTGGAGATGTGAACGGAGGCTTCCTTCTTTATAATTCCCCCCTGAGGACTCTGTGCATTGGGTTTGGTATGCTTTGATACCAGGTTTACTCCCTCAACGATAGCCCTCTGTTTTTCCCTGTTAACTTCCAGGACGCGTCCGCGCTGTCCCCTGGATTCACCGGAAATAACGATTACGTTGTCTCCCTTTTTAATGTGTAATTTCTTCTGCATCTCTAATATCCTTTTGGATTATAACACTTCGGGTGCAAGTGAAACTATTTTCATATACTTATCTCTCAGTTCCCTGGCTACGGGGCCGAAGATACGGGTTCCGCGCACCTCATCCATATTGTTCAGCAATACAACAGCATTGTCATCGAACCTGATATAGGAACCATCAGCTCTCCTGACCTCCTTTTTGGTTCTCACTACCACGGCTTTTGTAACCATTCCCTTTTTGGCTTCACCGGAAGGGATGGCGCTCTTAACTGAAACCACTATCTTATCACCGAGTGAGGCATATCTTTTCTTGCTTCCACCCAGCACCCGAATACAAAGGACCTCTTTGGCTCCTGAGTTATCGGCAACTGATAATCTGCTCTCCTGTTGTATCATGATTACTTAACTCTTTCGATTATTTCGATCAATCTCCACGACTTATTCTTACTGATAGGCCGGGTTTCCATTATCCGCACAGTGTCTCCAATGTTGCATGTATTCTCCTCATCGTGAGCCACGAATTTTTTTGTTCTGTTCACGAACTTACCGTAAATGGGATGCTTAACCTTTCTCTTTACGGCGATAACTATCGATTTGTCCATCTTGTTACTGACAACAACACCGACACGTTCTTTTCTAAGATTTCTTTCCATTGTTGACACTAGCTATTTTGTTTCTCATTCAACTCTCTTTTACGAAGCTCGGTCTGGAGTCGTGCTATATTCCTCCTTGACACCTTCAGCTTATTCGGGTTATCCAGAGGAGAGATGGCATGATTCAACTTCATCCGAACCAGCGAGGTTTTCTCATTGTCGATCCGCTCAAGGATCTCCTGGTTTGACAATTCCCTTATTTCTGAAGTTTTCATCCGGTTGTTTTTTTTCCTGTTGTCTGACTGAGCCGCACAGAGATTACTCTTCTCTACTCCCTTTCTGTACGGGTTTAATCTGTTTCTTTATCGCTCAAATTCATTCTGTCATGTCATCAGATCCCTTCCACCCGGTGGAAGGCTATTGCTGCTGACACCACTTTCCTATTCTATTTCAAAATCCCTTCTTACAATGAATTTTGTTGTGATGGGCAGTTTCTGTGCTCCCAGCCTGAGAGCCTCTTTTGCCACCTCATATGGTACACCTTCTGTTTCAAGAATAATTCTCCCCGGTGTAACCGGTGCAACGAATCCTTCAGGTGAACCTTTACCCTTACCCATCCTTACTTCCGCAGGTTTCTTGGTTATCGGTTTATCAGGGAAAATCCTGATCCAGAGCTGTCCTTCACGTTTCATATGACGAACCACTGCCTGTCGGGCTGCCTCTATCTGCCGGCCTGTTATCCATGCCGACTCCAGGGCCTTTATTCCGAATGTTCCGAAAGCAAGCTGGTTACCCCTCTGTGCTTCCCCTTTCATTCTGCCCTTCTGGCGCCTTCTGTATTTGGTTTTTTTTGGTTGTAACATCTCAATATCGTATTGTAATTCCTAATCAGCTATTACTTCTTTCTCTTATTGCGAACCGGGCGGGCAGCCTTCTGTGCCTTAACAGCCGTATCGGGTGCAAGATCGGGTTTTCCGTAAATCTCACCATTACATATCCACACCTTTATACCGACCAGCCCCACCTTTGTGAGAGCCTCTGCGAGTGCATAGTCAATGTCGGCACGGAATGTATGAAGCGGAATACGTCCATCCTTATAGGTTTCACTTCGCGCCATCTCCGCTCCTCCGAGTCGGCCCGAAATCAGGACCTTAATCCCTTCGGCTCCCATTCTCATGGTGGATGCGATAGACATCTTGATGGCACGGCGGTAGCTTATCTTACCCTCAACCTGCCTTGCAATATTGTTTGCAACAATGGCAGCGTCGAGTTCGGGACGCTTCACCTCAAAAATATTTATCTGGATCTCTTTTTTTGTAATCTTCTTGAGTTCCTCCTTAAGCTTATCAACCTCCTGTCCGCCTTTACCGATAATAATTCCGGGGCGTGCTGTATTTACAGTAACTGTAATGAGCTTGAGGGTTCTCTCGATAATTATCCTTGAGATACTTGCCTTTGCAAGCCTGGCATTCAGGTATTCCCTGATTTTAGTATCCTCAACAAGTTTTGTTGAGAAGTCATTGCCACCGTACCAGTTGGAATCCCATCCCTTGATAATACCTAACCTGTTACCTATCGGATTAACTTTTTGTCCCATCTATCTTAATTTGAACTGTTTTCAACTTCCTTTTCTGCGCTGTCAAGGATAAGCGTTACGTGGTTAGACCTCTTTCTGAGTCTGTACGCCCTTCCCTGGGGGGCTGTCTGTAACCTCTTAAGTGTACGTCCCTGATTTACAAAAGCCTCCTTAACGAAAAGGTTGCTCTCCTCAATACGAACCCCTTCATTTTTTGTCTGCCAGTTTGAGATGGCCGACATAAGGAGTTTTTCAACATTACGGGAGGCCTCCTTTGAGCTGAACTTAAGCATATCAAGAGCCCTGTTGACCTCCATTCCCTTAATCATATCTGTTACCAGCCTCATTTTACGGGGAGAGGTAGGACAGTTCCTCAGGGTAGCCTGATAGGTACTGAGTTTTTCCTCTTTCCTCTTACTGGCTGAATTTCTTTTTCTTGCACCCATTTGTCAGGATATTTTCTTATGGTTACTATTACTTCTGTTTGCCTCCGTGACCCCTGAAGGTACGTGTTGGGGCAAACTCTCCGAGTTTATGGCCTACCATATTTTCGGTTACATACACCGGAATAAATTTGTTACCATTGTGACATGCAATAGTGTGTCCCACAAAATCTGGTGATATCACTGATCTTCTTGACCATGTCTTGATAACCGTTTTCTTACCGGAATCATTCATCCCAAGCACTCTTTTCTCAAGCTTGTAGTCAATGAACGGGCCTTTTTTAATAGATCTACTCATAGTATCTCAATTATTTTTTCCTTCTTTCGACAATATACTTATCGGAATATTTTTTCTTGCTCCTGGTCTTGTAACCCTTAGCGATAAGGCCTTTGCGCGACCGCGGGTGCCCGCCAGAGGCACGACCTTCGCCACCACCCATCGGGTGATCAACAGGGTTCATAACAACACCCCTTACCCTTGGTCGGCGTCCTTTCCATCTTGAACGGCCGGCCTTACCGGAGCGCTCAAGGCTGTGGTCAGGGTTTGATACCGATCCGATGGTAGCCCGGCAGGTTGTAAGTACAAGTCTTGTTTCACCGGAAGGAAGTTTTACAGTTGCATATTTTCCGTCACGTGCAACAAGCTGTGCGTAAGATCCTGCACTTCTTGCCATGGCAGCCCCTTTCCCGGGTTTCAGTTCGATGTTATGAACAACCGTACCCATGGGGATATCAGAAAGAAATAGTGTATTACCGATTTCGGGTGCAACTCCTGCTCCCGACTCGATCACCTGTCCTACCTTCAGAGCGGAGGGGGCAATAATATACCTTTTTTCGCCGTCTACATAGGCTACGAGTGCTATTCGTGCCGATCTGTTGGGATCGTACTCTATAGTCTTAACCGTTGCCTCCATACCATCCTTGTTACGGAGGAAATCAATTACGCGATACCTTCTTTTATGTCCGCCGCCGAGGTATCTTACTGTCATTTTGCCGGTGTCATTCCTTCCTCCCGACTTCTTCAGCGGCTGGAGTAAGGATTTCTCCGGCTCAGAGCTTGTGATTGTCTCAAAGCTACTGATAATCTTATGTCTCTGACCTGGTGTTACAGGCTTGATCTTTCTGACTGCCATAATTATTAAATATTGCTATAGAAATCTATTGTATCTCCTTCAGCTACGGTTACAACAGCCTTCTTATATGCAGAGGTACGACCGGAAAGTACTCCCGATTTGGTTATCCTGCTTTTGGTTCTGCTACCGTAGATCATTGTTTTCACCGACTCTACCGTTACTCCATAGAGCTCTTCCACGGCCCTCTTGATCTCGATCTTATTTGCATCCCTTGCAACCACGAACCCGAAACGGTTGAATTTCTCCCCCTGCTGGGTCATCTTTTCAGTTACTATGGGTTTAATCAAAATATCCATTTCTCAAAGTTTACTTATTTCCAAAACTTGTTTGCAAAACGTCAACTGCGCTCTCAACAAGCACCAGTGTTGAAGCCTTCATAATTGCGTAAGTGTTTAATTCTTCGCTCGTTATAACCTCAAGACCCTGCAAATTTCGAGATGACAAATATACATTATTATTCCTTTCCGGAAAAACTATCAGTGATTTTTTGTTGATTATATTGAGGCTGGCCCCAACCTTAACCATCTCCTGAGTACGGGGAGATTCAAGACTGAAATCTTCCAGGATAATAATCTCATTGCTCTTTGCCTTATATGAGAGAGCTGATTTACGTGCCAGCTGCTTCACCTTTTTATTAAGCTTAAAGCCGTAATACCTGGGTCTGGGACCAAACACCCTGCCGCCTCCCCTGAAGAGAGGGTTTTTGATGGATCCGAAACGGGCTGTACCCGTACCCTTCTGCCTCTTGATCTTTCTGGTACTTCCTGCTATTTCGGCACGTTCTTTAGACTTATGGGTTCCCTGCCGGTTATTGGCCATATACTGCTTTGTATCAAGGTATATGGCATGATCGTTAGGTTCAATACCGAAGATTGACTCATCGAGATTGACCTTTCTGCCGGTCTCTTTTCCTTCTATGTTAACTACTGCTAATTCCATTACTTTGTAATAATTAAGTAACCTCCTTTAGGACCAGGAACCGATCCTTTTACTATTAAAATATTGTTTTCAGGTATCAGTTTCATTACCCTGAGGCTGATAGCCATTACCTGATCGTTCCCCTGTCTTCCTGCCATACGCATTCCCTTGAACACCCTTGAAGGATAGGATGAAGCGCCCAGTGAACCAGGTGCTCTCAACCGGTTATGCTGTCCGTGTGTGGCATCGCCAACACCGCGGAAGCCGTGTCTTTTTACAACACCCTGGAATCCCTTGCCCTTTGACCATCCCCTTACATCAAGCCATGTATCATTATTAAAAAGGTCAACTGTCAGCACATCGCCCCTCTTGTATGAATCTTCCGGAAAACCGTCAAACTCAGCAACTTTTCTTTTGGGGGTAGTGTTAGCTGCCTTAAAGTGGCCTATTTCAGCTCTGGTGGTATTCTTCTCCTTCTTATCATCAAATCCCATCTGAACGGCTGTATATCCATCTTTTTCGCGGGTCTTGACCTGTGTAACCACACATGGTCCGGCCTCTATAACTGTACATGGGATATTTTTTCCGTTTTCATCAAAAACGGAGGTCATTCCCACTTTTTTTCCTATTAATCCCTGCATTTTCTTAAATCTTTACCGGTTTCACACTTTGATTTCGACCTCAACCCCGCTGGGAAGTTCCAGTTTCATCAGTGCATCGATGGTTTTGGGAGTTGAACTGTAGATATCCAACAATCTTTTATAGCTTGAGAGCTCAAACTGTTCTCTTGACTTCTTGTTCACAAATGTTGAACGCAGAACTGTGAATATCCTCTTGTGAGTCGGCAGCGGAATCGGACCACTTACAACTGCACCGGTAGATTTAACCGTCTTAACGATCTTCTCTGCAGACTTATCTACCAGATTATGGTCGTAAGATTTCAGTTTAATTCGAATTTTCTGACTCATTGCTTACTAGAATTTACCTTTAATTGATTCAATAATCTTTTTTCCCAGTTCTGCAGGCACCTCTTCATAGTGGCTGAACTCCATAGTGGAGGTAGCCCTGCCGGAGGTAAGAGTGCGAAGTACTGTAACATAACCGAAGTTTTCTGCCAGAGGTACTTTAGCCCTGATCACCCTTGCACCTGCTTTCGATTCCATACCTTCGACCTTTCCCCTTCTCTTGTTGAAATCACTTACCACATCACCTACGTACTCTTCCGGGGTCACCACTTCTGCCTTCATAATTGGCTCGAGCAGTACCGGAACAGCCTTACCGGCTGAGTGACGAAAGGCCTGTTTTGCAGCGATCTCAAATGACAGAGAATCGGAGTCGACCGGATGGTATGAACCGTCTTTGAGTACAACTTTGAGGCTGTCTACAGGGAATCCTGCGAGCGGACCATTGGCCATTGCCAGCCTGAAACCCTTTTCAACTGACGGAATATACTCTCTGGGTATATTGCCGCCCTTTACCTCATCGATAAACTGGAGTCCCTTGAAACCATCATCTGCAGGCATAATCTCGAAAGATATATCGGCAAATTTGCCCCTGCCCCCTGTCTGCTTCTTAAACACCTCACGGTGTTTAACAACAGAAGTGATTGCCTCCTTGTATGCAACCTGGGGTCTCCCCTGGTTACATTCAACCTTAAACTCCCTCTTTAGACGGTCGACCAGAATCTCCAGATGAAGTTCACCCATACCATTAATAACGGTCTGGCCGCTATCAGGATCGGTTTTCACCTGAAATGTAGGATCTTCCTCTGCCAGTTTACCCAGGGCAACACTAAGCTTATCAATATCGGCCTGTGTTTTGGGTTCAATGGCAATACCTATTACCGGTTCCGGAAAATCCATTGATTCCAGTACAATTGGTTTATTTATTGCACAGAGAGTATCGCCTGTTTTCAAATCCTTAAATCCTACGGCAGCACATATATCGCCAGCTGAAATGCTCTCCTTCGGATTCTGTTTGTTTGCATGCATCTGGAAGAGACGGTTTATCCTCTCCCTTTTCCCTGTACGCATATTCAGAACCGTATCACCAGCCTTCAGCACTCCCGAGTATACTCTCAAAAATGCCAGTCGGCCCACAAACGGATCTGTAGCTATTTTAAATGCAAGAGATGAGAATGGTTCCGACGTTAGCGGTTCCCTGATCTCCTGCTCATCATTTTTCGGATTAAGCCCCTTTACACCACCTATATCAACCGGTGAGGGGAGGAATGATACTACAGCATCAAGAAGACGCTGGATTCCCTTGTTCTTGAAAGAAGCACCACAGAGTACCGGTACGGCTATACCATTAATTACAGAGCGTCTTAGCACTGACAGCATATCATCCGTTGTAATTGAATCGGGGTCTTCAAAATATCTCTCAAGGAGAGTATCATCAGCCTCGGCAACGGATTCAATCAGTTTTGTCCTCCACTCTGCTGCCTCTTCCCTTAACTCTTCGGGTATCTCTTCCAGTTCATAGCGTGTACCAAGAGTGTCATCCTCATACCATACAACAGCCTTGTTTTCAACCAGGTCAATTACGCCGGTGAAATTCTCTTCGCTGCCCATCGGAATCTGGATCGGTACTGCATTTGAGCCGAGGCGTTCACGTATCTGCTGAACCACCGAGAAAAAATCTGCACCCGGACGGTCCATCTTGTTAACAAAGGCAATCTTTGGCACCCCGTACTTCTCTGCCTGTCTCCAGACAGTTTCACTCTGGGGCTCCACTCCACCTACAGCACAGAAAACAGCTATGGCTCCGTCGAGCACTCTCAGTGAACGCTCCACCTCAACGGTGAAGTCGACATGACCTGGGGTATCTATAATATTTATCTTATATTCCTCATCCCTGTATTTCCAGAATGTGGTAGTAGCGGCCGAAGTAATGGTTATCCCTCTCTCCTGCTCCTGTATCATCCAGTCCATTTGCGCGTTACCATCATGCACTTCACCAATGCGGTGTGTACGGCCGGTATAGAAGAGTATTCTCTCCGTTGTGGTCGTCTTACCGGCATCTATGTGTGCCATAATGCCAATGTTGCGCGTATATTTCAGCTCCTTGTCCATCAATCTTTCTTCCCCGGGATATTAAAAACGGAAATGTGCAAAAGCCTTATTGGCTTCAGCCATCCTGTGAGTATCCTCTTTTTTCTTGTATGCTCCACCCTCCTGGTTATAAGCAGCCACTACTTCTGCAGCAAGTCTTTCAGCCATATTACGGCCGGGCCTCTTGCGTGCGAATAGAATAAGGTTTTTCATACTTACACTAACCTTTCTGTCGCCACGTATCTCCATCGGAACCTGGAACGTTGCTCCACCAACCCTGCGGCTTTTTACCTCAACCTGGGGAGTGATATTCTCCAGTGCCTGCTTCCATATCTCAAGAGGTGACTTGTCAGCATTCTTAAGCTTCTCTCCAACTATATCCAGAGAATCGTAGAATATCGTAAAAGCTAGATTCTTTTTACCACTGAACATCAGATTGTTTACAAATCTGGTCACATACGGATCGTTGAATTTGGGATCCGGTAAAATAATCCTCTTCTTTGGTCTTGATTTTCTCATTATCTGACTCCTTACATCGTTAACAATTACTTCTTCGGCCTCTTGGCACCATACTTGGAACGCCTCTGGGTACGACCCTCAACACCGGATGTATCAAGTGCTCCCCTTACCAGGTGATAACGTACACCAGGAAGATCCTTTACCCTGCCACCCCTGATAAGCACAATTGAGTGCTCCTGAAGATTGTGACCCTCACCCGGGATATAGGCATTTACCTCTTTCTGATTGGTAAGCCTCACCCTGGCAACCTTCCTCATAGCCGAGTTTGGTTTCTTGGGTGTGGTAGTGTAAACGCGTACACATACACCCCTGCGCTGCGGGCATGAATCCAGGGCAGGAGCCTTGCTCTTGTCTACCAGTTTATTCCTGCCTTTTCTTACTAATTGCTGTATTGTCGGCATTTGTACAATAGTTTTTATTAAAATATCAACTCTATTTGGGCCTGCAAAGGTAGTAATTATTATTACGTCTTGCCCTCTGCAGTCAAACTTTTTATCAATAAATTCATCAGTGGCATAATAACAGTTTTCCTTGCTGGAAAATTCTGTAAAAGCCCTGGTTTTCGTACTCTATTTTACCTGAAAAACGTAAGTTATCAACAGGTTACTTCCCGACTCTCTTCCTTAGAAAACTTTTTTATTCACTTACATGCGAAGAAAAAAGCCGGTACTCCTGGGTCTCAAAAACCGGTGCAAAATAAATCAATAATTTTGAAATAACCAAATATACTGCTGAATATTAAGCATTATTTATGTGCCGGGTGAAGTACTGTGTGATGAGAGTAGAGCTGCTTTAAGAACAAAAGGATTTAGCGATGACAGAAAAGAAGGGCAGAATGATGACAGAAAAGAGTAGAGCTGCTTAAAGAACAAAAGGATTTAGCGATGACAGAAAAGAAGGGCAGAATGATGACAGAAAAGAGTAGAGCTGCTTAAAGAAGAGCCGGGGCGGATAATAGTACCACCTTTTTACCCCTGACAGCTTTACATTTAATAAAAAAAAAAGTAGCTTTGTGCGCTCAAAAAGAATATATAATATTGTATAACGATAAATAACTTTTCAAAGCATGAAGACATATCAGACCGGTCAAATCAAATCAATTGCCCTCCTGGGTAACTCCGGATCAGGTAAAACTACCTTTGCGGAAGCGATGCTCCTCAACGGGGGTGTTATTGAAAGAAGGGGTACAGTGGAAGGGAAAAATACGGTTTCTGACTACAGGCCGATTGAGCAGGAGAATGAAAACTCCCTCTACTCAACAGTTATGTATACCGAGTTCAGGGACAATAAGATCAATATCCTTGACACACCCGGGCTGGATGACTTCGCCGGAGGAATAATATCTTCACTCTATGCCGCTGATACTGCCTTAATGTTTATTAACGTACAGAACGGTGTTGAGGTTGGAACTGAAATCCAGTTCAGACATGCTGATTCATTTCACAAACCGGTTGTACTGGTTGTTAACGGTCTGGATCATGAGAAGACCAATTTTGACAAGTCGATTGAAATGCTCAGGGAGCGTTTTGGCTCAAATGTAACCCTGGTACAGTTCCCTGTAAATGAAGGGATTGAATTTGATTCTGTGATCGATGTGATCAAGATGAAGATGCTTCAGTATCCCAAAGATGGAGGAACAGCCAAAGAGGTTGATATCCCGGCAGAGTATGCCGACAGGGCTTCGGAACTTCAGACGGAACTGATTGAGAAGGCCGCTGAAAATGATGAATCGCTGATGGAGATTTTCTTTGAGAATGACACCCTTACAGAAGATGAAATGAGAAGGGGTATAAGATTGGGACTTATTCAGAGAGGTATCTTCCCGCTGTTCTGCAGCTCAGCCAGAAAAAATATCGGAGTAGACCGCATAATGGAGTTCCTTGTAAACGTGGCACCCGTGGCATCCGAGATGCCGGCATGGGTTACCGAATCAGGGAAGGAAGTGAAATGTGATGTTAACGGCCCAGCTTCAATATTTGTTTTCAAATCATCAGTTGAAGAACATATTGGAGAGATTAATTATTTCAGGGTTATCTCCGGTAAGGTGACAGAAAACATTGATGTTACCAATAACAGCAACGACACAAAGGAGAGGCTTTCACAGCTATATATCTGTGCGGGAAAGAACCGGACAAAGGTATCTGAACTGCAGGCAGGTGATATCGGCGCAGCGGTAAAACTGAAGAATACAAAAACAAACCACACCCTGAATAGTGCCGGTCTTGACGGAAAGTACCCAAAGATGAACTTCCCCGAGCCAAAATTCCGTGCAGCTATACGGCCGCTCAGTGAAAGTGATGATGAAAAGCTGGGTGAAGCCCTCAACAGGATGCATCAGGAAGATCCTACAATTATCATTGAATATTCAAAGGAACTCAAGCAGATAATTATTCACGGACAGGGAGAATATCATCTTAACATTCTGAAATGGCATCTAGACAAGATTTTTAAAATAGAAACTGAATTTATAGCACCCAAAATCCCCTACCGCGAAACAATCACCAGGGCTGCACAGGCTGATTACCGTCACAAGAAGCAGTCGGGTGGTGCCGGACAGTTTGGTGAGGTGCATATGATTATTGAACCGTTTGAGGATGGTACTGATCCAAAGACCATGATGAAGATCAATGGCAAGGATATGAAACTGTCGGTGCGGGACAAGGAGCAGATAAAACTGCAGTGGGGAGGAGTTCTTGAATTTGTTAACTGCATCGTTGGAGGATCCATTGATGCCAGATTCCTGCCTGCAATCCTGAAAGGATTAATGGAGAAGATGGAAGAGGGTCCGCTCACCGGATCATACGCCCGTGATATCAGGGTATATGTTTATGACGGCAAGATGCACCCTGTTGACTCAAACGAAATATCCTTCAAACTGGCAGGAAGAAACGCATTCAGCACCGCATTTAAGACGGCCGGACCAAAAATTCTGGAGCCTGTTTATGATGTAGAGATTATGGTACCGAGCGATCGAATGGGTGACGTTATAAGTGACCTCCAGGGAAGACGCGGCATGGTACTGGGTATGTCAAGTGAAAAGGGCTTTGAGGTGGTAAAGGCAAAGGTTCCGCTCGCAGAGATGAACAAATACTCTACCTCACTCAGTTCACTTTCAGGCGGAAGGGCAATGTTCTCAATGAGGTTCAGTGAGTATGTTCAGGTTCCGGGTGACGTACAGGATGCCGTTATCAAGGCTTACGAAGCAGAGCAGGATGAGGAGTAATTACTTAACCGGCAACGGTTTAGTAATTTATTATCTATCAGCATATTAAAAAAGAGGCTGTCTTAAATTGACAGCCTCTTTTTTTTACACTATAACCGGTCCCGCGTATCAGACACTCCTCAAAACATCCCACACAAAGGCCCTGACACCTACATCACGGTTAACATTATCCATCTTCTCCACTGCATCAAGCAGCTGATCAACCATTTCATCATCAACCACTACCATTACAGCCGAGTTGATCTCAGGCCAGGTATGTGTTCCCATGTGAGGGACACCGCCTCTGCTTCCGCGTCCCGACATATTATCCCACCGCGAATAGCCGTCAAGCTGAAGTTTATGAAGAATAAAATCCACCTTTTCGGTATGTGCCTGGTTAAATACAATAAATACTGCTTTCATTTTAATCTCCTTTTCATTCATTCAAAAAATCATATGCCTCACCCAGCTTCTTTTTATCCCTCTCGCCTCTCCGGGCAAAGATTACATATACAACGGGCACAAGGACCAGTGTAACAAGTGTTGAAAATATAAGTCCGCCGATTACCGAGATTCCCATTGGGCTCCATATTTCCGAACCTTCGCCCACGCTGAGGGCAAGAGGAAGCATTCCCAGAATTGTTGTAAGGGAGGTCATCAAAACCGGTCTGAGCCTTGAACGGCCCGAGACTGCAACGGCATTATAGAGTTCCATTCCCCTGTCACGCATAAGATTTATATAGTCCACCAGCACAATGGCATTCTTGACAACGATACCTATAAGCATAATTGCCCCTATCCCTGCAATAAGACTGAGAGTTGTACCTGTCAGAAATAGTGCAAGTGCCACGCCAGAAAATGAAAATGGAATAGAAAACATTATAATAAAGGGCATCTTGAGCGACTCAAACTGTGATGCCATCACCAGGTAAACAAGAACAAGGCTAAGTAACAGAAGCAGGGCAAGGTCTGCAAAAGCTTCCATCTGATCCTCAATTGTTCCTGATATCTCAACAGAGATACCTGAAGGCACCTCCAGTTCATCAATAACTGATTGTATATCTTTGGCTATATCACCGAGCGGTCTTTCATAGGGGGTTGCCGATACCGAAACTATTCTCTCCCTTCTTTTATGCTCTATATTTGGCGGCGACCAGAACTCCTTTATTTCAGCAATCTCACCAAGCCTCACCATCTGACCTCCGGGGGTGGCAACAGAGATATTCTCCACATCGCTAATTGAATTGCGTGCCTCCTCCTTTAGCCTTACAATTACATCATACTCATCCCCAAACTCCCTGAGTCGGGTAGCCAGCATTCCGTCAACCCGGTTCTTAACGGCCGCAGAAACTATTGCCGTGTTTAAACCGTGCTGTATCATCTTTGTCTGGTCAAGCACTATCTGAAGCTCAGGCTTTGAGGGGTCACGGCTCACCTGAATGTCCCGCGCGCCCGCAATTTTCTCCATCTTGGCGGCAAGTTCAGTGGCTACCATGTTTGTCTCTGCGATATCATACCCGTAAACCTCCACGGTAATGGTATTACCTCCGAAGCTCATCCCGGCGTCGGTAGTTGCTACCTGAAAGTTCACTATTTCAGGAAACTTTTCAAGCTTCAGTCTTAACTCTTCAGCCAGATCCCATGTACTCTTTTCCCTTTCACCCACATCAGTAAGTGCCATGGTATATATAATTGTATGGGTGCCTGTTGAACTGAACATGGTGGCAAAATTCATATTATCATCTGTGCCCGTGGATGCCGACAATAGTTCAACCTCAGGGAAGTCATTCATTATAACGCTGTCTATTGCTGCTGCAACCCTCTGTGTCTCATTTACCCTGGTGCCTGTCTGCAACTCTATTGTAGCACTGATTCTTGACTCATCAGCTTCAGGAATAAACTCGGTCCCAACCAAGGTAATAAGAAACATGGAAACTATAAAGACACTGATTGCCGTCAATGAAACCATTGTCTTGTGCCTGAGGGCCCATCTGATAGTGGCTTCATAGAATGAGTCGAAGCGGTCAAGCCCTTTCCTGATGGTATTATCATAGCTGTAACGTGATTCATTCTTCTTTGTACGCAGCCTCAGAATAAGTGAACTGAGGGTAGGCGTAAGAGTAATGGCTGCCAGGGTTGAGGTAACCGTTGTCAGGGTGACAATCATACCCAGCTGTCTGAAAAGGAGGCCTGTAAGTCCGCTTACAAACGTCAGCGGTAAAAATACTGCCACCACCGTAAGGGTTGTTACTATAACGGCCAGCCAAACTTCGTTGGTGGCATAGATTGCCGCCTCACGCGGCCGGCTTCCCCTTTCAATATGCTTTGTGATATTTTCAAGAATCACAATTGCATCATCCACAACCATCCCGATCGCTATGGAGAGTGACGACAGTGATATAATATTTATTGAGTTGCCGGAGAGATTAAGGTAGATAAAGGCAACAATCAGCGAGATAGGTATGGTAATAATTACAATAAATGTAGCCCTCCATCTTCCAAGGAAAAAGAGAACAACAAGTATAACAAAGATCCCTGCAAACATCAGTGTTGATGTAAGATTGTTGATGGAGCCCACGATAAACTCTGATGAATCAAAGATAGGCTGTATCGTAACATCAGGTGGCAGTGTCTTCTTCAGCTTCTCCAGCTCTGCCCTCACCTCTCTGGCAACCTTTACTGTATTACCGCCCGACTGCTTCTGGATAAACATTCTCAGCCCGAGCTCACCGTTAACCCTCTCTTCCAGCTTTGATTCTCTGGTAGTATCCTTTATTTCCGCAATATCCTTTAGATATATTATAGAACCGTTAAAACTGCCTACCACAATATCTCTCATCACATCGCTCCGCGGGAATTCACCCTGTATACGCAGGGGATAGTCGAGTGAACCCATCTCAAGATATCCTGCCGGCATATTCATATTCTCCGCTCTCAGGATATTGCCTATCTGTTCCACTGTAATATTATAGGCTTCAAGCTTTACAGGGTCAACATCTATATATATCTCCCTGCCGGGGGCTCCTGCAATTCCGACAGATCCCACTCCTTCAATACGGTTTAGCGGATTTACTATCTTCTCATCGAGTATCTTTTCAAGTCCCGCATAGCTCTCATCTGCAGTAATTGCATAAAACAGGATTGGCATCATACTGGAGTTAAACTTCAGAATGGTGGGATCCTCAGTCTCCTCAGGCAGAAATCCGGCAACAAAGTTCAGATTATCCCTTATCTCATTTGCCGCCTCATCAAGATTAGCCTCCCACTCAAACTCAAGGAACATAAATGAGGTATTATCGCTTGAGGTTGATGTAATCTCTTTGAGGTTGGTAACTGCATTGAGTGAATTCTCAAGCACGTTGGTTACGTTTGTCTCAATATCCGCTGCACTTGCTCCAGGATAACTGGTAAACACCGTAAGGAACGGAAATTCCATATCCGGGTAGAGATCAACCGGCAGCTTGACAAGGGAATAGATACCCATCACAATCAAACCCACGAAGATCAGGATTGTGGTCAGAGGTCGTTTAACGGCACTGCTGTATATACTCATAATAGTCTCCCTTCTCCCTCTTATTTAACAACATCAACCTTCATACCGTCCATCAGTCTTGATTGTCCGTTAATGATTATCCGGCTCCCGGAGGTAAGCATATCGGAGACAATCTCAACCTTCTCATCAAATCTTTTACCAATGGTTACATTTATCCGGCGGGCTACACCATTTTCCTCCATGAAGAGGTACCTCTCATTGGTGCCCTCCTGTTGCAGAACCACGTTTGAGGGTACCACAAAGGTCTCTTCCTCTCCCACCATCATTGATACCCGTGTGTACATACCGGGCTTGAGATCTCCTGATGCATTTGGCACTTCCACCTCAACCCTGAACGATCTGGAAAGGGGATCAATCACCGGGTAAACCAGAACCACGCGGCCTTTTATAACAGAACCTGCGTAAACATCGGATACTATCTCAACATCCATACCTCTGGAAACCATAGGGTAGTGCTGTTCTGATACATTAACCAGGGCCTTCAGAGGGTTGACCTGCATAAGTGTGAGTACTGCTGCCTTGCCTGCCTGTGTATTCGGTGCTCCCGAGTAGATTTCCCCGTTCTCAAAGTACTTTCCGGTTACAACACCTGTGAAGGGAGCTTTCATTGTGGTATTCTCCTTTAAAAAACCGAGTGATGCACGGGTAACATCATAGCTTGTTTTCAGCTGATCATATGCTGACTGTGTAATACTTCCTGTCTCAAGCAGTGTCTCCATCCGCTGAAGATCCACAGCCATACTGGCAAGTTGTATCTCTGTCTGTTTCAGCTGCGTCTCATCCATACGGAAAAGCCTGGCTCCCTCTTTTACATAATCACCCGGCTCCACAAAGATCTCTTCTATCCGGCCCGGAGAGGCAGGGGCTATATAGAGCTCTTCCCATGCCTGGAGAGTGGCTGTATAATCAATTGTTCTGGCAATTGTCTCCTTTTCAAGTGACATTACCCTTACAGGAATAGCCTTTACTGTCTCCTGCGAAATCCCTGCGCCTCCTTCTGCCTCCGCTGAGGATTTCCCCTGGTTGCATCCTGAGACTATGGTCATCCCAATCAGGGCAATTGCAAATAATCTGATAGTCTTCATATCAAAATAATTATATAATCTTTTTATTAAAATTCATTAAGAAGTTTCTCCAGAGCCAGCTTTGTCTGCAGCAGTGTCATAAGTGAATTTATATGGTTGCTCTCTGCAGTAAGCAGGTTATTGTGTGCCTGGGTGAGCTCCAGGCTGGAAGCCATCCCTTCGCGGTATTTGTTATTTACACTTCTATATATCCTTTCAGCCACTTCAATATTATCGCGCTGACTATCATATTGTTCACGTGCGTTAATCAGATTATACCTAAGCTGTTTCTCCTGCAAGAGCAGGTTATCTGTAACCGCACTGCTGGAGACTTTCGCCTTATCCAGCTCAAAACGGGCCCTCCTGATTTTCGACCATCGCTGTCCGCTCGCAAAGATCGGTATGTTAACCTGGAACCCCAGCATTGAATTGGGAAACCACTGCAGGTCATTCAGTTTATTTCCCATACCGCTCTTTGTCCATGAATAGAACCCTGAGAGGGAGGGAAGAACTGCTGCCTTCTCGCTTTCAAGTGAAAGAGAGGATAGATTCTCCTGTGATTGTAACATCAGGTAGTCAATATTTTTAGTGTAGTCAAATTCGGCACTAAGAAGGGATTCCACATCTGTGGCAGCAATAACCTGATCAAGGGTTGTGGCCAGTTCAATATCCTTTTCAATCTCCAGTCCCATCTGGAAGCGAAGCAGGTTGTAACTGAACTCAATATTTCTCTCAACCGATCGCCTTGAGTTTTCGATCATGGTAATATTGGACTTTATCTGGTCAACATCAGTTGCCTCTGCCATTCCTACAGAATACATTGCCTCAGTTGATTTTAATATATCCCTGAGGTTATCAATATTCTTTTCTACCTGCAGCAGTGACTCCTCAGATACCAGAATCAGGTAATAGGTTGAAATAACCGATTCCCTTATATCCAGCTCACTCTTCTCCAGTGCCTGATTACTCATCTTCTCAGTCAGTGAAGCCATCCTGAGCCCTACAAAATAGGGCGCACTGAAAATAAGTTGTGTGGCCTGAATCCCGTAACTGGTATTATATTTGGTTCCAAACTGCACAGGTATATACGTACCGGGCTCACCGCCAAAAATTTCGGCCGGCAGAAGGTTGGTCATAAGCTTCAGGTTATCATTCAGCGACCCGCTTCCGTCAACCCTTGGCAATCCGTTTGCCAGCACATCCCACTTTGCCATTTCGGCAGCACGCACATCAAGTCGGGCCCCCTGAAGTGTCTTGTTATGGCTCAGGGCATACTCCTGTGCATCGTCAAGGGTAAGTACCAGCCTCTCCTCCTGCTGCGACAAAACCCCCTGAAATGGTATCATCACCATGCAAAGAATCATTATCCTCTTAATAATCATAGTATTCATTCGTGTATAAATTTTTATTGTCCTCTAAATCAACCGATGGCCCTGATATCAACCAGGTAAACAACACAAATCATCAGTTTAATCAGTTCAATATATAAGGGTTAAACACCAATAATTTTAATGTTTATATGTTTCCGTTTCAATTTTATCAATCAATTCTATTCCGGCCCGTGTGGAGATGCCCCTTAAATAATTCAGGTAAACACTTCGTACCACCTCATCCCTCCTGAACAGTTCCCTCGGGAAGTGATTAAAATCTCCTGTCAGCTGAAAAACAGCATGCAGTGCCCTGTTTATCAGATCCGGGTTTATATCAGGCCTGAAAAAACCCTCCCTGATGCCTCTTGTTACAAAAGGCCTCGAAAGGGCTATATTGTCCTGTATCCTGAGTCGCTCCGTATTCTTTTCTACCAGATGATGATACTTGCGAAGATCTTCGAAAATCAATGGATTGAACCTCTCCATCATAGATCCCACCATTTCAATCACCTTGAAGGAGAGATGAATTACAGTCTCAGACTCCTCCTCGAGTTTTTTTATTGTCTTCATATTCTCGGTACCCATCCATGTCATTACAGAGAGCACAAGATCATCCTTGTCACAAAAATTTTCATAGATGGTACGCTTTGAGATACCCATTTGTGATGCAATGGTATCCATTGTCACCGCTCTGATACCATATCTGGTAAACAGACTGCATGTCTCCTCTATTATCCGCTCCTTTATCCCGTTCTCCATGTTCTGAAAAATTGAGAGTGCGAAAATGTGAAAACTTTACCGGTTTTCAAAGTTTTCATTGTTAAATTAACATTAAAATCGGTAAACGAAGATTATCAGGGGGGTAAATGGCGATAATTCATTATGTCAGCTACTTCAGGGGCTCCTCAATAGTAAGTAGCTCATATTGCCGCGCCGACTTTAATAACCCTTCTATACTGAGTTTGCAGTCCAACTTCCTTGCGGGCCTCTGGCTACCCAAATTCATTCCCTTTTTAGCTACCCTCAACTCAAAGGCTTCAGCAAGAACAATAAATTATCTGCGCCCGTCTCTTTAATGAATTTATTGAACCGATTCCGGCAGATATTACCCGGATTACCGATAGAGATAGAAAAATCCCCTGTACTCCTTACCATCATAGGTCACATTATCCCATCCGTAGGCACGTACGATATAGAAATAGATCCCCGGGGCGGCCTTTCCTGAGCCAATGGTACCGTCCCATCCGGGCCATTCCCTGAGTTTATCTCCGGTGCCCTCAAAATGATAAACCCGTTTTCCTCCCTCCGAAAAGACCTGAAGATACATGTAGCGCAGCGACTTTGAATCAACATAGAAAAATTCATTCTCCCCGCCGCCATCAGGGGTGAATACATTGGGAATATCGAGAGCCGATGGCTCCACGGTAATTTTCGTGGGCACTCCTGATACCAGGAGGGTGGTTGAATCTATACACCCCCGGTCACTCTCAACAACCAGACTCACAGTATAGCTTCCGGGACGATAGTAGGTATATGACTGGCTGCCGGCTAAATTACTCACAGTATCATCACCAAATCTCCAGAGGTATGAATTGCCCCTGACGGATCTGTCAGTAAAGAAAACCTCAAGGGGAGCCTCCCCTGTTACCGGTTCAGCTTCAAAGGCAGCATTAACATGGAATGATTCATAGAAAAAAGAGGACTCTGTAATACATCCAAAATCGTCCGTAACGGTAAGGTTGTACCATAAATCGTCAAGGGGAGGTGTGGATATTATTTTAAGGGCAAAGGTATCAAAGGTATAGGTGTGAAGTGAGGGGTTGGGGATAAGCGAAACGGGATCAGAGCTGTACACAAGGGTAATATCATTTGGAAGGAGTATTTCCTCGCCACTGTTTACATCTGAATAGTGATAGGTGTCTGTTTGAGTCACACTGCGAAGCGTCACCTGATTGCATAGTGCCTGCTGAAGTGATATGCGGGAGACCGGGTTGCTGATATGAACCCATGCCGTCATTAAAGTGTCATATTCGGCACCGTCAGATATATGTACCCGGTAGCCGCCCTCAGCCGGGTTAACCAGTTCCGAGAATTCCACCCCGCTTTCAGTAAGCAGAAGATCTGTAAAACCTGATGCTGTGCTGTCCCAGCCATACCATATAAAAGTTAATGGCGCTGTTCCGCCTGTTGGATCAGCCCTCAGCACCGGGGTTACCGATGATGATCCACACCATATATAAATAGGATCCTCTGCCCCGGTAGTGAGATAGGCGGTACGACTCTCAGCGCTGCTCCCAGGTGCTGTAACCTGTGCCACAAGCATTACCGGGTACAGAAATAAAAAAGTTAATATAGATATTTTTGATAGTATCACTGGCCCTTCTCTGTCAGCTCATAAAAATAGTCAATCTGCCTGAATATACCATCCGGATTTTTATTTCAGACCTGTTTGTTATAACAGTATGGTGATCCGCATATGGTAATACTCTTTATAGCTTTTTTCTTCTTCCTGATTATCAACCTGCGGCTCTATGAGATAACGACCAATACAAATATTTGGTATCCTATATTAGCCATTTTATTACAATCCCCTGCTGTGCCCCTTTTTATCTGACCTGAGATTGTTGATAAAAAATTTTATGCTCCCCTCTCCCTCTCAGTTTATAAAGGCACTATTTTGTAACTTTGCCGGTCACGGTCAAACTCCAATCCGCCGGAACCCGGTTTCAGAAACAGCAGGATAACAAGCAGCAGACAAAGAAACAGCAGGATAACAAGCAGCAGACAAAGAAACATCAGGCGTAGAAACATCAGGATAACAAGCAGCAGACAAAGAAACAGCAGACAAAGAAACAGCAGACAAAGAAACAGCAGGCGTAGAGAAAGCAGGATAACAAACGGCAGGTCAATAAACATCAGGCGAAGCATATACCGTAAAGAGATAATTATTATTAAAGCAGTTAACCATCAGATGGCAGTTGATTTCCTAAGGGATCTTAATAAAGTACAGCAGGAAGCAGTAACAAACAGTAACGGGCCTGCCCTGGTGATTGCCGGTGCGGGATCAGGAAAGACCAGGGTACTGACCTACCGTATAGCCTGGCTGCTCAGAAACGGGGTACCTGCCAGTGAAATTCTGGCCCTCACCTTTACCAACAAGGCAGCCGGTGAGATGAAAGAGAGAATCAGTGCACTGGCGGGTCACCAGGAGGCAAAATATCTCTGGATGGGCACATTCCACAGTATATTTGCAAGAATACTCCGGCAGGAGAGTGACAGGCTCGGTTATCCCCGAAGCTTCACAATATATGATACAACAGACTCCAGGAGTCTGATAAGAAACATCATTAAGGAATTAAACCTTGATGAGAAGCTCTACAAACCGGCTTCTGTACTGGCCCGCATCTCCACAGCAAAAAACAACCTTATAACCGTCTCTGACTATATCGGCAATCCGTCCATTGAGGAAAAAGACAGAAATTCAAAGCTGGCCGAGATGGGACGAATTTATAAAATCTATGCTGCAAGATGCCTGAAAGCGGGTGCCATGGATTTTGATGATCTGCTGCTTAACACCAATATTCTCTTCCGGGATTTCCCCGATGTGCTTGAATATTACCGCAGCAGGTTCAGATATATACTGGTGGATGAGTACCAGGATACCAACTATGCACAGTACCTGATTGTAAAAAAACTGTCGCTCAGCCATCGTAATCTCTGTGTGGTAGGGGATGATGCCCAGAGCATATACTCCTTCCGCGGAGCCAGGATTGAGAATATCCTTAATTTCAGGAATGACTATCCCGACTATCGGCTATTTAAGCTTGAACAGAATTACCGGTCCACAAAAACCATTGTGGAGGCAGCAAATTCAATTATTAAAAGGAACCGGGAACAGATATCAAAGCATATCTTTTCAGAGAAGGAGAAAGGGGTTCTGATTAGGATTCTTGAATCGATGACCGACACTGAGGAGGGGATCCGGATTGTCAATGACATTTATGATCTGGGGCTCTCATCACAGGTTAAATGGGAAGATATTGCCATACTCTACCGTACCAATGCCCAATCAAGGGTCTTCGAGGAGGCTTTCAGAAAAAGGAATATACCATATAAAATTTATGGAGGGGTATCGTTCTACGACCGTAAGGAGATAAAGGATATTATTGCCTACTTCAGGATGGTCATCAATCCTGCCGACGAGGAGGCTCTGCGGCGTGTTATCAACTACCCCAAAAGAGGTATCGGCAAAACAACTGTTGACAGACTATTTGAAGTAGCAAACCAGAATGAGCTGCCGGTCTGGAACATTCTCAACAACCCGTCACACTATCAGGGGGTGCTGGCCGGCGCTGTATGGAAACGGATTGCTCCTTTTACCGTTCTGATAAACAACCTTATAGCAAGACGCGAAGAGTTAAACGCTTACGAACTGGCGCGAACAATAACGGCTGAGGCCGGCATTGGCAGGGATCTTTCGTCAGGACAGACACCGGAAGAGATCAGCCGGTATGAAAACTTTGAGGAGTTGCTAAATGCAATAAAGGAGTTTACAGAAGATGCCGCAACCAACGGAGAGCCTGACACACTGGATGCCTGGCTTGAAACGGTAGCGCTGCTTACCGACCGGGACAAAGAGGATAGCGAGGATCGCAACAGGGTTTCACTTATGACGGCTCACTCTGCCAAAGGCCTTGAGTTTAAACATATATATATCGCCGGACTTGAAGAAAACCTCTTCCCTTCAATAATGTCGTCAGGCAGTGACAGGGAGATTGAGGAGGAAAGGAGGCTCTTCTATGTTGCAGTAACAAGAGCCATGGAAAGGGTAACACTGAGCTATGCCAGAAACAGGTATAAATGGGGTAACCTTGAATCATGCCGCCCCAGCAGGTTTATAGATGAGATTGATGCCAGATACCTGGAGTATCCCGACACTCCTACCGCAAATGAGAGTAAGGTCCCCGGGGTCACAGGGAAAAGATTTCCGGTGGATAAATCAGCATGGGGAAAGGATAGTCGTAACGCTGGTTCAGGTAGCAGCCCACAGGCACCCTCTACCGGCAGGGGTGCAAAGTACCCTGAAGGTAAAAAACTGGTGAGGGTCAGAGGAAGCAATAATAACGGAGAGAGCGGAAATGATATCCCTGCTTCAGCAGGCAAAAGGGAAGGCGGGGAGCTGAAAGTAGGCTCAAACGTAGTTCATGATCGCTTTGGAAAAGGGATTGTAACGGCAATAGAGGGAACTGCTCCGAATACTACTGCCACCGTGGATTTCAGGGAGTACGGAAGCAAAAAACTGCTGCTCCGGTTTGCAAAACTAAGGGCAGAGTAAAGCTAAGGGCAGAGTAATACTCAGGGCAGAGTAATACTCAGGGTAGAGGAAAGCTAAGGGTAGAGGAAAGCTAAGGGTAGAGGAAAGCTAATGTAGATTAAGACTCAAGGCAGGGTAAGGTTACAGATAGAGTAAGACTGGAAGAAAAGTTCTGCCAGGGGTATATGTTCAGGAATCACCCTCTGACTCAGAAAGGAATAAAAACAATAACTGAATAGTTACTGCTGTAACGGAGTGAGAAGCTGTCTCCGGTGGCTTCATTCAGTGTTCCCATCCACCAGTTGATAAGTCTCCTGCCTGCAAGTGGATATTTCAATCCTTCAGACACCACCTCCGCTGAAACATCAGGTGTAAACAGTGAGACCTGCTGTCCGGGGACAGAAGCTATTATCTCCCTGTCTCCGGCAGGCACAAAAACCCCGTGATCGGTAATAATTTTCACATCAGCTTCCTTCAGGTATTCAGTCATAAGGGAAATATTTCCAAGGGTATGATCCTCCCGGTGACCGGTAGCGCCAAGAATAACCACCCTTTTTATGCCTCTCTCTATCGCAAACCTGAAAGCCTTGGTAAGATCATTGCTCTCCTGATCATCAGATCTGTGGAGAATAGATGCATACTCCTTCTGCAGGCTGAGTGGAACAGAATCCATGTCGCCTACTATAGCCCATGGCGTAAGTCCGGCCTCAATAAGGCTGACCACTGCACCGTCACAGCAGATTATCCGTCCGGCATCATTAAGATGCTTCAGGGGCACCGGATGAACCGGGAATCTCCCGTTTGCCAGTATTACCACGCTGTCATTCATACTTCAGGGTTTGTGCCTTCAGGCTGTTCGTGCTCTCTTCCTCCTGCATGCTTCGTTTCCACGCCATATACCCCACAAATGACATTACTGTATAAACAGCAAACAGGATGACTGTTGGATAGAGCTCCTTAAATATATATAATCCTATTGAAACAGTGTTAGCCACCATCCAGAGATACCAGTGTTCAATATATTTTCTTGCCAGCATCCAGGTTGCAACTATTGCCAGTGCGGTTGTAAACGAGTCCCATCCTGGCAACTGAGAATCAGTAAAAGAAGCGAGGATTACCCATATCAATGCAAACAGGACAAGGAATAGTAAAAGAGAAAAAAAGAGTCCCCTCTTCTTAATATTTGTCACCTTAAGGGAGCCGCTGTCGCTGCTGCTTCTTCCTTTCAGCCACCAGTACCAGCCATAGACACTGATAAAAAGATAATAGAACTGAAGTCCCATATCAGCATAAAATCCGGATTGAAAAAAGACAACAACGTAAAATGATGATGTTACTATTCCAAGAGGCCATAGCCATATCTTTTGCTTAATCTCCAGGAGGACATAGATTATACCGGTTACTGCACCGGTAATCTCAATTATATGGCTGGTAATCCAGTCGATAGTCATCAGAACCGGACTGTCAATCGTGCCATAAAGTTGATTCCTGCCTGAGGGAAATAACCGGCCCATGAGTACTCCTGTCCGTCCACGTACCAGTTGCCTCCGTAAGCATTACTTACGTAGAGGGAGTTGAAAATATTATTAACCAGTAACTGAATATCTGCTTTTTCAGCCAGCTTGCCGGTTAAGGGAGAGTAATCAACCCTCAGTGAGGATGTAAAATAGGGGTTCAGTCCTCTTTCGCTGTTCATTGTATTATCAAAGTATTGCGACCCGACATACTTTCCGGTTAATGTCAGGGTAAGGTTTTTAAGGGGATCAACGGCAATACCGGCCATTCCCACAACAGAAGGTGAGTAGGCGATATCCACATCTCCAAGGAATTTTGATGATGGCACTTCCTCATCTGTGGCACTTATATAATCAATGTAATACTCTGTAAAATTACGTATCCTGTTACGGCTCAGTGTCAGGGCTGCATCCATTCTCACTCTGCTTAATGGTTTTACTGATGCTGTGAGTTCAATACCGGCGCGGTAGCTGGATTCCACATTTGTCATTATCGGATAACCGGTATTGCTCAGTTCACCTGTGGGTACCAGTTGATCGCGGTAATTCATAAAATAGAGATTTACGGCTGCTGTTGAAAGAACTGAGTTGAACCTATAACCGGCCTCAAGATCGGTCATCAGCTCAGGTTGAGGCATTGATTCAGGATCACCGGCTGCATCCTTGTAATTGGCTCTTGTGGGTTCCCTGTTGGCCACTGCCACTGAAAGATAACTTTCATGATTTGCCGAGAAACGGTAAAAGAGTCCTGCCTTGGGGTTAAAAAAGTTGTAGTTGTGCTCCATGGTAAGATCACGCAGATCGTCATCGTGTCCGGCCATACGGTAACCTATATACCTGTACTGCAGATCACCATACAGGCTCAGTTTTTCACCGGCACTGTAGTTGATTCTTGTATAGACATTTATATCATCCTTCGTTGCCCCGTTAAGGTACCAGCGGTAATCCTTTTCAGTAAACCCTGCATACCTCATCCAGATAATCCTGCCGAAATGATCTCCCAGATAACGGTTTGCTCCCCCGCCGACGATAATCTCAATCGGTCCGCTGTTGTAATGAAGGCTGTATGTTACACCCTTGAAATGATTATACAACCATTTTCGTCTTACCAGATCACTGCTGTAAATTACCACGGGGAAAAAGCCGGGTTCATTTATTGTAAAGGGATTTAATCCGTAGTCCTCCAGGCTCTCATCCTCACGGTACTGTTCATAATATCCCAACCCCCGGGTAAAATGTCCCGCCGCATTAAGGTAGAGATGAGGCGAAAACTGCCAGTTAAATATCAGGTGCACGTGCGTCTGTGTATACCGGTCGGTCTGATTATGATAATAAGCTGTTTCGCCATCCTCATTTGTATACATACCGGCCGGATTGAATGTGCGGTTAGTGGCAAGGCTGTCGTACGGCACTCCCCACCAGCTGATTCCTGTACGCTCATTCCCATGCAGCAGGTTCAGTTTAAACCTTCCCTTTGAGAGATTGTATACTGCTGTTGCAAAAAGTGATGTGTGATCCGAGCCGCTCCTGTCAACATAACCATCGCTCTTCAGGCCACTCAGCCTCATATCCATCATAAATCTCTCTCCTATAAGGCCTGTACCAAGTTTTGCAGATCCCTTTATTGTGTTAAAGGATCCCCAGGTGGACGAAATTTCGGCATATGGTACCGAAGAGGGGTTTTCGGTTCTGAGGTTTACCGTTGCACCAAATGCTCCTGAACCATTGGTTGAGGTACCCACCCCGCGCTGTATCTGAATATCAGATACAGATCCGGCAAGGTCAGGCATATTAACCCAGAAGACCTGCTGCGACTCTGAATCATTTACGGGTATACCATCTATTGTAACATTTATGCGACTGGGGTCAGATCCCCTTATCCTGAAATTTGTATAACCCACTCCAATCCCTGATTCAGATGTCTCTACCAGGGATGGAACCATTGACAGCATGTGTGTGATATCGGTGGCAAAATTCTTTTTTTTAATCTCATCACTCTTTATCTCGCTGAATGTAACCGGCGTTCTTGTGCCTGCCCTGGTACCCTTCACCACAATTTCATCTGCCGTGACAGAGGAGAACTCCAGTTCAAAATCCTTAACTATATCACTGTCAACAAGCACTTTGCTAACAACTGTTCCATAGCCAATAAAAGAGACCCTGATATTGTAGGAACCCCCACGTACTCCTTCTATGGAATAATAGCCATCATATCCTGCCACAGCTCCCAGATAGGTCTCTTCCAGAACTACTGTAGCACCTGGCAGGGGATCTCCTACTATGTCTGATACTCTGCCCCTGATTGTGTACTTTATTTCATCATTTGATGGAGCCTGTACATCATCACTGAAAGCAGTGTCAGTTTCCGTAGCCCATGAAACAGATAAAACCATCGGGCCATTTCCAGTGACCTGGCTTTTATCACTATGTGACCCTGCCTCCGTTACTGCAGAAACTCCGGATGCCGCTTCTGCTGCCCAGGATGAAGTCCCGTTGGCTGTTCCTGCTGCCTCTCCGGATGCTGTTCCAAATGCAATCAATATCAAAGCAGAAAACAGTAAAGATTTTATTAAACCCTTCATTTCAAAATAGTTTAATTGCCAGATCTGTAAAAGTATGGCAGTAATTAAAATTATAAAAAATGAGGATACTCTTCTGATTTCCTACGCCGGCATTACCCGGATCAGGTAGTAAGGGTATGATCTCAGCCCGTACAGTTAAGGCACCCCATCTTTGTAGTACAAAGTTACACCCTTTCCCGTTAAATTAAGAGTAAATGGGATAAAAAAAGAATGATTACTTTTGCTGAAGCCTCCAAAGGGTCATTCA
Source organism: Bacteroidales bacterium (assembly GCA_020201035.1). Taxonomy (GTDB): domain Bacteria; phylum Bacteroidota; class Bacteroidia; order Bacteroidales; family VadinHA17; genus JAIVHO01. The sequence goes on from JAIVHO010000032.1 coordinate 167,923, forward strand.
ATATGGAAAAGCTTGCAACAAAACTTAATCTGAGAGATAATTCCCGTATCTGCATCCTCAATGCAGATAATAAAGTAGTTACCGCGTTAACAGATTTACGGGAGGGGTTGGTTATCGACTATTCGATAGACCCGAGGTTTCTGTACAATTTTTTTCTGATATTCGTTACCCGCCCCGATGATATTGATGACCTGGCTCACAGGGCAGTCCATAATCTTTATGACGACGGGATTTTGTGGTTTGCCTATCCAAGGCCAGGAGAAGAGACTGCAAGGGACAGAAATATTATAACCAGAGATAATGGCTGGGAGCCACTTAAGAAGATGGGGTTAAAGGGTGTTACCAATATAATCATTGATGAGAGATGGAATGGTATCAGATTCAGAAATTCCAAATATGTCAGAAGCAGGTATGGCAACCTCAAAGAAGGATAAAAATCTTACAGGCTATCGTTTCCATGAAGCACTTTACCCAGAAGAAGGGGGCCTTCCCAGTCCGGGAAGTATGATTAATTATCAGCATCCGTAATGCTACAACAATGTGGCTTACATATTAAATAGCATAAGTTATCTTAATAATTGCCTGTAAATTATTAGTTTTGCAGACAGAGAGAATGGTAAAATAAAGTAATAATCAGATATAGATAAGAAAAGATGATTCACGATTACAATACACAGCGCAACAGGATGGCGCTGCCTGAATATGGCCGCAATGTCCAGAAGATGGTTGAACATATCAAAACTATCAAGGACCGGGATGAGAGAAACAAGGCAGCCCGGACAATTATCCAGATTATGGGTAATCTGAATCCGAACCTTCGTGACTCTGGTGATGTCAAGCATAAGCTATGGGATCATCTTACAATTATTGCAGATTTTAATCTTGATATTGATCCTCCCTATCCACAACCCAAAAGGGAGATTCTTACAGAGAAACCTTCAAGGGTTGAGTACCAGTCGGGAGAGGTTAAATATCTGCACTACGGTCGCGTAGTCACAATGATGATTGAAGAGGCAGCAAAAATGGAGGAGGGAGAGGAACGTGATTACCTTGTTACCCTTATTGCCAACCAGATGAAAAAGGCGTCAGCCTCCTGGAACAGGGGAAATATTACAGATGAGGTTATACTGAAAGATCTGGTTGAAATATCAGGTAATAAGATCACCGTTCCTGCCAACATTAAACTGTTAGAGGTAAAAGAGCTGCTTGGACCAAAGAAGAAAAAACCACAACCCAGACAGAATAAGCCGCTCAATAAAAGAAAGTATCAGGGTAAACACTGAAAACTATGAGTACCTTCATTATCGAGGGAGGGCACAGACTGCACGGTGAGATTGAACCACAGGGTGCGAAAAACGAAACTCTTCAGATTCTGTGTGCCACTCTTCTGACTGCCGATGATGTAACTGTCCGGAATGTACCGGACATCCTTGATGTAAACAAGCTGATAGAACTTCTTAAGAGCCTTGGCGTAAAGGTAACCCCTGGTGATTCAGGGGTATATACCTTTAATGCCTCTGTTGTGGATACTGAATATGTACACAGCAGGGAATTTTTGACTCAGAGTGCTGCGCTCCGGGGCTCCGTAATGGTTGTTGGCCCCCTGCTGGCACGCTTCGGGAAAGCCGGAATGCCCAAACCGGGGGGTGATAAGATCGGACGCAGAAGAATGGATACCCACTTTTCAGGATTTGAGAAACTGGGAGCCATATTCACCTTTGACATCTCTACATCAGTCTATTCGGTTGCTGCAGACAGACTGAAGGGGGCCTATATACATCTTGATGAGGCATCGGTGACAGGAACGGCAAATATTATAATGGCCGCTGTTCTTGCTGAGGGCAGAACCACAATCTATAACGCAGCCTGTGAACCCTATATACAGCAGCTCTGCCGTATGCTGGTCAGAATGGGAGCACGAATTGAGGGGATAGCCTCAAACCTGCTACATATTGATGGTGTTGAAGAACTGACAGGGTGTGATCACAGAATACTTCCCGATATGATCGAAACAGGATCATTTATAGGGATGGCAGCGATGACCGGTTCAGAACTGACTATTAAAAATGTCTCATGGGATAACCTGGGTATAATACCTGACTCTTTCAGGAGGTTGGGAATAAAAGTTGAACGCAGAGGTGATGATATCCATATCCCTTCTCAGGATAGCTACCAGATCGAGAGCTATATTGACGGTTCAATAATGACCATTGCCGATGCAATTTGGCCGGGGCTTACTCCTGATCTTCTAAGTGTATTTCTTGTAACGGCAACGCAGGCGCGTGGATCTGTACTTATTCACCAGAAAATGTTTGAGAGCCGGCTATTCTTCGTGGATAAACTGATTGATATGGGTGCACAGATAATACTGTGTGATCCTCACCGGGCAACGGTTATTGGTCTGGACAGAAAGATTAAACTGAGGGCAACAAATATGTCATCCCCTGATATAAGGGCCGGTGTGGCACTGCTGATAGCTGCCATGTCAGCAGAAGGCACAAGTATAATTAACAATATCGACCAGATTGACAGGGGATACCAGCAAATAGAACAAAGGCTTAATGCTCTGGGAGCCAGAATTGAACGGGTAAAATAATGAAGCAGAACAATATCAAACTCTTTCACAGTGTCAATGCCCCTGAACCCGGGGGTCACTATTCACAGGCGGCAATATATAACAATACGATTTATATCTCGGGTCAGTTGCCGGTAAACCCTTTTACAGGAGAAAAGGTGACAGGAAGCATTGAAGAACAGACCCTGCAGGTTCTTGAAAATATTGGTACTATTCTTAAAGATGCCGGCAGTGATATTTCAAAGGTTGTTAAGACAACCATATATATTACAGATATCAATCACTGGGGAAGGGTTAACGAGGTGTACGCCGGCTTCTTTAAAAAGCATAAGCCTGCCAGGGCTGTGGTGCCTGTAACGAACCTGCATCACGGTTTCCTGATTGAAGTGGAGGTGGTGGCTGCTGTTTAACAGATTCTCAGCTAACCAGAGCACCTGACTCACTATATGAGATGAAAACCTGCCCCACCTGCTGGCAGGACTTTCTGCTATTCTGCTGACATGACTTTCTGCTATTCTGCTGACAGGAGTTTATGACCCGCCAGCTGAGACGGGTATCTCTTATTCTTCGGACCTGAATTTCCAATCCATTGACAGACCCGGGTTTTACTCTGAACCTTATTTCTGAATATTATTAGTTATTCCCGGAAAGCCTCTCCTATTCCGGAGACTTATATATCAGGGTAGTTGTTGCAATTTCAGGAGCATCCTTTAAATGACGCTTTACAGCACACAGATCCATGGCATTTATTACCGCCTGCCTGTATTTTTCGGGAAAACCCTCCGGCAGTCGGGCTTCTAGCTCAATCTTCTCAATCAACCGGGTCTCCCTGTTATATGTATGCCTTTGAATTATCCGAATCTCCGAAGAGTCTATTCCCCTGCTGTCGCAAAATCCCTTCACATACACACCTGCACAGGTGCCTATTGACGCCAGGAACAGTGTAAACGGCTCCGGCGCTGAACCCTCTCCTCCTGACCGCACCGCCTGGTCAGTACGTATCACCATGTCACCTGTTTTTGCACTTACTTTTTTTCCGCCTTCAAAAAATATTTCCAGTTCCATATCAAAAATTTTTTGCAAAGATATATAGATATATGCATATATCTGCCTTATTCCCCGGTAATCGCTTTTTAGATAACTTTAACAACTGAAACCCGTCACTCATGGTGTTGAAGATTCAGATAACTGATCAGGGGTTAACAAACAGGTCAGAATAAATGGTATTATACCCCAGGGCAAGCCCTGGACCCTTCTTTCCGGGGCAAGCCCCGGGGAACTTAACCATACTCTCTCGTCCGCCGAAGCAAAACGCGAAGGTGGATTAAAAATAAACAAACTGAGGCAGTGGATATACAATCATGACATATGCTTAATAACAGTTCTAATTAGCCACAGGGTTATTACCTTTGTAACCAGCTGCTTTCAAAGCAGTGACTCCGGGTGAATCCTTAAGATCAGACCACCGGAAATTTCACCAAACTGATTTCTCCGATGAAATTTTGCATAGAACCAGGGAAACAGTAGTCAGAACTGATCTGAAAACGAAACAGAAAAAATAATTTATTAAACCGGTATACATTAACCGGAATCTATATCAGAAGGCAGAGGGATGGAAGCAAAAAAGAGGCATAGCCTGAAAGGTAATAACAGGAAAACTATTCAGTCGGTTCGAAAGATTCACCGCTTTTCCACCCTTGTACTTTTTCTTTTCCTTCTCATAATTGGTATTTCAGGAATTATACTTGGCTGGAAAAAAAACAGCGCCGAAATTATTATGCCCCACACATATGAAGGAACCTCTTCCGATCTTTCACAATGGCTTTCACTTGACTCTATCTACACTATTGCCTCCCGGGCAATTGCAGACTCCGTATCACCCGATTTACTGGTTGAACTGGACCGTATCGATGTAAGGAAAGAGAAAGGTGTGGCAAAAGTTGTTTTCCTAAGGCATCACTGGGAGGTACAGGTTGACGGTGCTACAGGCACCATACTCCATACAGGGAAAAGACGATCTGACCTCTTTGAGGATATTCATGACGGCTCAATCATTGACAATCTGGTCGGCACCCCTAACGATGAGTTTAAATTGATTTACACATCACTGATGGGCATTGCCCTTATTACTTTTACCATTACCGGCCTCTGGATGTACCTTGCAAACGGAAACAGGAAAAGTCAGAAAAAAAAGAGAATCAGAAGTTAGCCGGCACTACCCGGTAAACAGCAGCATCATCCACCGGGGAAAAACTTTCCTCGCTCCCGCTCTTATCTCTTACATGTTGTCATGATTGACCGGAAATACTATCTTTGATAAGTTGACAGGGTTTGACAGAGTAATCACCGGCAAATTTCAATCGCATGAAGCTTAAATTTCTGGGGGCTGTCCGCGAAGTAACAGGCAGCAAGCACCTGATAGTGACCGACAGCGGGAAAAGGATCCTGCTGGATTGTGGAATGTATCAGGGCAAGGGGCTGGAGACAGATGCTCTTAACAGGGATCTTGGCTTTGATCCCTCCGGGATTGATCACCTTATACTGTCACATGCCCATATTGACCATTCCGGACTTATCCCCTATATATACAAGCTTGGATTCAGGGGTTCCGTGGTAACCACAAATGCTACCAGGGATCTTTGTGCTATCATGCTGGCTGATTCAGGAGCTATACAGGAGCATGATACCTATACATTCAACAAAAAGAGAGCCCGAAAGGGTGAGGAGCCCGTTGAGCCTATATATACCAGAGCTGAGGCTGCTATGGTAATGGAACTCTTTATTGGTGTTCCATTTAACAGGAAGTTCAGGATTGATGAAAATATAACTGTCAGATTTACCCATACCGGGCATATGCTGGGATCCGGTACTGCTTCTCTGGAGATCAGGGAGGGAAATGACACAATCCGTATTGCCTACACAGGAGATATAGGAAGACCCGTAAACAGAATTCTTAAACCTCCGGACCCCTTTCCTCAGTGTGATATTCTTATAACAGAATCAACATATGGCAACCGACTGCATCAGGATACTATCAATTCAGGCAAGGAACTGCTATCAATAATACATAACACATGCGTGGAAAAGGGTGGAAAGCTAATTATTCCCTCATTCAGTGTCGGCCGCACACAGGAATTGGTTTATACCCTGAACAATTTCTACAATAATAATCTCCTGCCCAGAATTGAGATATATGTTGATTCGCCGCTGTCCATAAATGCCACGGAAATATTCAGGCTGCACCCCGAATGCTTTAATAGTCAGATCAGGGAGGTGATGGAGAGTGATCCTGATCCGTTCGGATTCAATTCACTTCACTATATCAGGCATGCCCAGGACTCCAAAAGGCTTAATGATATCAAAAAGCCGGTTATTATTATTTCAGCGTCAGGTATGATGGAAGCAGGCAGGATCAAGCATCACCTGGCAAACAATATATCCAATCCTGCCAATACGATTCTTGCGGTGGGATACTGCGCTCCACGCACCCTCGGGGCCAGACTCCTGAACGGAGAGAAGGAGGTATCCATACATGGCAACCTTTACGAGGTAAGGGCTGAAATAAAACGGATAGATTCCTTTTCAGGTCATGGTGATTACAGGGAGATGGCTGATTTTCTGCTATGTCAGGATCCCGCACTAATCAGCAACACCTTTCTTGTCCACGGTGAAGAAGAGCCGGCACAGAAATACAGTGAATACCTCTCCGGTAAGGGTTTTCAAAACATCACTATTCCCAAAAAAGGCCTTGAATTCCGGTATTAGTTTTCTTCAGTCAATTATGCTGACAATTTGTCCATCCGGGCGATATGGCAATATATTTGTTGTATCCGGGTATATCAATCTGTAAATGTGTTGAGAGATGACAAATAAAAAAGAGACCGAAAAGAGGGATAAAACAAATAGCAAGGCTACTGAAGCCACTGAAAGCAAGATCAATAAAGAAGATCAGCCGGTACCCGAAAATGAGAACAATCCGGGGGGCAACAGAGGTGGTGAACCAGTTGCTGAAGATAAAGAACAAACCGGTACTGCCGCAAAAGAGGAAAATAGTGACAATATTGAGGAGCAGGCCCCCACAGCGGAAGAAAAATTGGCAGAGATGCAGGATAAGTATCTGAGGTTATCAGCTGAGTTCGACAACTACAGAAAAAGGACACTGAAAGAGAGGATTGAGATGACCAAAACAGCCGGTGAATCTATCCTGGTGAATATTCTGCCTGTTATGGATGATTTTGACAGGGCTGTGAAGATAATGGAGAATGCACCTGACGTTAAAGCAATGAAGGAAGGCATAGACTTAATATACAATAAATTACGTGATTTTCTTAAACAGAACGGCATTAAAGAGATTGAGTCAGATAACCGTGAGTTTGATACAGACCTGCATGAAGCAGTAACCAGTATTCCAGCCCCTGAAAAAAAGATGAAGGGAAAAGTGGTTGACACCATTCAAAAGGGCTATTACCTGCATGACAAGGTAATAAGATTTTCTAAAGTGGTAATCGGGGAGTAGGGAAACCGCTAATACCCGTGGGCATCAAAAACAGGCTTGAAGCCCACTAATTTTAATAACAGAGGAGCAACAGATGTCAAAAAGAGATTATTACGAGATACTGGAAGTAGATAAGGGAGCCAGCAAGGAGGAGATAAAAAAATCGTATCGCAAACAGGCTCTTAAATACCATCCTGATAAGAACCCCGGTGATGCTGAGGCAGAGGAGAAGTTCAAGGAAGCGGCTGAGGCATACGAAGTTCTTAGCAATGATGAGAAGAGAGCCCGGTACGACAGGTTCGGTCATGCCGGAATGGGTAACGGCGGAGGCTTCAGCGGACAGCATATGACAATGGAAGATATCTTCTCCTCCTTTGGTGATATCTTCGGTGATGCTTTCGGCGGATTCGGCGGGTTTAGCAGCGGTTTCGGAGGAAGATCAAGGCCGCAGGTAAACAGGGGTTCAAACCTCAGGGTCAGGGTGAAGGTAAACCTGCAGGATGTGGCCAAAGGGGTGGAGAAAAAGATAAAGGTAAACAAGTATGTTTCATGCAAAACCTGCGGAGGCTCAGGAGCTGCTGACAGCAATAGTTATGAAAACTGTTCAACCTGCCGTGGTAGCGGTCATGTTACCAGGGTTACAAATACCATACTGGGACAGATGCAAAGCACCCAGACCTGCCCGGCCTGCGGGGGTGAAGGAAAAACGATCACCAAAAAGTGCAACAGCTGCTATGGAGAAGGAATTGTAAAGGAAGAGGAGGTAATTGCAATAAGCATACCTGCCGGTGTTGGTAAAGGAATGCAGATGACCCTGAGCGGCAAAGGAAATGCTGCCAGAAGAGGAGGCATGCCGGGCGATCTTATTGTTATGATTGATGAAGAGGAGCATCCCGAACTCATACGGGAAGGGAACGACCTGATATTCAACCTTTTTATCTCTGTCCCTCAGGCTATCCTGGGTGATCAGGTTGAAATTCCGACCATTGACAGCAAGGTGAAAATAAAGATTGAGCCAGGCACACAGGGAGGCAAGATATTAAGACTGAGAGGAAAGGGAGTTCCCGATGTTAACGGGTACGGGAAGGGTGATCTGCTTGTGAATGTTAATGTATGGATACCAAAGGATATAACATCCGATGAGCAAAAAACCATTGAAAAGATGAGGCAGAGTGACTCTTTTGTTCCAAAACCGGGCAAGGATGATAAGGGATTTTTTGAACGGATGCGTTCATATTTCGAATAATTAATTTATATATTTATACCCCTGAAATAAAAACTAACCTGTAAAATAACATCCATGTCTCTACTTGTTGCCGAAGAGGTAGTTAAACAATACAGCAACCACCTCGCCCTGGACAGACTGAATATGTCTGTTCCCAATAAAAGCATATACGGCCTGCTGGGGCCTAACGGTGCCGGTAAAACAACACTCCTGAGGATTATAAACCAGATAACGGCACCGGACAGCGGAAGAGTGCTTCTCGATGGTGCAAAACTTGGTCCCCACTCCCTTACTAAAATAGGATATCTGCCGGAAGAGAGAGGTCTTTACAAAAAGATGAAAGTAGGAGAACAGGCAATCTATCTGGCCCGTCTAAAGGGATTGTCGAGACACGAAGCCATAAGACGCCTCAGGTACTGGTTTAAAAAACTTGAAATTATTGAGTGGTGGGACAAGAAGGTGGAGGAGCTTTCAAAGGGGATGCAGCAGAAAATCCAGTTTGTTACAACCGTTCTTCATGAACCTGAACTGCTGATCTTCGATGAACCCTTCAGCGGATTTGACCCCATAAATGCCAGAACCCTTAAGGAGGAGATACTCAGTTTGCGCGACAAGGGAGCAACAATTATCTTCTCAACACACAATATGGAATCGGTAGAGGAACTGTGTGACCATATAACCCTTATTGACCGTGCCAGGTCAATCCTCGAAGGAAACATTGAAACAATCCGTAACCAGTGGGCCGGCAACGAATATATTGTGAGATACTCAGGGGATCCTGAAATGAAAGAAAATGCGCTCTTTAACCTTCTCGAAACACGCAGGGAAAACGGTTATACTGATATCCGGTTTAATGCAAAGGAGAATATGCAGGTAAATGATATTATTAAAGAGGTAATCAGTAAAGGTGAAATGGTTTCGTTTAACCCGGCACTACCCTCAATGAATGAAATATTTATCAGGGTGGTTGAAGCAAACAAGGAACAAAAATCTAAATAACCTCTGAGTCATGTCTAAAATATCAACCATAATCAACAGGGAGTATATTACAAGGGTTCGCAAAAAATCCTTTATTATAATGACCCTCCTGGCTCCCGTGCTTTTTGCAGCAATGGTATTTGTGCCTGTACTGATAATGTCGAATGACGATAAGGACTTTAAGAAAATTGCGGTTGTTGAGGATGGAACCGATCTGTTTAAGGATGTTCTTAAAGACAGAGCAGACGTCACCTTTGAATATCTGGGCGATGTTGATATCAACACTATGAAATCAACCTATGCAGAGGCTGGATATTACGGCGTTCTCTATATCTCACCCGTTGTGGTGAATGTCCCTGAGGCGGTACAGCTTATTTCTACCAAGCAGCCACCAATGGAGTTGCTGCAGTATATTGAAAGATCTCTTGAAAAAAAGATAGAGGATGAAAAACTGGCCGGGTACAATATTGAAAACCTTGACCAGATAATGAAATCCATAGCTACGGATGTCAGGGTCCAGACAATCAGAATTGATGATAAGGGAGAAGCAAAGGAGACTAACACAGGAATTGCAATGGGCCTTGCTTACGGAGGTGCCCTTATTATGTATATGATTGTTCTGCTATTCGGGGTACAGGTGATGAGAGGTGTCTTCGAGGAAAAAAACAACAGGATTGTAGAAGTTATCATATCCTCTGTCAAACCCTTCGAACTAATGATGGGTAAGATTATCGGGATTGCCCTGGTCGGTCTTACACAGTTTTTTGTATGGATACTGCTTACAGTAGCTATCGTAATGGTGGGCAAATCGATGATTATGCCTGAAAACAGTACGGAGATTGCACAGGCAATGACCCAGAGCGTCATGCAGCAGGGAACGGCAAACGATCAGGCTGCTGAAATAATGGCTTCAATACCGGAAGAGCAGCAGGAGTTTATGAAACTCTTTACCAGTTTTATGAATGTGCCCTGGGGATTAATATTAATCTCATTCCTCTTCTATTTCGTCTTCGGATATCTGCTTTATGCATCAATATTTGCTGCTGTTGGATCAGCAGTAGATTCTGAAAGTGATACCCAGCAGTTTATGTTTCCGATTATGCTGCCCATTATCCTGGGCCTGTTCGTTGCAATGGGAACCATGGAGAACCCTGAAAGCTCACTCTCCTTCTGGTTCTCAATGATACCTTTCACATCACCAATTGTGATGATGGCCAGAATCCCGTTTGATGTGCCCGTATGGGAGGTGGCACTCTCTATTGCTATTCTTGCAGCAACCTTTGTTGGCTTCGTTTACATTGCAGGTAAGATATACAGGGTAGGTATTCTTATGTATGGAAAAAAGGTAACCTACAAGGAAATGTGGAAATGGATAAGGTACTGATCCCTTAAAGGGAAGAACCCAACCTGACATTTGAAGAATAGATTTTCCCCGGTCGCCGGGATAAAGAAATACAAAAAGGAAGAGGACTGATGTCAAAAATTCTGGTAATAGACGATGAAAAGGCCATAAGGAACACCCTGAAAGAAGTTCTTGAATATGAAAAGCACCAGGTTGACATTGCAGGTGATGGCGCTACCGGACTGGAAATGTTTGGAAACAGCTCATATGAAATAGTCCTCTGCGACATTAAAATGGCGGGCATGGACGGAATTGAAGTACTTGAAAAACTTCATTCAGTATCACCTGATATTCCGGTTATTATGATCTCAGGCCACGGGAATATTGATACAGCTGTTGAAGCCATAAAGAAGGGAGCCTTTGATTTTCTTGAAAAGCCCCTGGACCTTAACCGGCTCCTGATTACAATGCGAAATGCCCTTGATAAATCAAAGCTTGTTACCCAGACAAAGGTTTTGAAAAAACAGGTCAGCAAGCGTTTTGAAATTGTGGGAAAAACAGAACCGGTTATGAGGATGCTCTCAATGATAGATACCGTTGCGCCTACAGAAGCAAGGGTTCTTATTACCGGACCCAATGGTAGCGGAAAAGAACTGGTTGCGCACCAGATACATGAGAAAAGCCAGAGGTCAAAAGGACCTTTTGTGGAGGTTAACTGTGCAGCCATCCCTTCCGAACTGATTGAAAGTGAACTTTTCGGACACGAGAAAGGATCATTTACATCAGCAGTAAAGCAAAGGATAGGAAAGTTTGAGCAGGCAAACGGTGGTACAATATTCCTGGATGAAATAGGAGATATGAGTCTTTCAGCCCAGGCAAAAGTCTTAAGAGCACTACAGGAGAACAAGATATCCAGGGTGGGATCCGACAGGGATATTAATGTGGATGTAAGGGTGATTGCTGCCACAAATAAGAATATTGCGGAAGAAATAGATCAAAAAAGATTCCGCGAAGACCTCTATCACAGGCTTTCCGTGATACTTATACAGGTGCCGTCACTTAATGAGCGCCTCGATGATATACCTCTTCTTGCCGAACATTTTAACCAGATCATCTGTTCTGAATATGGTATGAGCCCTAGAATCATAGAAAAGAGTGCAATAGAAGAGTTGCAAAAGATTAAGTGGACAGGCAATATCAGGGAATTCAGAAATGTGATAGAGAGACTGATAATTCTGTCACCTGAAAAGATTACCGGCAGGGAGATAAAACAGTTTGCTCTTCCGGTCTCCGGTAATAATTAAAACAGCTGATCCACAATAGTTTCATAAAATTATTGTTAACAATTTTTAACAGCCTGCTCTCAGCTTTCGGCCATCATTTCACTATCTTTGTAGCCCTGAAATTTTTTATTAAAAAGCATGAGACATATCCTTGTATCTTACATTCTGTTTATCATTAGCGCAGTAGCTGCATTATCTCAGGAAAGTGCCACTATCAGCGGATCCACCCTGACTATCTCTTCCCCAATTCCAGCTGAAACACCACAGCAGCTGAGGGAGAGCGCACTAAAAATCTTTCTGGATTGCAGGTGGTGTGACAGGGATTATATCAAAAGGGTGATCCCCTTTGTCAACTATGTTAATAATAAGGATGAAGCTGATGTCCATATACTGGTACGCAGGCAGGTTACCGGCGGCGGCGGCGGCGAGTACAGTTTTAGCTTTATTGGACAGGGACGGTTTGCAGGAATTGATGATGAACTGATCTTTTTCTCTTCGGTAGATGAAACCAGGAACGAAACAAGGCAGGGAAGATCAGGTACTATTGCCATGGGTCTGATGCAATATGTAGCCAGAACACCTATCGGAAAAAATATCAGAATATCGTATGAAGACATGGAGCTTCCGGGCAGAACTCTCAGCTCTGTAGTTGAGGATGACCCATGGGATAGCTGGATATTCAGGCTAAGGAGTTATGGCAGGTTTAACCGCGATGAGAATTATAATCGGTCCAATATAAGTGCCAGCTTCGGAGCCGACAGGATTACCGAGAAATGGAAGCTGGAATTTGATGCCGGATACAGCTTCAACCAGACAATCTACGCATCAGATGAGATAGATCCCTATTTCAGAAGAAACTGGAACTTCAGAACCCTGCTTGTTAAAAGCATAGGAGACCACTGGGCTGCAGGGGTAAAAACCGGTACAGTAAGTGACACCTATAATAATTACGACCTGTTAGTGACCGTGGGGCCGGCATTGGAGTATAACTTCTTTCCATATGATATGGCAAGCGAAAAGCAACTCAGAATACAGTATGGTATAAATGCCATCTACAATGACTACACTGACACTACTTCCTATCTAATGTTACAGGAGACCCGCTTCAGCCAGTCGCTCAGCGCATCTATCGGTTTTAACCAGCCCTGGGGGTCAGGTGATCTCTCAATAACAACTTCTCACTTTCTGCATGATATAAGTCTGAACAGGATTACTATAAGGGGCGATCTTAACTACCGGATATACAAGGGCCTGTCAGTAAGCTTTGAACCAAGGGCATCACTTATACATGACCAGATAAACCTGCGAATGGAGGACCCAACCACCCAGGATATCCTTACCCAGCAGAGAGCTCTTAAATCTGGATACGACATATCCATAGAAATAGGTTTTACCTACTCCTTTGGATCAATATACAATAATGTTGTTAATCCACGCTTTTCATATACAGGCCGCTATTGATGACCGGCCGAATTATTACCACTGTCTTTTTCTACCCCTTTTCGATTTAAGTTAAGCAATTGCCATATCTGCAAAAAAACTTAAGTTTGTATATTATCAATACCTGCAACAATCATGCGGAAAGAGAGAGATATACTTGGTGAAAGGGATATTAAGGCGGATGCACTTTACGGCATCCACTCGCTGAGAGCAAGTGAAAATTTTCCCTGTAATATCCCTTTTAACCAGGAATGGTACAGGGCCGTTGGCATAACCAAGGTAGCCTGCTATCGTACCTATCGTAAGTTTTACAATGCAACGGTGTCGGGGTACGGTAATAATCACAGGGTTCCCTTTATGGATATGAAGATACTCGATGCCCTTGAAAAGGCTGCCATGGAGGTATCAGACGGAAAATGGTTCAGCCATTTTATTGTTCCGGCAGTTCAGGGAGGAGCGGGCACCAGCATCAATATGAATGTTAACGAAATAATCACCAACAGGGCGCTTATTCTCCTGGGTGAATCTCCCGGTTCATACGGCCATATCGATCCCATCGATAATGCAAATATCTATCAGTCAACAAACGATACCATACCCACGGCGCTAACCGTGGCAGCAATGCGCCTGCTTTACAGGCTTGAAAAAACTATTAATGCACTCAGGCAGAGTATAGAGGCTCATGAGAAGCAGACACGTGACCTGTTAAGACCTGCCTATACACAGATGCAGGAGGCAGTTCCCTCTTCATTCGGGGTGCTCCTCAGCACATATAATGAAGCATTGTCGCGCGACTGGTGGAGGGTATCAAAATGCCTCGAAAGGATCAAGGTTGTAAACCTCGGGGGAGGTGCAACGGGAACCGGTCTGGCCATACCCCGCTATTTTATGATGGAGGTGGTACCCACGCTCAGGGAGATTACAACCCTACCCTTAACAAGGGCGGAAAATCTGGCCGATGCCACGGCAAACATGGACATCTGGACAGAGGTTCATGCCACTCTGAAGGCACATGCTGTCAATCTTGAAAAGATAGCATCCGATATCAGGCTTATGGCATCAGACATCTCAGGTAAGGGTTATATGACCATTCCGGCCAGACAGGCAGGGAGTTCAGTAATGCCCGGAAAGGTGAATCCGGTAATACCGGAATTTGTTATTTCAGTAGCTAACCGGGTATATGCAAACGATATGCTGATCTCCTCCATGGCCGGACAGGGTTGCCTTGACCTGAACGCATATCTGCCGGTAATAGGTGACGCCCTGCTTAACACCCTTGAGCTGCTGATAGCAGCCGGTGAATCGTTTCGCAAAAACCTTACCGATGGCATGGTAATCAACAGGGATGCATCATATTCCGCAATGCTGGGAAGCTACACTACAACAACAGCTCTGATCCCGGTTATAGGCTATAACAATGCATCCAAAATAGCAGCATATATGAAGGAGACAAGATGTGATATCTACCATGCAATTGAGAAGACCGGCCTCATGCCAGTTGATGAAGCAAAGAGACTTCTTGCTCCCGAAAACCTCCTCAAGATGGGTTTTACCATCTCGGATCTCAATAATACCAATAAGATGTAGTGATCCAGCATGAATGGTGCCCTGAAAATCAAAAGAAATAGTAATCACTACTCAAAAGCCGCAATAGTAATAATTGCGGCCGCTGCATTGATAAATTTCTCTACAGTGCGATTCTGGGATCAGGAAAACCGGGTAATTGCATGGGATGTCATCTCCTATTATGCCTACCTGCCGGCATCTTTTATCCATAATGATATATATATGGAGTTTCTTGATAATCCTGATAGGGACTTCTCATCACAATTCTGGCCTCAAACCACAGCAGAGGGAGAAAGGGTGATCAAGACAACAATGGGCGTTGCATATTTCTATATACCGGGATTTGTGGCAGGCCATATTGCAGCTACTCTGTCAGGCTTTGAGGCAGACGGTTTTTCAGCACCATACAGATTCTCTCTTCAGCTTAACGGTATTCTCTTCCTTATTCTTGGACTGTTTACTGTCAGGAGGGTGCTCCGGACATGGTTCAATGACAGGGTTATCGCTATTACACTTATTGCCATAACAGCAGGAACCAATCTCTACCACTACGGTGTGCTGGAATCCACATACTCACACATCTACTCATTCTTTCTTTTTGCAATGTTCCTTCTCTTAACCATAAATTTTTATGGTGCTGCCGATGATGGCAATACACGAAAAGGCAACAGATTAATAGCCGCGGCAGGATTTACGGCCGGACTTATTACGCTGATAAGACCTGCAAATATCATAATACTGATAATATTTATATTCTGGAAAACAGGTAATCTGAAAGAGATAAAAAAACGATTCCTGTGGTTTCTCAGCCAACCCTCACTTGCAGGGATAATGATTCTTTTCTTTATTCTGCCATGGATACCCCAGCTCCTGTACTGGAAAGAGGTAACAGGGGAATGGTTCTATTACTCCTATCAGGATGAAGGCTTTTTCTTTCTAAAACCGCAGATACTGAAAGGACTTTTCAGCTTCAGAAAGGGCCTCTTTATCTATACACCGCTGGTGATATTTATGTGGAGCGGAATTGTTCTTCTCAGGCGCAGATTCTCAGATCCCGCTCTTGCCCTGATTATCTTCACCCTGCTGAATGTTTATATTATATTTTCATGGTGGTGCTGGTGGTACGGAGGATCACTGGGACAGAGACCATTTGTGGAGAGCTTTGCTATTTACGCCATACCGCTGGCGGCACTTATATCCAAGGCTCTCGAAAAAAAGAGATGGGTAAAGACTACTCTCCTTTCATTGCTCCTTCTTTTGTCCCTTCACGGAATATTCCAGACCTTCCAGTACTATTACGGCGCTATTCACTGGGACAGCATGACCAGGGAAGCATGGTGCGACTCCTTTGGCAGGCTAAAACCATCAGAAAGGTTTGAGTCACTTATCAGAGAACCTGATTATGAAGGAGCACGATTAAATGGGAAAGAGAGACCTATCCATTAAGGTTAAGCACCCGTTATCCATAGCGAAAACACCTCCTGAACTGTCTGTTAATAGCTCTCACCCAAAGCGAAAACACCTCCTGAACTGTCTGTTAATAGCTCTCACCAAGGCTGTAAATGCGTTCTGGAAAAAAGATGAGGTTGCAAATATGCGGATGGATGAATCAAAATAGTAGAATCATCACAGACCCGCTATGAAGCCATTAAGGGAGAAGAGAAGAAAGAGATGCCTCTTATTGAAGTAACAGTTTATGTTATATCGCTCTCAATAAGGAATGATTAACTACCTTTACCGGATACAATCGTAACAGAATATCCGGTTGTGAAGTTGACAGCGATAAAATTTTTAAGTGGAAAGGGATGGCAGGGATTTATAATCTTTGCCATCCTCTTCTTTATAGTAGGCCATCTGACAGGGATCACCGCATTAATAACAGAACCTCCTCAGGGTGTGCATATATGGAGGCAATCTGACTGTCTCGCAATCACACTGAACTACTTCAATGGAAACGCCACCTTCGCCGAACCACAGATTTTGAATCTCCTTTCAGATGATTACACTTCAGGAAAGAGTGCCGGAGAGTTTCCGCTGCTCTACTACACTGTAGCCCAACTCTGGAAGATTACCGGCCAAAGCGAGACCGTTTACAGGATTACGATGCTGCTCTTAACGCTGGCCGGGCTATACGCCCTATTCAGATTAACCTGTATTATTACCGGCAATGTAACGTGGTCTCTCTTCACGGGACTTCTGCCTCTGACCTTTCCTGTATTTGCGAGCTACTCTGTGAGCTTCCTTCCCAATATTCCCGCGATTATCCTTGCTCTTACCGGATGGTACATGCTGCTTCTCTATATTAAAGGAAGGGGGAACTATTTTCGCTGGATTTCTGCACTTTTTATGACCACCGGAATGCTTCTGAAGATCAGTGCAGGAATCTCACTGCTGGCAGTTATTCTCTATATCTTAACAGAGAGACTGTTTGCCCCTAATAATCAAAGATTATTCAGACAACCATGGAAAGAGGTTATTCCGTTTGTTGCCGGATTGTTAACAGTTACTGCCTGGTATCTCTGGGCTTACAGCTACAACTCTGTTCATGGCGGCAGCTATACTTTTAACAGTGTGTGGCCGGTTTGGGAGCTATCTGCAGGTGAAATAAAAGAGAGGCTGTCAGCTGCCCGGACAATCTGGAAAAATCAGGTGATGGCCGAATGGCTACTATTGATTTCCCTTACATTATGGTTAACAACTTTAATTCTAATCAAAAAGTTGCCATTGATATTCCGGTTCCTGCTGCTGGTAATACCGGCAGGCACCATTGCATACCTGCTGCTCTGGTTTCAGGGACTGCAACATCACGACTATTACTATGCAGAACTCTACCTTCCTCTACTCCTGACATGGATAGTGATATTCAGAATGTGGAAGAATTCAGGACCGTTCCCTAAAACAATAATCAACACCCTGCTGGCAGCAATTATGATTTTGTCAGCCATTAACGGCAGAAAGATGATGGAGGAGCGAAGAAGCGGATGGATGAATAACTGGTTTACAAATAATCTCGAGTCGCTATATTTCGCCGGAAGAGAGATGAACAGTCTTGGAATACCTGTAGACGCCATTGTTATTTCAATCCCTGATCCCTCAATCAACAGCAGCCTCTACTTTATTGGTCGCCGCGGATTTACAGATTACGGCAACAATTTCAATATGGAGAATGACTTTTCCAGAGCAATAGTGAAAGGAGCTGAATACCTTGTGGTAAATGACACAGCCATACTAAATAACGGGCAGGTAACGCACTACACAGCATACCCTTTTGCACACTATAAAAACGTCAGGGTTTTTGATCTCAGACCTTACAGAATAGGTTACATCCACCCTTCTAAATGAAAGTCAGGGGTTTTGATCTCAGGCCATAGAGATAATAAATTGCCCTGCTGAGAAGAGTAAAACTAACTTTCACCGGTTATTATTCCCCTGATCTACACGAGTAAACAAACGCCCTGAAAGATTTGATATATACCCTTCGCTTCCCCTTGTTCCAAATATACAGGGAGATAGTGTCATCTTTCCTGGCCCTGCTATCCGTTTCAATGGAAATTGTGCAGCTGATCCAACCTTCTTCTGCAGGGAAAAGGGAGAAATCCTGCTTATTATAAACAACCGGTTCCCCGTTAGAGTCGAGAGAAAGTATCAGTAAAACCTCATCACTCTCCAAATCTTCATCTACCCTGATTATGGCATCACCTCTTATCCTGACACCGGTAACAGCGTCGCCGTTCATTTCTGCCGGCAGATTAAGTGAAGGAGAAAACTCATCTCCCCTCTCCAGAAGATAGAGTGAACTTCCGTCACTCCCTGTCAGATATTTTTCCGACTGCAATCCTGTGAATGAAGAAAACTCTATCACTGTTGTATCACTATCCTCAAACGAGAGTGATAACTTTCCCTTTATACTGTTAAGAGCAGTATCTGTGTGAATGACACGCTGCCAGAGAGCCACCCTTGGATCCCCCACCTCTCCGTAACCGCTGCCAAAAGAGGCCAGGAGGTTAAATTCCCCGCTCTCTGCCAGCCTGGATTCCGGCAATCTCCCCTCCGCTGGTGAAAAATGGGAATCCCAGAGAATGAATTCACCAGCACCCACCCCCGCAGCCGGATTAAAAGGATCAGGAACCTTCTCGATGGCCATATGGGTGTCAGCCGGATCCACACCGCTTAAAACAAGATAAAAAGGGTTGTAATAGTAAACCCTGCTGTGGGCAAGGGTTTCGTTGCGCAGCCAGTTTACCGCATCCTTAATAAGGAGCTGCTCACCTGAGAGGCTTGCAGGGTGATGATTACGGCTCCACCCCTCCCAGGCAACACCTGCCACCAGAAGTATAACAAAGGGTAACGGAGAAATACTTTTGCTTTCAAGAAACGAGGCTAATCTGTCAACGCCATATAGTGAAGCGATTGCCAGTAACGGAATAATGGCTGCCATTACCCGTATTAATCCGGCTGAATTACCACGTCCAAGCCACCAGACAATTGAATGTGCCCCGAAATAGAAGAGGGCAGGAAGCATAACATACCATACAAGATTGTATTCACGGCCTCCTGCTATAAATTTCTTCTTGCCGCTGGCTGCCAGAGATATCATTGCAGCCAGAAGGGGGAAAAGCATCACCAAACCGGTGATCAGAGGAAGCTTTCCGGCAAAGAAGAAAAGCGAGCCGCTGCCGTAAAGGTTACTCCCCCCGTAGGGAAATCTGTGTATGATCCAGAACAGATCATCAAAAAAAGGTAATCCTATAACTGAAAAAAAAATAAAACCGGTTGCTAAAAAGGGTATCAGCCTCTGTTTCTTTTCAATAATCAGTGCAACAATAACCGGTATCCAGAGTACAAACCCCTCACTGCGGGCAAATGGAAGAAATGATAGAAGCAGGATCATTAAAACATAACGGCCTCTTAATAGTGCCCATACAGATGTAACGGCTAACAGTGAAAAGATTATCTCGGTCATTCCACTGTATGAAAGGGCAAGATATACGGGGGCACAGCCAGCGAGTATTACGGTTGCCCAGGGATAACGGAGTTTAAGAAGAGTTGCAGAACGGTATGAAACAAAAAGAGTCAGGGCACTGAGAAGAACATTCATGATCTTAACCCCGTTATATCCGAAACGGGCAAAGAGGGACGCAGGAATTGTATACAGAGGCTTGCCCCACAGATCAAGAAATAGCTCAGGGGTGCTGAATGCAAGTCTTGCTATCCGGTAATGGCTGATATCATCTTCACCACCGTGGCTTCCCTTTGAAAGGATCGCCAGAGATGCAGTAACAAAAAGAAAAAAAAGAATCAGCATAACGGCAATATCCTGATCCCTGTTCCTGCAATGGTCCGGTTTATAATTTCCTTTCATCTTTACTTAACCTGTAAACGCTTCTGGAGAAGAGGTTATACCTGATAATTGAAAATATTGCCCTGAGTCCATCCTTCCAGTTTATCTTTTTACCCTCCTGATAGGTACGTCCGTAATAGGAGATACCAACCTCATATATTCTTATATCTGGGATTCGTGATATCCGTGCCGTAACCTCGGGTTCAAATCCGAAACGCTTTTCAGTAAGTCTGAGACTTTTTAAAATATCAGCCCTGAAAAGTTTATAACAGGTCTCCATGTCTGTAAGGTTAAGGTTGGTAAACATGTTGGAGAGGAATGTAAGGAATTTATTCCCGATGGAGTGCCAGAAAAAAAGAATCCGATGAGGTTTGCTGCCCATAAAACGCGATCCGTAGACCACATCCGCCCGTCCTTCAAGTATGGGTGTAAGCAACAGGTTGTACTCACGCGGATCATACTCCATATCTGCATCCTGGATAATAATATAATCGCCCCGGGACTCCTCTATTCCACGATGGATAGCAGCTCCCTTACCCATATTCTTCTCCTGCCTGAAGAGTGAAACACTATGCTGAGGATTGGATGCCATAAATTTATCAACCGCGTCAACCGTTCCATCCTGGGAAGAATCATCAATCACTAAAATCTCGATCTCTACCGGCAGACCGGAAACAGTTGTTACCGATTTGAGAATTGCCTCAATAGTGGCCTCCTCGTTATATGCCGGAATAATAACCGACAGGGTTCCCTGCTTCTCCATCTGTAAAGGTTGTATGGTTATAAAAGGCTGTATGGTTAATTAAGAGACAAATGTATAACAGATTCTCCTTATTAAAAACATTACTGTATCCTGAAAAGAGGTGTATCTGTAAAAGAGACCTATCTGTATCAATATAAGCTCAACAACTAATAAGCGCAGTAACTGCATTAGTCACATATCTGAGCGCAGTATCGTTATCAGTCCCATTTCTGGGCGCAGTAACTGCATTAGTCCCATATCTGAGCGCCGTATCATTATCAGTCCCATATCTAAGCGCAATAACTGCATTAGACCCATATCTGATCGCAGTATCGTTATCAGTCCCATTTCTGGGCGCAGTAACTGCATTAGTCCCATATCTGATCGCAGTATCGTTATCAGTCCCATTTCTGGACGCAGTATCAGCAGAGGAGGAGTTATTATTTATCCGGCTAGAATAAGATGGCCCTCTTGTTTACTCTTAACCACAAAATTGTACTTTTACATGAAAATAGGCAGAATGAGTAAAGGAAGGGAAAACAAGGTTCATATAGGGATATACGGAAGAAGGAATGTAGGGAAAAGTTCCATTATAAACCGCCTTGCAGGTCAGGATATAGCTATTGTCTCTGATCATGCCGGAACCACAACAGATCCGGTAAAAAAATCATTCGAGATAACAGGTTTTGGCCCAGTTGTACTTATTGATACCGCAGGGATTGACGACACAGGTGAGCTGGGTCTTAAGCGCATTGAGAAGACCATAAAATCAATAGATTCAATTGATTTGGCCATCCTTGTTACCGCGAACGGGGAGTGGGGTGTTTTTGAAGACAATATGGTTACCCGACTGAATGAGTCGGGTATCCCCTATATTGTTATTTACAATAAAGCAGATACCGGACTGCCTGACAGAAAGTTCTCTGACCGGATTAGTGCGGTTACCGGCAAGCCGCTTCACCCCTTTACCACACTTGACAGTTCCGGTGTCGATTATCTGACAGAGCTTATCAGGAAAACCATCCCCGAGAGTTCGATGAAAACACCCGGACTGCTGGGGGATATTATAAGCCAGGGAGATATAATTCTGCTGATTACCCCTATTGACGTTGAGGCACCGGAAGGAAGGCTTATTCTTCCACAGGTACAGGCAATCAGGGACATCCTGGATAATGATGCTGTAGCTGTGGTACTCAAGGAGAGGGAGGTTGATTCCTTCCTGCGCAGAAGCGGTGTTAGGCCAGCCCTTGCAATAACCGATTCACAGATATTTTCCAGGGCAGACGCATCGGTTCCGGCAGACATCCCCCTTACCAGCTTTAGTATTGCTCTGGCCAGGATGAAAGGTGACTTTGAGTCATACCTTAAGGGGACACCGGCTATCTCAGAGTTAAAGAGCGGAGACAGGGTACTGCTACTGGAGTCATGCTCCCATCATGTTGCCTGTGATGATATTGGCAGGGTTAAAATTCCACGCTGGCTTACCTCTTTTACCGGTTGCCATCTGGAGTTTGATGTTGTGGCCGGACTGGATGATCTGCCCCGACAGGTAACCGATTATGCACTGATCATTCAGTGTGGAGGCTGCATGATAACCAGAAGGCAACTCTATAACAGACTGAGACCAGCCATAAAGGCCGGTATTCCCGTAACTAATTACGGGATGGCAATAGCATGGGTTCAGGGCATTTATAACAGAGCTGTTGCACCCTTTACCGGCAACCGCGGAGCCGGTGATATATATCTCTGACATTCAGCGGCTATTCTCAGAACCTGAAATAGATAAATGGTTGTGCCCCTGCCATGCTTATATTATACAGTACAAGAGCTGTAACCCAGGTGATAAATATTTTAACAGGTATGGGGAGGGATATAAATAGTCCGCGGTAGGCCTCCTTAACCTTAACAGGCAGGAAATGCAAAAGATACCCTGCACCAATTACTATAAGTACGCTTCCCCATCCGGCCAGTGATGCAAGTGGCTCGGAAGGCATAAAAGAGCTGGAGATTCTGAGCAACATTAGCTTCACATTCTCCATTCCAGGAGCCCTGAAGAATATCCAGCAGAAAGAGACAAAATTAAATGTTATAAGGAGCGCTGCAAACCTGAACAGCCTTCCACGGAATCCGTTATAATCAGCAGCATCGTTACCCCGCCGCCTCCATCTTTTGCTCAGGGAAACAAATACTTTTTCAACAACCATTCCCGCCCCGTGAAGAGCACCCCATACTAAAAATCTCCATGCAGCACCATGCCAGAGACCTCCCAGTAACATGGTTATCATTATATTAACAGAGGTTCGCAACTTCCCCTTCCTGTTACCACCCATCGGGACATAAAGGTAGTCCCTGAGCCATCTTGAGAGTGAAATATGCCATCTCCTCCAGAAATCGGTAAGGGAAGATGCCTTATATGGCGAATTGAAGTTAACTGGCAAACGGTAACCCAGCATCAGGGCTATACCTATAGCAATATCCGTATAACCGGAGAAATCGCAGTAGATCTGCAACCCGTAACCATATATTGCAAGCAGATTTTCAAGTCCCGAGAATGCCCCGGGGGCACTGAAAATCCGGTCTACCATATTAACCGCTATATAATCGGAGATCACAATTTTTTTTACCAGGCCACTGAGTATTAGAAAAAGAGCGTGCCCCCACTCCCTTGCCGAAAGGCTGAATCTGGTATATAGCTGCGGCACAAATTCCGAAGCCCGGACTATGGGTCCTGCAACAAGCTGCGGAAAAAAGGATACATAGAATCCGAAATCAGCCAGATTCCTGACAGGCTTAATCCTGCCACGGTATATATCCATTGTATAGCTGATAGTCTGAAAGGTGAAGAATGAGATTCCCACAGGCAGTATTATAACCGATATATCAAGGGAGGTTCCCAGGTGCCTGTTTGATATTACTGACAGCCAGTCGGTAACCGGAAGGGATATATTGAACAGCTCATTCACTGCATCAGTAAGGAACATAGCATATTTAAAATAGGCCAGCATCCCCAGATTGACGATAAGGCTTATAATAAGAAAAAATCGTTTGACACTTTTTCTCGCTGCAGCATGGATAATTCTGGCTGCAGTATAATCAGTAACGGTAGAGATAAGCAGGAGAAAAAAGAAGAGGCCACCCGACTTATAATAGAAGAATAGACTAAAAAGGAAGAGATAACCATTACGTAAAAATGGTTTTGAATAGATTATTGAATACCCGGCCAGCAGGATAAACATAAATATCCAGAATGATAAGGCGGTGAACAGGAATGGTGAGCCAGGATTATATCCGGCTATAGTGCTGCCTATTTTAGAAGCGATGGTTACCGGCGATTGTTCTGGTGAAGTGTGTCTTTCCGCCTGCCGGGTTATATTTGTTCCGGCAGGTGCCATAATGTTCTGATCAAGCGATGAATCACCTGCAGAATCGCCAGTACCATAAGCAAAATCAACCCTGCCGCTATCCATTTCTACTTCTGAGCGATACTCTTTCTTCCTGTTTGCCGTGTCCTTCCTGTATTCATAAATTATTGACTCCAGCAGCATACCGGCAAGACGGTGAGCTCCCTGGTAGGTGAGGTGAGCATAATCTGCAGCAGCAAGAGGAGGATCCTCCTCACGCCACCTTACAACAGCATCCTCTCCTCCCATTGCCCTGCGGGAATCCCAGAAAAAAGCATTTCCCCTTCTTGCGGCATTTCTCTGAGCCTCAGTAATAAGCGAAACTGTAGGAAAAGAACCTATCCCGGCACTATCAGACCGTGCCATATCTGTAACACCCATTATAAGAACGGGAACACCGGGAACTATTTTCCTCATTACCTCTATCTGCTTTACAAGGGCATCTTCATAGTAGTTATAATTGGCCGAATTATTGCGCACCAGATTAAGTCCAAAGTGTAAAACTATCAGGTCCGGAGCCAGCATCTCCATCAGTGTAGCAAGTGTCTCCTGTTCAGCCAGTGCAAATTCCAGTCCGGCACTCCCCCTTCCGGATATATTATCAACGATTACCCCGGTGTCTGATTCAAGGGAAACGGCATAAATATCAGGTGATGATCTTCCCCTCATTGTAATGGTTATACCCTCACCGCTCTCCACAATTCTTGAATATTGGTTTATCCCCTCCCCGGGCACGAGTGTATCTTCGCTGATAATGGTTCTGCCTCTTTTCAGTGTTATCCTCAGGGTATCATTCAGGTTACCGTAAAAAATTCTGAGACGGCTATACCATGCAGAAGCAGGATTGCTGAACAGTGTTGGAGTAATTGTTACTGTTGCGCTGCTGATCTCATTTGGGGGGGGGCCGGGGGAGGTGAACCTGCTGTAACTGAACATCGGTCCCAGGGCAGGTGATTGGATTTCACCGCGCCGGTATGATAAATAGTTATAACGCTGCCAATCCCTGCCTGATTTCACCCATGAGGTACGGGTAAAATCAATAACAGGTGTTATACTCAGCAGACCTGGTCCGCTGCCACCGGCTATCTGTCGCAGACCGCTGCGCAGCGAGTCCGTTAACCGGTCCTCTTCAATCTGTGAATCACCATAATAGAGTATCCTCACCTGTTGCTCCGGATGGCTCAGTGACTCCAGGAAATTTTGCCACAGAGTATCGGATGAAAAGGATTCAATAATATTTCCCGGAGTGATAAGTCCTGCAGTCTCTTCACTGGTACAGCTATCTGCAACTGCGGCTATAAAGCCTGGCACTGTATCCATAACCGGCTCGCGGCCGTTGACTGCTGGCTTAACCTGTTCACTGTAAGCGGTTGCTTTGACTGAGCCGGAATGATTATCCGGGCTTAAAAAGGAAGATATCTGTTCAGGAACAGGAGGAAAGGAGAATGACAGATTCTTGGAAACCCTCACCGGCTCCTTAATAAAAAAGGAAGGGCCGAAAAGAAGAATCAGGACAAGAGATAACAGAAGAAGGGTCCTGTAGGGTTTCATCCAGCTCAAATTTTATTACCGGGAAATAACAGTGTGGTCGGGCCCTTCGTCAATCGGATCGACAAATCCCATTTCAGGAAGTTTTTCTTCAGTTCCGGTGAGCATAATGTCAAATGATCCTTACCCGGTTTATAAAACCGGCAAAACTGTGTCAGCTCTTTCGTCTTACCTTAAGTCTCTGACCAACCTGTATTTTGCTGCTAGTCCCCAGTCCGTTCAGGGATAATATATCGGTTGTTGATACACCATTAAACTTCTTTGCAATATCCCATACCGTATCACCATTTCTGACTGTATAATACTCATAGACTGAGTCATCAGGTGTAAGAGAAGCAATTTGCAATGATGAGGAGGAGGCCACTTCTGAGGCTGAAGCAGAACTTTTTCCTATACGGCGCTGCTTCTCGTCAAAACTAAGATTTGTAACCACAGCATAATAATCCTCTTTGCCGGGATCAACAAACACATTGATCTTCTGTCCAACCCTGATGGTATTACGGTAGATATTATTCCAGTACCTGAGGTCTGAGAGTCCCACATTATACCAGCTAGCGATAAACCCGAGGTTATCACCGGATTTTACTGTATAGATCAGTTTTGATTTTCCCTTGATATCAGGGGGAATATATACCGATGCGGTAGGACTGGCACTCTGAATGGCACTGTTGAAATAGTGATCAGCACGATAAGCCATTATGCTATCCTGCATATCAATAAAATCCCCCAGCCGGTCAAAAGGCAATGCGACGGACATTGGTTTACTCGCACCGGGAATCAGTCCGGTACGATACTGGGGATTAATCGCACGAAGCTCTTCACGTGATATTCCCAGCACAGCCGATATCTGGTCAATATGCATGTCATGGCCTATCATCACAGTGTCAGACAAAAGGTCCATCGTCATGGGAAAAGGCTTGATATTATGTTCATTATAATAGCTCATGGCATAAGTTGCTGCAATATATGCCGGCAGGTAACCTCTGGTCTCACGGGGCAGCCGGTAGTATATCTCCCAGTAGTCGCGGCGGTTCCCTGAACGCCTGATAGCCTTGTTAACATTACCCGGTCCGCAGTTATAGGCAGCAATCGCCAGCCCCCAGTCACCATAGATCTTATGGAGATCTGTAAGGAATCTTGCAGCTGCATGGGTTGACTGCACCGGATCACGGCGTTCATCAATTACCGAGTTAATGACAAGACCATAAGCTCTTCCTGTACTGTACATAAACTGCCATAACCCGGTAGCACCAGCCCTGGAGACCGCATTGGGGTTAAGGGCAGACTCTATAACTGCAAGATACTTTAGCTCATCAGGAAGACCATATGAAGCGAATACATCCTCAATCATAGGGAAATAGTGCTCCCTCAGACCGAGCATTACCTCAAAATTTTTTCTTTTTTTTCCGGTATAAACGTGGATATGGTTTCTGACAATAGAGTTATATGGGAGGGCAACCACTGAATGGATATCTTTAAGCCTTTTACGGTATACAGAGTCAGAAAACTCCACAACAGCGACAGTATCATCTTTCTGATCAACAGGTGTTATCAGCATCCTGTGCTGCCGCAAAAGCTCTGCTGCCAGACTATCGAGTCTTGCTGTAATTATCTGCTCTGAACCATCATTTACAACCTGCAAAGTATCTGTTTGACCATATAACGGAGTTAACAAAACCGATACGACACACAAAAAATATATATTTTTCATTTTAACAATTTTAAAAAGTTAATTTCACACCCAGACCCATTCCGTTTCCCGCAGGGGTATTTACCGGTACCGGCTCTATCTCCATTCTCAAACTTTCTCCTACATCATAATCGGCCAGATTAGCATCCACATGAGCATCAATTATGGTAATAAGGTACCATACTGCCACCCCAATATATGAAAGATCCCTGTATCTCCTGTAATAATCAATAGCATTTCGCAGCTGATCCTCCACCCAGGAGCTTACCTGCGCATCAAACTCATCAGATCCCAGAGCCTGATCAATCTGACCCGGTGTATACGTACTTTTTCCCAGCAGTTTAATATAGCTGTTTGTTTCAGGAATTTCATCTGTGAGATCCTGATAACCCTTAAGGTAGCTGTTGAAATTTGAGGTATTGAATACAATGCTGTATCCCACAGCACCGAACCCGGCATATACCAGAGGAATTTTCCAGTACTTCCGGTTGTAGACCTGCCCCAGTCCGGGGAAGGCCGCTGCGATCATTGTTGCCTTAAGCGGAGAAACAACGCGTTGTTCTCTGACCTGAGCAGTTACCAGGGTATCACCCTGAGCCATCCCCCTTCCGGGAAGCACCAGGCACAACAATGCAAACAGAACTGCCTTTACTATATTTTGGAAATTAAATATCACCCTGCCTTTTCCTCTTATAACGGGATTTTGGCAAATATAGATATTTTAAGAGTTAAGTTTATCGAGCATACCAAAAATCCGTTCCATCTCTTCACTATCTGAGAACTGGATAACTATCTTTCCCCTTCCTTTCTCATTTATCCTGAACTGAACATCAGTATTGAAAAGCCGTGTAAGCTGTTCCGAAAGCTGACTGAAATCCTGATTAAGTTTCTCCTTACGGGCTACCTTGCCGGGATCTTTCAGCTTTTCAGTCTGTACCTCCCTTGCCACCTCTTCCGCTTTTCTTACTGAAAGATCCTCATCAACTATTCTGTAGTAAGCCTTGATCTGCTGTTGTTCATTCCCTATATTTACCAGAGCCCGGGCGTGACCCATAGTAAGCTTCCTTTCACGCAGCCCAAGTTGAATCTCAGCCGGCAGTTTCAGAAGTCGAAGGTAATTGGCTACTGTTGACCTCTGTTTACCCACTCTGTCACTCAGCTTTTCCTGCGTCAGGTTACACTCCTCGATCAGTCTCTGATAGCTGATAGCCACCTCTATGGAGTCAAGATCTTCACGCTGTATATTTTCAACCAGTGCCAGTTCGAGCATCGCCTGGTCATCAGCAGTTCTGACAAATGCGGGCACCGAGCTAAGCCCTGCAATTTTTGCGGCTCTCAGCCTTCTCTCGCCTGCGATAAGCTGATACCTGCCGTTACCCATTTCCCTTACAGTCAGAGGCTGTACTATCCCCAGTTTAGTGATGGAGGCTGCAAGCTCTGCAAGGGCAATATCATCGAAATTAGTCCTTGGCTGGAAAGGATTGGCCTCAATAAGACCGATATCAAGATCAAGATTTGCCTCAACCTTTTTTTCCAGCTTCTCTTTTTCGACCCCGTCAATCAGGGCACCCAATCCTCTTCCCAGTGCGTTTTTCTGTGCCATTACATTATTTTCTGGATTCCTGTCCCGACTCCTCCGCTCCCGGCTCAGAGGCAACAGCATCGATCTTGTCAATCAACTCCCGGGCAAGGGAGAGATAGTTAACAGCACCCCTTGATTCCGCATCATAAAGCAGAGCCGGCTGACCAAAACTGGGAGCCTCGCTTAGTTTAATATTTCTCTGAATAATTGTTTCAAACACCATCTGCCTGAAATGCTTTCTGACCTCATCAACAACCTGGTTTGATAATCGCAGCCTGGCGTCATACATTGTAAGCAGGAAACCCTCTATTACCAGTTCCCTGTTCAGGTTATTCTGAATTATCTTAATAGTATTCAGCAGCTTACCCAGTCCCTCAAGGGCAAAATACTCACACTGCACAGGTACAATGACAGAGTCTGAAGCTGTAAGGGCATTTACTGTCAGAAGTCCGAGAGAGGGTGAGCAGTCAATCAGAATATAATCATAACTCTCCTTTACAGGAACAAGCAGTTTCTTAAGAACGCTCTCACGCGCCTCCATATTCAGCATCTCTATTTCAGCCCCCACCAGGTCAATGTTTGAGGGTACAATATCCAGGCTCTCAATGTCACACTTTATCACGGCCCTGGAGAGATCAACTCCATCTACAAGGCAGTCATATATTGTATACTCAGATTTTCGCAAATCTATCCCGAGTCCTGAACTGGCATTACCCTGTGGGTCAGCATCCACAATAAGCACTCTCTTTTCAAGAGCGGCCAGACTGGCTGCCAGGTTAATAGCTGTGGTTGTTTTACCCACTCCACCCTTTTGATTCGCAAGTGAAATTACTCTTCCCATTACTGTTTTTTAATTATTCCCCCCTTTATCAGGAGCCTCAAATTTAATACTTCTGGATAAGCGTCAGTGGAGTTCTGATGTTGTAATTGTAAACATTTATCACGGGGTTTTCAACATCTTATCAACATGCTGCTCTACTTAATTGTGAATCAAAAATTTTCATATAAAGGATTTATTGTAATCTTTGTAGCTTCCTAAAACAGAGGAATGAATAAAAAAGAGAGAGGGGAAACCTGGCTTGTTGTAGTCAATCCCAATGCAGGAAGCAAAAAAGGAAAAAAGGATTGGGATATTATCTCTGCGCTGCTTCTTAAACATAATATCAGTTATTCCCAAAGATTTACCGAGGGCAAGAGACATGCCATTGAGATAACACGTGAAGTGATAAGGGAGGGGTACAGGAGGCTTATTGTGGTAGGGGGTGACGGTACAATGAATGAGGTCATCAATGGAGTATTTACCCAGGATGATTGTCGCACCACAGATGTAACCATTGCAATGATTACCGTAGGAACCGGCAATGACTGGGGAAAGATGTTTGGTGTTCCGATGGAATACGAGGATGCCATAAAGCTGATTACGGCAAATCGTATATGCCTGCAGGATTCAGGAGTTGTAACCTACTATAATGGTACGGAGCTTGAAAAAAGGCATTTCCTAAACATTGCGGGACTGGGATTTGATGCACTTGTTGTCAGGCGAACCAACAGAGCAAAAGACAGGGGAAGGAGCAGCAAGGCTATCTACTACTGGACTCTACTGCGCAGTCTCTTCTCATATGGGCATACCTCCACCGAGGTAATAATTGACGGAAACAGGGTATCCAATGACACCTTTTCCATCAGTCTGGGTATCGGCCGTTACTCGGGAGGCGGCATGATGCAGACACCCAATGCGGTGGTAAATGACGGCCTTTTTGACATTACAATAATTAAAAAAATGCGGAAGGGTGAAATTATCAGAAGTCTCAAAAAACTTTATGACGGAACCATTCTGGACCACCCTAAGATAGAAGGGTATATAGGGAAAAGTGTCCGCATCGACTCTGATCCGGTGATACATGTTGAAGCAGACGGAGAATCGCTGGGTCACTCCCCTATTGAATTTACAATTATACCTGACAGTGTAAATGTAATCTGCAGGTCACCGGTCTGCTCCGATAAAAACAGTGAATAACTGATCTGGTTATTCCGTGTCTAACGTGATACTATCTCTATTTCGTAAACAAACGGCCAGTTTTTACCGGTAACATAGAGTCTTTCATTTTCGCTGTCCCAGGCAATACCATTCAGATAATCAGTATCGGACTTACGGTCACGATCATTAAGCAATCCCTTCAGGTCAACATATGAAAGCACCTTGCCGCTAGAAGGATCAATACGTGCCAGCCGGTCTGTCTGGTAAATATTTGCCCACAGCTCCCCGTTAATATATTCAAGTTCATTCAACTGCCATACGGCCTCCCTGTTATCGAACACCTCAACTGAAGAGGTAACGGTAAAATAGTCAGGCTCAAGAAAAAACAGCTTGTTTGTACCATCACTCATTACCAGCCGGTCACCATATGCAGCGAGCCCCCACCCCTGTGTATTATAGTGTATGGTTCCCAGGAGGGAGAATGTTTCAACATCATACACAAAACCCGTATTGGTAGTCCATGTAAGCTGATAAAGCCGGTCTCCCAGCAGAGCAAGGCCTTCTCCAAAATACTTTCTCTCCAGGCTGTGCTGCTTTATCACCCTGCCCGTTTCAATCTCCACATGTCTGATCCCCGACTCCCCATTCTGGCCGGTACTCTCATAGAAGTATCCGTTATACACCAGGAGTCCCTGAGTATAAGCCTCCCTGTCATGAGGAAACCTATTTACTATCCTGTAACCATATACAGGGGGCACAATATCTGAAAGCATTGTAATCAGGCGGGTTACTGTCTGAGGTCGCTCTTCACCGCTATAGGCCATCAGTTTAACTGCAGCGCTTCCGGGCATTGCTGATCCTGTCCGGAGGCTGAACTCATCTGTTAGTGTTGTAATTGTTCCTTCATAAATTCCATTGAACCAGACAGAGACAGAATCCGGTTTCCTGTCACCCACCCTTTGTATATCAAGGAGAACTGTCTCCCCCAGGGTGAATTTTGCACCGGAAGCCGGAGACACCAGTTCTATAAGATCAGGAGCTGGTATTGCAGTCGGGACAGGCATATTACCAACAGTACCTGTTTCTGATGACTTGCCGCCGTTGCAGGCGACTGCAATAATCATTGCAGTAATTAATACTGACATCATTACTTTAACTGATTTCACATTTATTAAATTTTAGCATCGACAAATTAAAATTCTTTTCATCTCCGGCTTTTTCCAGACAAATAATCAATCATTCTGGAGAGCCCCCTCCGTGATCTTCCCATCTGTTTCCGTGCTTCAAGCTCCATCTGATCATAACCGCTCAGAATCTGCCATATCTCACCCCATCCTGGGAATCCCCCCACATTCCTGTCATCGATGAATATATCAGCATTAAGTTTCCTGGGGGTATTTTCATCATATATCTCTTCGGGATAGTTTCTGTTTACTGCGTAGAACTCAATACCTTTCTTCCTGCAGAATTCAACTGCCTCATTCAGCTCAGGTCCTGTTCTGAATGTCCACAGGATAAGCAAGGCTCCCTCCTTCTGCAGCTCCCTTAGCGTCTCAAATGCAAAAAGCATCTCCTTCCCGATTGCCGGATAGGCATGTTCGACTATCGTCCCATCAAAATCAACTGCTATTTTAAGATTCCTCAGATCTTCCATATTTCTGTTTCAAGAGTTGTAAAATTAACCAAATTGGCATTATCTCTGAAATTTATCTTAAATTTACCTTTTTGATATCAAAAACCGGCCCACCACTGATGATAAGACATATTCCCAACATCCTCACTCTGATCAATCTAGCAGCAGGTTTCATTGCCGTTATATTTATTATGAACGGGGATAACCGTACTGCAGTATGGCTTCTTTGTGCAGCCTTGCTGTTCGATTTTGCCGACGGCATGGCTGCCAGACTGCTTGGAGCCTACTCGGAACTGGGTAAACAGCTTGACAGTCTGGCCGACGTAATCAGTTTTGGTGTTGCGCCAGGTCTGCTGATGTATATAATGATCAGGGATGCCGGCGGTATGGAATTTATAGGTGAGGGTATTGCCTGGGTTGCAGTATTGATACCGGTGCTTTCAGGACTCAGGCTTGCTATTTTCAATCTTGACACTGAGCAGAGGGACAGTTTCCGGGGTTTACCCACACCTGCCAACGCCTTTTTTGTTTTTTCCCTTATACTTGCATCACTCTATTCTGACAGCAAGCTTATTGAAAGCGTTACTTCCTCACGCGAGTTACTCACCATTCTTACTGTGATGCTGTCTATTCTGATGATCACCCGAATCCCGATGATCTCTCTCAAGGTTAAGACGATCAGGTTGAAAGGCAATGAGCTGAGAATTATTTTTATAGCACTTTCACTGCTTCTCTTTATTCTTGCCGGGG
The DNA here is from genome assembly GCA_020201035.1 of Bacteroidales bacterium. Classification (GTDB taxonomy): domain Bacteria; phylum Bacteroidota; class Bacteroidia; order Bacteroidales; family VadinHA17; genus JAIVHO01. The sequence continues at coordinate 201,492 of JAIVHO010000032.1, forward strand.
TGGCATCCCTTCCTCTTATTATTATTATCTATATTGTTGTCTCCATCGCCAATGCCATCACTACCGGATAAACATTTCCCTTTTGCCTTCATTCGCGACATCACCTCTGTCTGCCTGCGGATCGATTCCTGATGGATAAGTTTCAGCATGGCCTCTATGAATCTTCTGTCCAGACCGGCGTCTGTGGCCTGTCCCAGCCTTGTTCTTAATATCTCCAGCCATCTCTCCATCTGAAGAACCGCAACATTATTCATGCACTTATATTCCCCTATCTGATCTGACAGTTGCATCCGGTGTGCAATAAGTTCCAACAGTTGATGGTCTAACGAATCAACCTGGTTTCTCATCTCCTCAAGCTGATCCATAAATCCGGGATCATCGGCCACAGCCTTCCTCACCACCAGTCCTGATATCATTCTCCGGTAAGCCGTTGGGGTTAGCTGCTGAGTGGCATCGCTGAGTGCACTGGAGGGGTCATAGTGAACCTCTGTCATCAGTCCGTCGAGATTCAGGTCCATGGCCTTCTGGGCAATCTCCTTTACATAGCGGGTATCTCCTGCAATATGGCTGGGGTCACAAAGTATTGGAAGCTTACGATACCTGCGCCGCAGCTCTATCGGTATCTCCCATTTGGGTATATTGCGGTAGCGTGTTCTCTCAAACGGTGAAAAGCCCCTGTGTACTGCTGCCATACGTTTTATTCCCGATCTGCTTATCCTTTCGAGTGCACCAATCCACAGATCAATATCAGGATTCAGGGGGTTCTTCACCAGCAAAGGGATGTCAACACCCCTGAGTGCTTCAGCTATCTCATCAACTGAAAAGGGATTTGACACTGTTCTGGCTCCTATCCAGAGTATATCAACACCGGCTTTCAGGCAGGCCTCTACATGGGCTCCGGTAGCTGCCTCTGTTGCTGTCCGCATGCCGAAAGCCAACCCTGTTTCCACCAGCCATTTCAGTGCCTCTTTCCCAACTCCGTTAAAACTTCCCGGCCTTGTGCGGGGCTTCCACACTCCTGCCCTGAAGATATCAGGCCTGGCTCTGCCGGTTAATCCCGATGCAGTAGCCTGCAGCTGTTCTTCCGACTCTGCACTACACGGACCCGCTATATAAAGCGGCCCCTGCACCCACTCCCCAAACCATTCAGAAACCGGTATAAGCTTCATTGACTTCAATTAATAAATATGAGCCTCTCCTTTCCCCTCTATCTCTCCCCGGTCAATAGGCTTACTGTTAATAGCCTTCCATGCATACCAGATATAAGCAGCTATAAAGGGGATAAAAAATGAGACATACATCATAATATTAAGGGTAAAGTGACTGGATGATGCATTTCGTATGGTCAGGCTGCTCTGAAGATCTGATACGGATGGGTAAAATGAGGTGTTATTGTATCCTGCAATCAGGAAAAGAGCCAGCACTACCAGTACCGTTCCCGCACCGCCAAACCAGATCGGATTTCCGGAAGAGGTAAATATAAGCCGGTAGAGAGACCATAGGATCATAATCACTCCCGTGAGAAAAACAATAAGAACGACAGGCATATCAATGAAATTGTGAAGGTACTTGTATCTTTCCATAAAAACAGTACCGTCAGCATCTACTGCAAATCCTTCTGCGAGGAGAAGAGAAACGGCAAAAAACATAAAAGCCAGAAGAAAGATAACAGCATTGGGAACTGCAGCCTTTCTTGAAGCCTTTGCCAATGGTATATCCTCAATAGCATTGACAATGTACATCAACCCCAGGAGTCGCGCCAAAAAAAGAACAGTAATACCCAGCGACAGATTCCGGATATTAAGCACTGCCTCCAGTCCATGCCAGCTATTCTCCCATCTGCTGAAATTCATATCATCCACAAAAAAGCGGGATCCTGTAAAAAAGGTTCCGACAGCTATACCAATCAGTAATGGCCCCAGAGCGCCGTTAATAAAGAGGAACATCTCAAAAGTCCTTTTCCCGAGTATATTTGAAGGTTTAGACCTGTACTCATATGATATTGCCTGAATTACAAAACTGAAGAGGATAGCAATCCAGACCCAGTATGCTCCTCCGAAGCTGGTAGAGTAAAAGAGAGGGAATGACGCAAAAAAGGCACCTCCAAATGTTACGAGGGTGGTGAAAGTAAACTCCCACTTACGGCCCATAGCATTTAATATCATCGTTTTATCGGCCTCATCCGACCCCAGGGTATAGATAAAGGACTGACCGCCCTGAACAAACATCAGGAAAACCAGCAGGCTCCCAAGTATTGAGATCATAAGCCACCAGTACTCCTGCAGGAAAGTGTGTGAAATTGCTAAAACCATCTCTATTCCTCCTCTATTTTGGGTCCGTTCAGTATTTGTCTTCTCATAATTGACACTTCTGCTATCAGAAGTGCTGTAAAGAGCAATGCAAACATCCAGAAGGTAGTCTGGACAGCCGAAGTGCTTATATGGGATACTGCAGCTGTTACCGGCATTATATCCTGAATTATCCAGGGCTGCCGTCCCATCTCTGCAACAATCCATCCCAGCTGGCTGGCAAGATATGCCAGAGGTATTGACAGAAGGCTAAGCCAGAGAAACCATCTCTTCTCTGCCAGTGTACCCCGGAATATAAAAAACCAGGAGAGTGCCTGAATAAGGAGAAAAAGGAATCCCAATCCTACCATCAGATGAAAACTGTAAAAAACTATTGATACATTGGGGACAACATCACCCGGGCTTTCAATCCAGGAATATCCAAAATACCTGAAGTACTCTTCCCTGAATTCATCACTGTAAAACCTTTCCTTTATTTCATCTGCAGCTATGCTGTTTCCCTCTTCCTGTGACTGTCTGTACTGCATTAATAAATTTCTTGCAACCACTCCCCTTTCCATCTTTTCTGCAACAGACATCAGTCCGTATTCGTCATTTCCGTAAACCAGATCCCTTATTCCCGGAATCCATGCATCTTTGTCGCCCCGTGCCATTGTGGAAAGCAACCCGGGCACCTCCAGTTTAAACAACATCTCCTTCTGTTCAAATCCGTCAATCTCCTCCCCATTGCCAATTGCTCCCAGGATTATCAGTCCGGCATTGGTAGTACCATCATACAGGGCCTCCATGGCAGCAAATTTTACAGGCTGTACCCTTGCAAGGGTCCTGGCCGTAGTATCACCCGTCATAATTACCACTATAGATGATACAAAGCCAAATATTGCTGCAATTTTTGTACTCTTTAAAGCCATCTCTCTCTCCCGGCCTTTCAGAAGGTACCAGGCGCTTAACCCAATAACAAAGAGCGAGGCAAGAACAAATCCGGAAGTTACCGTGTGGAAAAACTTATCCACTGCTACAGGATTAAGGATTACATCCCTGAAGCTATCCATTTCATTTCGGGCCGTATCAGGATTAAAGACCATCCCTACAGGATTGTTCATCCATGCGTTGGCAACCAGTATCCACAGGGCGGAAAGACTGGCCCCGATTGCCACCAGCCATGTTGATACCAGATGAAATCTCTTACTAACCCTGTCCCACCCGAAAAACATAACCGCAATAAATGTAGACTCCATAAAGAAGGCAAAAAGACCCTCTATTGCAAGGGGAGCACCAAAAATGTCACCAACGAACCAGGAGTATTTTGACCAGTTGGTTCCGAATTCAAACTCCAGTATCAGTCCGGTCGAAACACCAATGGCAAAGTTAATTCCGAAAAGCTTCATCCAGAATTTTGTAATCTTCTTCCACTCATCAGAACCTGTTCTTACATACATGGTCTCCATTATTACCAGGATAAATGAGAGTCCCAGTGTAAGTGGCACAAACAACCAGTGGTACATCGCAGTCAGGGCAAATTGTGCCCTTGACCAGTCAACAAGTCCAAGCTCAATGTTCTCAATCATACTAAAGGTTTTTCCGTTAATTGTTCTATCATATACCTGCTGCGCTCTTCATCGCTGTCAAAGTTTCGCTTTAAAAGGTCAGGGAAAAAAAAGATTCTGAGGATTGCAAACATAATAAACAGCTTGACAAGTATAACCATCCATACCGATCTGCCCCATGACGGCATGTTTCTGAAACCATCCCTGTAAAAAGAAAAAAATGATCTGAAAAAACTTCTCATATAACAATTATACTTTTCTGCAATGTCGGAATAATAATATTGCCAGATATACCAGATCACTCAGTTGATATAATTGAGCGGCTATGATATTTGTGATGGCCAATCCGGTATGTAAATATAATAATTCTTTTGCGCAGAAATCGCGAAAATCGAACTCATTGAAGCAGGTGAACTGTATGGGGGCTGCTAACCGGTTAAAACATGGTAAGGCACCCCGATGACAATCCGTCGCATATCTAAAAAAGCATAATGCCATTATGTCAGTTCAATACGGGACCAAACTGCCATTTTGTCTTGTTTTTAATGGTGGTACATAAATTGAATATTACAGCAGTAAGAAAAAACAGATATTAAAAGTTATATAATTTTAAATAAGGAGGAAAAAGTTATGTTACCAACAATTACAAAAAGAGGCTATTCACCACTGTTTCTGTCTAACTTTTTTGACAATGATTTTGACTCGTTTGCGGGAAAAAGACAAGATGTTCCTGCAGTTAATATCAGGGAAGGTGAAAAAGTTTATAGTATAGAAATGGCTCTTCCCGGGATGGACAGGAGTGACGTGAAAATTGAATTTGAGAAAGACACACTTGTTATCTCTTCCGAAATATCAGAAGACCGTAAGGATGAAACCGACGGTTACAGCCGGAAGGAGTTTGGCAGCTACGCATTTTGCAGGAGTTTCAGAGTTCCGGAAAATGTAGCCAGTGATAAGATTTCAGCCACCTTTAAGAATGGTGTACTGGAGATCAATCTTCCTAAGTCAGAGGATGAAAAGAAGATCAACAGGGTTATCAAAATATCGTAAGAATCTGATAAAGTGTGATGTTCTCCGGTAAAAGCAGGAGAATAAGGGAGGCTGTCTCAAAAGGGGCAGCCTCTTTCATTTTCCGGGAGGTCCCGTCCTGAAATAGCGTTACACAAAAATGTAATGTTATGAGTGAAAAATATGAGAACGAGTATGTTAGGCGCAGTCAGAAGGATTACTCCATGGCCTTTAAATTGCGGGTTGTTATGGA
>JAIVHO010000035.1 GCA_020201035.1 Bacteroidales bacterium
CTCGAATAGCCTCCTGGAGGTTGTCGGTGTCCAGAGAAAAATATTGTTCCTGACCAAAAGAGCAGAACCATTAAAACTTGAGATATTATTCCCCAACAAACACTTTTCAATCAATATATTATCAGCCAGATTAATAAAATGGAACCTATCTCTTACAACATTCTCTGTGAAGTTGAAATTACTGTATGTTGATCCCGAAGAAAATAATACGCCGTCTACGTTACACCGTGAAACAGTAAAGCCCGAAGACCCATTCCGGAATGTAATATCGTTAAGGTAAACTCCTTCAATAAATCCGTATGACACACCATCAACTATAAAATTTCCATTGATTCTGGTCACTCCGGTGGCGGCTGAAGAATCAGGGTAATGGCCGGCACCGTATATGGTAAGGTTTTTATCTATGGTAACATTCTCAACATAAACACCCCCTGATATATAAAGTGTGTCGTTATCCAACGAGGCCGAAAGAGCCTCAGTTACCGAAGGATAGAAGGTAGATATACCTTCATGATGCAGGATAACGCTCTTCTGAGCAACTATTTCAGCAGGTACACTGATTAGAAGTATTAGAACAGGTAGCAAAAGACATTTTTTTTTCATGAGTTATTTATATTTTAGATTAAGGTTGCTGGCAACTTTTTAAGCAGGTCGTAAATCATCCGTAAAACAGTTTGCCTGATCCCGCAAAATAGCCCTTTCAGGCAACCCTCAGTTGACAAAAGATCAAAATATATCACCATATCGTAAATTTTCACATTTTTCAGGTTGCCGCTCTTACCTGTAAAAGTTTTTTCTTAACTTTGCACCGCTAAAATTGCTTCGTGGTGTAATTGGCAACACGTCTGATTCTGGATCAGAAGAGTCCAGGTTCGAGCCCTGGCGAAGCAACCAATAAGGACCTGCATCTAAAATGCGGGTCTTTTCTTTTTCTAGATACTCCTCTTAATATAAGGGCTCGAAGCCATCGCGACAACCTGGCCCCTTCGCTAAAAATGCCCGCCGGGCATTTTATTTACGCTCGGTCCGGTTCGAGCCCTGGCGAAGCAACAGAAAAGAAGCCTGCATGATGAATGCGGGCTTTGCTGCTATCAGCCTACATCTCCCGGTAAGGGATTATCTCCATTTTAGTTGATAAGCTAATCCCTTCCCCGGTAACCCTTAGCTCATAATCTCCCGGCTCAGGAAACTCAAGATAATGGATGAAGTATGGTAGCTGGCTATCCTTAACACCTGTTACCAGGTCCCACCTGTACTGATTAAGCCCCTTTCTTCCCTGGAAGTCGTGACTCCATAAAGTATCCGACTCATTCAATAACTCAAGTTTAACATCTTTCTCTTCTGTCAGCCAGAAGGTAATCTCACACTTTTTCATAGACGTGAGTTCCACATCCCGGTGTGTATCATTACGCTTGGGCAGCATTGCTGGCTTTATTGTAAAAAGCCTTTTTGCAGCTATTCCATTTTCATCATCGAAGAGTTTGTGAATAGGATCAAGATTGAGCTTATAGATTCCCCTGCCATGTGTTCCGGCAACAAGATCCATTGTTGGCTTCTGTATTACAAGATCTGCTATTGCGACAGCAGGCATCTTATCACCTAACAGGGACCAGCTCTCCCCTCTGTCCGTTGAAATATAGACTCCCCTGTACAAACCTGCATAAAGAATATTCTCATTTACCGGATCCTCAATAATCACATTGGCAGGTTCCTCAGGCAGGTTAGAGCTGATACTCTTCCATGTCTCGCCACGGTCTTCCGAAACAAAAAGCCAGTTGTCAAGCCTGTCATTATTTAATCCTGTGATTGCTATATAAACCCTGGATTCTGAAAAAGCTGAGGGTGCAATACTTCTGATATAATAGGGGGGCAGCTCAGTTTTTCCCGCTGTCCACGTTTCGCCGTCATCCCCTGAGGTCCACATCAGTCCGCCATCTGTTCCGGCATAAAGCAGACCCTGAATTAGTGGCGACTCAGCGATTGCAGTAACTGTTGTGGATGACCCTTTTTTGCGCTTCGATTCGGATAGGTCAGGTGAGATAAGATCCCATGAGTCGCCTCTGTCTTTACTCTTAAATATATAATTACCTGCATGATACAGGGTGCTGCTGTTATGTTCTGAGGCAAAATAGGGAGCCACAAATGCATATCTCTGTTCTCCCTTATGGCCTTCAGGCAGCCGGGGCCTGATAGACACAGAGTGATCCTCATTCATATTTTTCCTTCTGGCAGCTCCATTCTGTGAGCTGAAATAAACTGTATTGGGATCTGCCGCATCAGGAAATGTAAAACAACCATCACCCCCGGCCCATGCGTCGAGCCACACATAATCCCAGCCATCACTGTACTGCGGACTCCACTCACTTGAGGGTCCATAAACCGATGCATCATCCTGAACCCCGCCGTAAACAAGATATGGATCCTGATTATCAACAGATATATCGTAAAATTCACCGGCAGGGATATTGTTGTGATGAAGCCATGACTCTCCATTATTATAACTCTGATAAATTCCGCCGTCATTGACCAGCAACAGTCTGCCATCTACCGACGGATCAATCCACAGCTCACACATATCAAGGTGAAGGAAGGTTGCCTGGTTTGGGTTAAGATGGTAAATATCGCCTCCCAGGTTGCTGAAGGTTTTTCCACCATCAAGGCTATGAGCCATTCTTACCCCCAGTGCAAATACCTCGTTATCATCGTGCGGATTGAGATATATATCTGCAAAGTACCAGCCAATACCTGGAAATATCAAAAGATCGTCACTATGTGTTCGCTTCCATGATACACCCCCGTCACTGCTTTTATATACTTCAGCAGCCAGGTTCTTATCCCTGTTAAGGTTATCAATCAGGGCATAAACAATATCTGGGTCTGAATCTGAGACAGCCAGACCAATTCGTCCCGTACCCTTTCCTGACGGTAGGCCACCATCAAGGCGGTGCCAGGTAAAACCGCCATCAGAACTTTTATATACACCACTATTGGCTCCACTTATACCAGGGTTATTCTCCCACATTGAAGCGTAAATTATATCAGGATCAGAGGAAGAAACAACAATATCGTTGCCACCGGTTTTATCATCTATATAGAGAACATGATCCCACGTAGCTCCCCCGTCACGGGTCATATAGATTCCCCTCTCGGGGTTTGTACTCCAGAAATGACCAAGTGCAGCAACATATGCAATCTGGTTATTTTCAGGATGGAGGGCTATTTCGCCTATATGCCATGTTGACTCAAGCCCCTTATGGCTCCATGTTTCACCACCGTCGTCTGACTTGAATACTCCGGCACCCGGCATCGTGAAGTTTCTTGCTTTCTTAAGGCTTTCACCTGATCCAAGCCATATTGTTGATGGATTTGACCGGGAGATGGCTATATCACCTATCCCCAGAACCGGCTGATTTTCAAATATAGGTTTAAAAGATAATCCGTTATCCGTGGTTTTCCACAGATTCCCGGAGCCAAAAGCCACGTAGAATGTGGATGGGTTGCCCGGCACACCCTGCACTGCCTCTCCACGGGCCGAATTGAAAACCGGTCCGAGCGAAATCCATTCCATATTATACCGGGAGCTTTGTTTCAACCGGAGATACTGATCATATGATTTCAGCAGGGGATGGCTGCTATCCTGTGGATAGAGGCCTGCGAGAGGTATAAACAGCAGAATAAGCAGCTGTAATAATCTCTTATTTAATAACCCTCCATTAAATCCGGAGCTGACCCGGGTCACATATTTTGTTACAAACTGTGATAAACTTACCCGAGAGATTAATTGCATACTAATTCTATTACATTGAAATTATGATTTATAAACTTTGTTCGCCTTAAACCGACAACAATGATCAAAGATGATCAAGGCATGAAAATTACGAAAAACAAGCGATTATTCTAACTGTTTTAACTATGGATGCTGAAGGCTATAGTTCCTAATCTGTTAATTTCTTTGGAGATTCCATCAATCCAAACATGGTCCGGGGGGCAAGTTGTTAAGCAGATATCTTGCCATGTAAACTCTCAGGTGTAATTGTGTCCCTTTTCCTTCTCCGAGGCCATGGTTCCGGTTGGGATAGGCTATATAATCAAACTGCTTACCAATTTCGATAAGTCGATCCACCAAACCCTCGACTATCTGAACGTGTGTGTTTGTTTCTCCGGTACCAGTGATAATAAGCAAGTTACCTTCCAGTCCTTCGGCAAAGTTTATTGGGGCAGATTCAACGTACCCTTCCGGATTCACCTCCGGAGTGTTCATATAAATTTCCTGGAACCATGCATTATAAAGGTGTGGCTGTGGTTTTGGTACTACAGCAATCCCCATGTGGTAGTCATTCGGTTTCCTGAACAAGGCATTAAGGGTATTAGAACACATAAGACCGGGTCCGGCCAAATTCCTTCAGGCCGGCTGCCTGTTCCTCGGTAGAGAGAGGACCCAACCTGCCCGCAATTGCACGTCGCCATGCAGCTCCCTTTGGACAGGGTGTACCCCTGTTGTCAATAGAGATTACCAGATATCCCAGATCAGCAATCACCCGATGGTAGTCGGCCATGGCAAAGCCCCAGGAATCCCTTACCGTCTGTGCATGAGGTTCTCCGTAAACATAGACAAATACCGGATATTTATATGAAGGATCAAAGTTTGCTGGTTTTATCATCCATCCATCCATAATAATATTATTACCAATATCAACCTGGAAAAATTCCACTGGCGGCAATGAAGTTGTTTTTTCTCGCAGCTCTTTATTGTCTTCTAGCACCTTCACAACTTTATGTTCAGGAAGTGTAACCAGTTGTGTGATAGGCGGTGAATTGGCTGACGAATAAGTATGAAAGGCATATCTGGCGTCAGGAGATACATTATATTGGTGATAGCCTGGCTGGCTTTCTGGAGTAATCTGTTCACGTTCTCCACTTCCATCCAGACGCACCCGAAAGAGGTATGACTGAGTTCCGTTTTCCGGCGAAGCAGAATAATAAAACCATCCTCCTGATTCATCGACAGTAACGCGTTCAATAATATCATATTCTCCAGGGGTTATGGTTTTCTGGCTCTTCCCATCACGGGAGTAAATATAAGCATGCCTCCAACCATCTTTTTCGCTTACAACAAGAAACTTATTATAATCCTTAATCCACTCCAAGCCAAGATTTGTGCCATAACTTGCAACTACCCATGCAGAATCTGACTCATTAAAGATTTTACTGATAGTGCCATTGTTATTGTTGGCAATGATAAATTCCCGCTTATCCCTGAAACGGCTTAGTTTCTCCACCAGAACCTCCTCAGAATTACCGGCCCAGCTGACCTGGCCAAGGTAATAACCCTCGGATGGAATAGAAATTGAGAGCCAGGTTGTTTCTTTTCCTTTGGCATCAACAACTCCTACGCGCAAAGAAGGTATAGTCTCACCCACCCTTGCAAACCTGGTTTCTACAACTTCAGGGTAGGTTGGATCACCTGGAACCAACATTTGCCTTAATCTTACACGGGAAACATCAGATTGTACAAATGCCACCTTGCTGCCATCGGGGCTCCAGACGGCCTGGCTATAGGTAATTGAATTAGGAACAGCATCATTTGTTAATGAAATAATATGTTCATCTTGTATATTGTAAACATAAAGATTACCCTGATCAGAATAAATGATACGCTGACCGTCAGGTGAGATACTGTTAATTCCTCCTGCTTTTACGTTTTGAATCTTACCTGATCTACAATCCAGCATCCAGTAGAATAAACCATCATTTTGTGCTTTCCGCTTGCTCGCAGCTAACAATATTTTACTTCCGTCAGGTGAAAATTTATAACTCCTAATATAAAAAGATCCAGAGTCTTCCGGAAGATTCAGCTGCGAAGCAAAAACCAGTTCTGTTTTTTTACCGCTAGCCAAATCAAAACTTACCAATGCTTGCTCTGTAGTGCCAGCTAAAGTCTCCAGAAACAGGTATCCTGAACCATCAGGGTGCCAATCAGCACTGAAGGACCTAACAGCATATTCACCCCCCTCGTAAATAGCCCGTAATCTGTCTACGGTCTCAGGAGGCACAACTTCTCGCCCGTTAGAGCTTATCTTTCCAGGTGTCTGGGAAAAGACAATGCTTGATAACAGAATCATCGGTATTAATAAAATAGCCACACTAAGATTATTATTGCGCCTCATAATTAAGATTTAATTTTTATGAACCTACCCCATTAATTAGAACGGTTAGTTAAGCTACGGTACGTTTTTAAAATTACAATTATTTTTTTAAACTCTTCTATTGTGTGGGACCCCAATGCAGAATGTCTCCTATGGCGGTTGTACCAGCTTTCAATCCACTCAAATATTGAAAGCTGAGCTCGGACCGACAAGCCCAAAGTGTAAATCTGACCTGTGAACTCAAGCCTTCTGTTTATCCTGTACAGAATCATCCGGGTTTACTATATTTGGTAATGTTATTAATTGCTATAAGCCATGAATAGAAATAATATCATTAAAGACTCCACTGGTAACACAATCAGGTATGTCAATGACAGTGAGATCAGAAGCCTGGTACCAATGACTGACGCCATTTCCCTGATGGAAAAGGCATTTTCTGACTATGATAACGGGAAAGCGGTTGTTCCGCCCCGACTGGTAACTCACGATCCGGACGACAAAGTTACCCTGCTGGTGAAGCCGGCATTTATAAAGGGAAGCCCCTCCTTCGGTCTTAAGCTGCTTACCCAGGCAGTAAATAACCCGGCACACAACCTGCCTGCCATGATGGGAATGGTTATTCTGTTCGACTCTGAAACAGGGCGCATAAAATCAATGATGGAAGCGGCTGCCCTGACAGCCATAAGAACAGGTGCTGCCGGGGGGCTCGCAGCCAAACTGCTTTCAAATCAGGGGGCTGAAACAGTTGCCATATACGGATGCGGCGTCCAGGGCCGTACTCAGCTTGAGGCGGTATGCGCCGTAAGAAAAATAAAAACCGTGCTGGTGGCCGATACCTCAGCAAAAAATGCCAGAGAGTTTATAGCTGATATGAGCAGTATCTGCAATGCCCGGTTTGTTCTTCTTGAAAAAGCGGAGATGCTGGCTCAGGCAGATATAATTTGTACCGCCACAAACTCCGGAACACCACTCTTTGCCCCCGGTTATGTAAAAAAGGGAGTCCATATTAATGCAATCGGCTCCTACAAGCCGGAGATGCAGGAGATAGATCCCGTGCTGATGGCATCCTCATCACTCTGGGTGGATGACAGGGAGATGTGCCTTGCTGAAAGCGGTGACCTGATAAGACCCATTGAGCTGGGGCTGATGAAAAGTGAACATATCCGCGGAACACTGGGAGAGCTGGTTAACGCCAAAATTGGCGGTCGCCGCGCCCCGGGGGATATTACTCTCTTCAAAAGCGTGGGAACCGGAATCCAGGATCTGGTAATGGCTCAGTATATCTATGACAAACTGAATTAAGTGTCGTAGGATATTAAATAACATACCTGTCGCCAGACTTCCCTAAAAGATTATTGAATATATTGTTCCCCTCCTGAAAGGGAATGCAATGTTATTGCAATATCATTAAAAGACACTGATATGAAGCGTTTTACCATTCTTTTTATTGCCTCGGCATTAATCGCCCTGAACCTGCAGGCCCAGAAAAAAGCTCTTACTGTTGATGCTCGGCACCAGGGTGCAGTTTTCGGACGATGAAAAGTGGGCAGCCTGGATGATCTCCCTTCCCTTTAAAAAACAGGAGAGCCTGAAGGCCGACAAAAAGCCTGTTACCATGGCTGCCGGACTGATAAACCTTGAAACGGGTGAAAAAGAGAAGTATGAAGGGGTATCATCGGTTGAGTTTACGAAAGGATCATCACTGCTGGTTATCAATCTGAATAAGCCTGAGGGAGCAAAAGGAGACGGCAAACCAATGGTTATCCGCGATCTGAACAGCGGACTGGTAACACGATACGATAATGTCTCCGGGTCAGCAGTAAACAAAAGCGGTTCAATGGTTGCATTTACCGTTGAAGCCCCTGACTCAATAGGTAACGGTCTATTCCTTCTGGAAACCGCCACCAACACTCTTAAACCCCTCGACACAGAAAAGAGCATCTACTCACAGGTTGCATGGAACGAAGAGGGTACAGCCCTTGCCTGTCTGAAAGGAGTAACCCCGAAAGGGAAAAGCTACAGGCAGAACAGAGTGCTTCTATATACCAGTCCGCAGACAGCAGGCGGCAGATATGAGTATGACCCTGCCGCCGACACCAACTTTCCTGAAAATCAGGTGATCAGTGAAAACCGTGCTCCCGGATTCACCGTTGACAACTCGCTCATCATGTTCGGCATAAGAGAACAGGATGAAAAGGTGGAGAAGAAAAAGGATGATCCGCCGGTGGCCAACGTGGATATATGGCACTGGAATGACGAAAGGATACAGTCGCAGCAGATGAAGCAGGCAGCCCGCGACAAAAGGTTTACCTACCTCTCATCGGTGGTGGTGGCTGACAACAGGTTCGTTAAAATTGCTGACTCAACCATGAGACATGCTGAGGTGAGCAGGGATGGCAAATGGGTCATCGGCCGCAATGACAGACCCTATATCTCTGACTATAAGGAGTCAATGTCTGACTACTACAGGGTAAACCCTTTCACGGGCGAAAGAACCCTGATAGTGAAAGCTCACAAAAGGGATCTTGGTTTTTCTCCCGACAGCAAAAACTTCCTCTTCTGGAAGGATGGTGAGGTGTGGAACTATATACTGTCGTCCGGCAGCCTCTACTCTGTAACGGAAAAGAGTGATGCTGAATTTGAAAATCAGGAGTTTGACTACGCAAGGGAACGTCCGCCATATGGGGTGGCCGGATTTACCAAGGACGGTAAAAATGTTATCCTCTACAGCAGGTATGACCTCTGGCTGCAACCCCTTGACGGCAAAATGGCCAGCTGTATGACCGCCAATTACGGCACTGAAAAGGAGATTGTACTGAGATATGTTCAGACTGACCGTGATGAGAAATTTATTGACAATGCAAAACCCCTTCTGCTCTCTGCTACCGGACAGTGGACCAAGAAGGCCGGATTCTTCAGCCTTGAAAAGGGAAAATTAAAGGAGCTGGTCTATACAGACAATAATTACGGACGTATAACCAAACCAGAAAAGAGCGATAAATACCTTCTTACGCGTGAATCGCCACGGGAATACCCCGATTACTATGTTACGGATACCCGCTTCAGCAGCTTTGACCGACTGTCAGATGCCAACCCTATAGTTGACAACTACAACTGGTACAACAATATACTTATTGAGTACACCAATAATGACGGTGTAAGGCTTCAGGGAGTGCTGTTGGTACCCGACAGCTACAAGCCGGGAGACAAACTTCCGATGCTTGTTGATTTCTACGAGAAGAATTCACATAACCTCAACCGCTGGTCAAGGATAATATACCGTGATACACCCATGTTCCCCAAGTATGCAAGCAACGGCTACCTTGTGCTGCTGCCCGATGTACATTTCCGCGTAGGATCAACCCATTCGGATCATCTTGAATGCGTAAGCGCTGCTGTTAACAAGGTTATTGAGATGGGTTACGCTGATCCTGAAAAGATAGGTCTTCACGGACACAGCTTCAGCGGTCAGGGAGGAAACTATATCGTTACACACACTGATATGTTTGCATGTGCCGTAATAGGTGCCGGGGTATCAAATCTGATTAGCGACTTCAACCAGCTGTGGAAAGGGAGCGGAACAAACCAGCATGGTTATAATCACACCGGACAGGGGCGGTTTAATACCAATCCGTTCGATGACCTTCAGCTCTATATTGACCAGTCGGCAGTCTATCATGCACCCAATATGAACACCCCGCTCTTTATACTGCAGGGGGTGGAGGACGGATCTGTTGAGTGGCTTCAGGCAATTGAGTTTTATAATGCTCTCCGCTTTAACGGTAAAAACGTTATACTGGCATCTTATCCGGCTGAAGATCACCATCTTGCAAAGCATGAGAACCAGGTCGATTTTCAGACACGGATGGAGCAGTTCTATGATCATTACCTTAAGGGCAAACCGGCACCTGAGTGGATGATAAAGGGTGTTCCTTTCCTTGAAAAGGAATTTACCAAATAAGAATCAGGGATGCTGATCCGGCGGCGGTTCACCATTACCGCCGGCAAGCTCCCTTATCACAACAGATGCACATGCACATCCAAAGGCAGCGGGCATCCAGGATACGGTACCTACATTTGATTTCTTGTTTCGTTCACCCTCCACAGCCATAATGCTATCAGGCGGCGGAATCTCGGGTGAGAATACTGCTGTCACCCCGCTTCTTATGCCCAGCTTGTGCAGCCTCTTGCGCAGGATCCTTGCCAGTTTGCAGTTATAACTCTCTGATATATCCGCAATCTCTATCTGTGTCATATCCACCTTACCGCCGGCACCCATTGAACTTACCACCGGGATACCATGCTGTACAAGGTGATATATAAGGAATATCTTTGGTGAGAGGGTGTCAATGGCATCAACAGCATAGTCATATCCGCGCTTTATAATCTCCACCATCCTCTCATCACGTATATACTCATCTATTACTGTCAGATCGAGCGCCGGATTTATATCGAGCAGTCTCTCACCCATCACCTCCGCCTTCAGGCGTCCCCCGGTGCTTACAAGTGCCGCCAGCTGGCGGTTTCTGTTAGATGGCTGTACCCTGTCGCCGTCAACGATAGTCATTCGTCCCACTCCTGCCCTGCATATCATCTCGGCAGCTATGGCACCAACACCACCAAGCCCAACCACCAGCACATTTGACTCCTCAAGCCTCTTCATCTTCTCCCTGCCAAGGAGCAATTCACTGCGCGTTAACCACTCTTCCATAGATTTTCTGCCTATCACTCCCTGATTTATGCCCCTCCGAAAACAGTCAGATAATTCTGATATACTCTCTCCCTGAGCTTCTCCGCCTCCAGACCAAGATGACCTGCCACAACCCTGTACACAGGCTCAATTCCAACATCAAATCCGTCAGTCTCCAGAAAGAGCATATCCTCCGGAATTGCACTGAGGCTCCTGGCTGATACCGGCCTTATGGCCCACTCTACCCATACAGAAAGGAAAATTCCCTTTGAGGTAAGCTGCCTTACCAGTTCAGGCTTACCCCTGAATCCATGCAGCAGCCACGGCACCTTTGGACGCATGCTCTTCATCATTGCCAGCACTTCATCATATGCCCTTACACAATGAATTATCAATGGCATATTAAGCGACTCAGCTATCTCTGCATGCTCAATAAAAGCCTCCTTCTGGAGTTCCGGCGAAGCTCCCTTCAGCCTGTCAAAGCCGCTTTCACCAATAGCAATAACCCCGGGATGAACAGAGAACTCCCTCACTCTGGCCATCATTGTAAGGCGGTTATCGGAAGTAAGAAACCAGGGATGGGCTCCCACAGTAAATGCTACTCCCGGGTTTATCACCGGTCGCCTCCCCTCATGAACCATTATATTGTCTACTGTGAACTGCCCCTCTGCAGGCATGGCTCCATGATCATGAATATTGATATAATCGGATCGGGCGGGAAGGTTCATATCTCTACATTATTATTTAATTGCCTGTTTTTAACTGCTCTACTCCCTTCTCTATCCTCCGGATGGTCTCATCCCTGCCCAGCCATCCTATGATATCAAAGAGGTGTGGTCCCCGTGAAGCACCAACCACCAGAAGCCTGAAAAGGTTCAGTACATTTCCCATCCCATAACCCTTTTCGTTTATCCACTCCTTTACCTTCTCCTCCGTAACAGCTGAGGTGAATGGATTCACTCCCTTAAGCAGGGAAGCCAGTGACATCATCATTGGGGCCGAATCATCCTTCCACCTCTTTTTCACCACCTGCTCATCATAAGTGCCGGGGGCCACAAAGAAGTAGTCGGACTGATCCCACAGTTCATGCACAAATGATGCTCTCTCCTTTACCATTGCAACCACTTCTGCTACCCTTTCATCTGTCTCTTCTATTCCTTTCTCCTTAAGCAGCAGGCTAAAAAGCCCTGCCAGTTCATCATCACTTTTAAGCTGCATATAGTGATTATTAAACCACTTTGCCTTGTCAGGATCAAACCGTGAACCTGATTTCCCAACCCTGTCAAGCGAAAAGGCCTCAATCAGTTCATCCATTGAAAATATCTCCTGCTCGGTGCCCGGGTTCCAGCCAAGCAGTGCAAGCATATTGACAAAAGCTTCAGGGAAATAACCATCCTCGCGGTAGCCGCGGGCAGTCTCACCATGTGGCCATAAAATCGGAAACACCGGAAACCCCATCTTATCGCCATCCCTCTTTGAGAGCTTTCCCTTGCCTGTAGGCTTTAGGAGAAGCGGAAGGTGCGCAAACTGTGGCTCATCCCACCCGAAGGCGCGATACAGCATTCCATGCAGCGGCAGCGACGGCAGCCACTCCTCACCACGTATCACATGTGAAATCTCCATAAGATGGTCATCCACTATATTGGCCAGATGGTATGTTGGCATTCCGTCACTCTTGTACAAAATCTTGTCATCAAGGGTGCTGCTGTTAACCTTTATATCACCCCTGATCAGGTCACTCATCGCTATCTCCTCCTCAACCGGCATCCTGAACCTGACTACATATGGTGTTCCGTTTTCGATAAGCGACTGCCATTCACTCTCCTGCATGGCAAGGGAGTTCATCAGTCCGTCACGTACTGAGTGGTTATACATAAAGGTCTCGCCCCTGGATTCATGCTCTGCCCTCATCCGGTCGAGATCATCAGGGGTGTCAAAAGCATAGTATGCAGCTCCGCTCTCAAGAAGTTGCGTCACATACTCACTGTAGATATCCTTCCGTTCACTCTGCCTGTACGGTCCGTATGATCCTCCCTCATTCACCCCTTCATCAATCTCTATCCCGCACCATCGCAACGATTCATTGATGTAACTCTCTGTACCCTCAACAGACCGGGTTTGGTCAGTATCCTCAATCCTGAGTATAAATGTGCCGCCATGGTGACGGGCAAAAAGGTAGTTGTAAAGTGCCGTACGTACCCCACCAATATGAAGCGGGCCGGTCGGACTCGGAGCAAAACGGACACGTACTTTATTATCTCTCATCCGGGAAAAACAATTTTATGTAATTATAATATTCCAGCATACTGATATTCTACTGCACACCGGAAACTGCTTTTCGGTTATTGATTTCCGGTAAAAACACTCACTTTCAGTAATGCAAAGATAAGTAAAGTGTTATAACCTGACCAGGTAAGAGAAAAATCATCTTTTTTAATTTAACTTTGTTTTAGATTCGAACCTGTTTACAGTCAATGATAAAAGATAGCCGGTGCAGAAAAGTCAGTAACCGGAGAGGAGTAAAATAAAAAAAACTATATACGAATGAAAAAGATGAAAGCGCTTGTCAAGAAGCAACCCGGCAAAGGAATCTGGATGCAAGAGGTGCCAGTGCCGGAACCGGGAATAAATGATGTAATTATTAAGGTAAAAAAGTCTGCTATCTGCGGCACCGATCTTCACATTTATATGTGGGATGAGTGGGCGCAGAAGACCATTAAAACCCCGATGACTATCGGGCATGAATATATGGGCCACGTGGAGAGCGTAGGTGCCGGAGTGAAAAATGTTAAGCCGGGCGACAGGGTAACGGGCGAAGGGCATATAGCATGCGGCCATTGCCGTAACTGCCGCAGGGGTAAAAAGCATGTATGTGAAAATACCGTGGGGATAGGAGTCAATATTGACGGCTCTTTTGCTGAGTATGTGAAGGTTCCTGCTGAAAATGTGGTTCTGCTCGACGACCGTATTCCTGACGACTGGGCAGCAATTATGGATCCTTTCGGTAATGCCACCCATACCGCTCTCTCATTCCCGGTGATTGGTGAAGATGTACTGATCACGGGGGCCGGACTGATAGGCAGCATGGCCATTGCCATAGCACGTTTTGCCGGTGCCCGCTATATCGTTGCCAGTGACCTTAGCGACTACCGCCTTGGTATTGCGGGAGACATGGTATAAGATGGAGCAGATGATTATCGGCGGAATCGATCTTACTCCTGTTATTACCCACCACTTCCCTGTTGACGAGTTCCAGAAGGGATTTGATGCAATGGAGGAAGGCAACTGCGGCAAGGTAATCCTTAACTGGTAAAGGCAGCAACCGGGCGCTCTGCCGCGGCTAATGCCAGGGTAGTCGGAATCAGTACCAGGGGGGTGCCGTGATCCGGATCGCTGATCACAGATCAGCAGCGCCGGGAGCAAGCACCAGAGCAGGCACCCTGTAAGGAGCAGCTGCCGGTGCATGGGCTGCAGTTTAACCACAAACCCCTACAGCTTTACTGACTGGAGTGCGGTAGCCGATACGCTGACGTCACTCTCGCTTACAGCCCGCAGTGTAACGTTAATATCTCCTGTTACGTCCTGGCCGGCAATAATATAAACCGGAACCACAATCGTGTCACCGTTCCTAACAGTGGCAAGCTCATTAAGGAGCTTTACACTGCATACCGGATTATCGGTTTCTGCCTCCAGTCTGAAAACATCCCAGTCGGTGCCGCTGCCCGTATCAGACGGATAAATACCTTCTGCCACAGGAGCTTTAATTCCGGTGTTGGTAATCTCAAACTCAATATAGCCGTTTCGGTTTACCTTCCCCGTAGAGGGCGCGTTAATATCCACCCCGCGGTTATGAGGTCCGTCTCCACGAAGTGATCTCACTGCCACTGTATATGAAAGCACCCCATCATCATTACGGTCAATGTCGGCAATATAGAAATGGAGTTCATTGGGCTCATCGATAAACTCAAACTCACTACCCGACTCCGTTCCGGCATGGAAAAGGGCATCATTAAGCTGCCTGTAGTCGGCAATCGTTCTCATCACCTCGCTGCCGTCAGGCTTAACATAGTCAACCATATTGATATCCTCAGGGTGCGCATCAATAACCCAGTTAAAGCAGTTAAACTGGTTGGGACCACCGTTTCTGCCCTCCCTGTCCTTATTCTTTGCCAGCAGTACTCCGTTATCAGGAGTAAAGGAGTCATAACCTATCCTCTGAATAACCTCCAGTGAGTAGAAGTCCCACGGTACCAATCCCTGCGAAAGAGGATTGACAGCAGGATCCTCCACCGGTGTACGGTCATGAGGCTCTTCGCCGTCGAGACGCACAATAACCCCTGCCCACTCATTCTCCAGCGGCTCAACAGCCCTTGCCGTTATCCGTGCTACCGCCAGTCCACTGGCAGCAAGTCCTTCCCTGCTAAGCGTCATCACCTGGTCTTCAGTAAGAAACTCATTTTTCAGCCTGTTCCTGAGCATCAGTCCGGCCGGCATGGCAGCCCCCATGGTAGGAGGTACCACCCATCTCATATGTGGTCCGCCCGGACCGTTAAAACAACCCCTGTCCATCATATCCCAGGTACCGGCCCCCACCCGTCTGTAAGGTTCCACATAGGGATTATTGGCATTATCTCCCGTCCTGAATGCAAAGTGTCCCAGTTCATGAGTGATAGTGCCTGAATTCTCGCCCTGACGAATTGAGGAGAGTCCCCACTGCATCTGACCGGCTTTCCATGATGTCCACTCAACATACCTGGTGGGTATCCATCGGGGCATATCAGGATTGGGATTACCCCATTCAGCCGGTATATCATCCTTCGACAGAAACTTCATCTCACCAAACTCCTGCCATACGCCTGTCTCATCATAGCCTGCATATATCCTCAGAATAGCATCATAATTATCCTTGATATCCCCCATATCGGCCCGCCAGAGAGAATCAACATCCCTCTCCATGCGATACCTGGCAACAGAGCCGTCAGGTGTGGAATTTTGCTGACGGTGCTCATTAAGTCCGTACGCCCAGTGGTTGCGTGGCATCCTGTAGGGGCCGAACGGTTCAAGAACCGTAATACCGAACCCGCCCCTGCTCTGCTCCATCCAGTAACCGTTGATCGTTTGACCATGATTCACCTCTGACGGCTTAAGCCAGAAATCAGCATAAAACTGAGGAACATCCTCCCGCGGTACCGGATCAATCTGCGGATTGCCAAAAAGGTCAGACTCCTTTGGCTGCGTTATAACAAAGGGTTGATCATCAAAGTCAACCGCCACAAGTGCCATTCTGAACTCCCTGTCAGGCCGAACCGAATCAGCCCAGTTAATGCCGGGTATCGGCTTGTAATCATCCCACGTCATATCATCCTGATCCTGCACTATCTGAGGATCAATAGGAGCCCAGCTGCCAAAATCAGAACCGCCCCTTCCACAGGCGGAAAAGAAAAGTACCAGTAAAACGAAGTAAACGGGGTTAAGGGAAACAGGTTTTTTCATCTTGAAATGTTTTACCGGGTGTCTGCGTTCCGGACAATATCGTAAGTGATACGGTTACCGGGAAAAAGATCAGCAGGACATCCGCAGGTTGATTATTTTTTCACCTAAATGGGCTTAAAGCTATAATTTTACACAAAACAGGCGATAATTCCAATGATATTTCAAAACAGAGGGGATAAAGGGTAAATAATTAACATTTTTTTAATAGACACAGAGACCGGCATTACCCCCCAGCAATCCCGAACCCTGTTGTACAACAGGTTCGGGGGCATCATCCGCCCGCAGGCGCATAAACGCCATAAAGCCCTGCTCAGGGGAAGCTGCGCAATACCGGAGCCGGCAACATTAACAAAACAGATCCCGATAGTTAATCCCCTGAACTATTCCATTTTAAAAAATAAATTTTATCTTGTATATATTATTAACCTACCACACCTGACTGCCTATGACTAATATTGGTTCCTACCACGAAAGGGTCAGAGATTTTAACTGGAATATTGCGGAAAAAGAGCTTGGATATAATCCCGGTGATACCATAAATATCGGATGGTACTGCTCTGACCGTATTTGCCGGATGGGACTCTCTGACAGGATTGCCCTTTACCATGAAGGTTTCAGTGGCGAAGAGAGAAAATATACGTTTAATGATCTTCGTCTTGCCACCAACACTATTGGTTCCTTTCTGCGTGATCTGGGGATTGTCCCCGAAGACCGGGTATGTCTTTTTATGGACCGTATTCCCGAGCTCTACTTCTCCTTTATTGCCGGACTGAAAATAGGAGCGATTGTACAGCCGCTCTTCTCAGCCTTTGGTGATGAATCTCTTTTTGTCCGCCTTGAAAATGCAGGTACCAGGGCAATTATTACCCAGCGTAAACATCTTGCCAAGGTGCGTAAGATAGCAGACCGGCTGCCCGGACTTGAGCATATAATTATTGTTGATCACCGTGGCGACAAAGAGCTTCTGAAGGGTGAAAAGGCTTTCTCTCTTACTGAGGCTACACCTGTTGAGGAGATAGAGATATTTCCCGCCCGCGCTGATTCACCCTCGGTACTGCACTATACCTCGGGTACTACCGGACAGCCTAAGGGGGTCCGACATGTACACTACTCCCTTATCTCACAATACCTGACAACCAAATGGGTGCTCGATCTCAGGGATGATGACATCTACTGGTGTACCGCCGACCCCGGGTGGGTTACCGGAACATCATACGGCATCATTGGTCCATGGAGCATGGGAGTAACCCAGTGCGTGCTCGATTCAGGATTCTCAGCCGATGCCTGGTACCGCTTTATTGAGAAATACCGCATCACCATGTGGTACTCAGCACCTACTGCCATCCGGAGCCTGATGAAGGCCGGCGATGAGGTTGTGAAAAAGTATGACCTCACCTCACTGCGGCACCTGGCAAGCGTGGGAGAGCCCCTGAATGCTGAGGCTGTAATATGGTCAGAGAAGGTCTATGGCCTTCCCTTTCTGGATACCTACTGGCAGACAGAAACAGGCTCCATCATGATCTCCAACTTCCCGGGGATGAAGATTAAACCGGGATCCATGGGTAAACCCTTCCCCGGAATTGAGGGAGTGGTGCTTGATCCAAAAACATTCACCCCCATAACAGAGCCCGGAAAGGTTGGACTGATAGCCTTCAAACCGGGATGGCCGGCTATGATGACCACCTACTGGAACAACCCGGAAAAATACAGTGAGAAGTTTGTGAACGGATGGTACCTCGCAGGCGACAGGGCATATCTTGACAATGAGGAGTACTACTGGTTTATCGGCAGGGACGATGACGTAATCAATACCGGCGGTCACCTTGTGAGTCCGTTCGAAGTTGAATCGGCCCTCCTGGAGCATGAGGCAGTGAGTGAGTCAGCCGTGGTGGCTAAACCTGATGAGGTGAATATGGAGGTTGTGAAAGCCTTTATCACACTCAAGCCCGGCTACACACCAAACGATGACCTCGAACTGGAAATCATGAACTTTATCCGGAAAAAACTCTCCTCTCTCGCAATGCCTCAGGAGATCGAATATATGGACTCCCTGCCCAAGACAAGGAGCGGAAAAATTATGAGGCGACTCCTGCATGCGAGGGAGTGGGGAGAAGAGATCGGTGATACTTCCACCCTTGATGATGAATAAAATGAACCTTAAAAAGAAATAGCTATGGAAGAGATGAAAGACCTTATCCTCACTTACGTAATCAACGAATACCAGGAAGATGAAGATGATGAAATAACCTATGACACGCCACTTATCTCAAGCGGATTCGTTGACTCCTTCTCAATGGTTTCCCTCAAGGTCTTCCTTGAAAGGAAATTTCAGATATCCATTCCTGACGATAAAGCCACTCCCGAGGCATTTGATTCAGTTAATAAGATAGTGGAACTGGTAAAATCGTATATGAAAAAATAGAGTTTAAACCCAACAAAACCAATCTGCTATGAGTTATAGTGAAACCATTAAAACACACTACCAGAACCAGTTAAAAGACATCCGGGATGCGGGGATATACAAGGAAGAGCGGTTTATCCACTCCTCCCAGGCAGCTGACATAGAGGTGGAGTTCCCAACAGGATCACAACTCAAAAAGGTGATCAATATGTGCGCCAACAACTACCTGGGACTCTCCAGTCACCCCGATGTAATCAAGGCGGCCCATGAGGGACTCGATACAAGAGGTTACGGGATGTCATCTGTACGATTTATCTGCGGCACCCAGGATATCCACCGCGAACTGGAGATGAGGGTTACGGAGTTCCTCGGAACAGAGGACACAATCCTCTTCCCATCATGCATGGACGCCAATGCCGGAGTATTTGAGGCACTGCTTACCAGTGAGGATATTATGATCTCGGACAGGCTCGTTCATGCATCAATTATTGACGGCATGAGGCTCTGCAGTGCAGAACATGACACCTTCAAGCACTCTGACATGGAGCACCTTGAGCAGAAACTGCAGCTGCACCAGAACAAGCGCATCAAGCTGGTGATTACCGATGGCGTATTCTCCATGGATGGTGATCTGGCCAAACTGGATGAGATAGCTGCCCTGTGTGACAGGTATGATGCGCTCCTCTTCGTTGATGACTCCCATGCCAGCGGCTTTATCGGCAAAACAGGCCGTGGCACTCATGAGCACTGCGGCGTAATGGGGAAGGTAGATATTATAACAACCACTTTCGGCAAGGCCCTGGGTGGAGCTTCAGGAGGATGTGTCTCAGGGAGGAAAGAGATTGTTGAGATGTGCAGACAGAAAGCCCGTCCATACCTCTTCTCAAACACCATCTCTCCCGTTGTGGTGGCAGGTGTACTGGAGGTTTTCAATATCCTTCAGGGCAGTACCGAGCGGCGTGATAAGCTGGAGAAAAACACCCTCTTCTGGCGCAAGGGACTGACCGATGCCGGCTTTATCATCAAAAGCGGAGAGAGCCCGATAGTGCCCGTAATGCTCTTTAATGCAGCCCTGGCACAGGCAGTCTCAAAAGACCTCTACAACGAGGGCATCTATGCGATAGGATTCTTTTTTCCTGTTGTTCCTAACGGACAGGCCCGCATACGTACACAGATATCTGCCGGACATGAAATGGAACACCTGGAGAAGGCCCTGGAGGCATTTATCAGGGTGGGTAAAAAACATAAAATTCTCGGACTCTCAAAACAGGATATAATAGCCCGGTACGGACTCTGATCCGAAACAATTAATATTATCCGCCTCTCACGATCCGATATTGTGAGTACTACAGGGTAAGCAGTGCGGAGCAGGCCCTCTTTTGTCAAAATCATGACAAAAGATATGGATATTGTATTAGCTATATTGTACTTTCGCAGTCGTTAACCAGTATACTCCGGTTAATAGAAAAATGGTAAAAGATTGCGATATGTATAAAGATTTTCAACTCCACCTGCAGGCCGAACTTGAGAGTATAAAAGAGGCAGGATTATATAAAAACGAGAGGGTGATTGTATCACCCCAGTCAGCAGAGATAGAACTCAATACCGGGCAGAAGGTTATTAATTTCTGCGCCAACAACTACCTTGGCCTTTCAAACAGCAGCGAGCTGATCAGGGCTGCTGAAGAATCGCTCCATACACACGGCTACGGAATGTCATCGGTTCGTTTTATCTGCGGAACAACAGATCTTCATAAAGAGCTTGAAAAAAAGATCGCCCACTTCTTCGGGATGGAGGACACCATCCTCTACGCCGCATGTTTCGATGCCAATGGCGGCGTCTTTGAGCCTCTGCTTACCAGCGAGGATGCTATTATCAGCGACTCCCTCAACCATGCCTCCATTATCGACGGAGTAAGACTCTGCAAAGCCAAAAGGTACCGCTATGAGAACGCTGACATGGAAGATCTTGAGTCGCAACTTCAGGCCGCCGAGGAGCAGAGATTCAGGCTTATCGTTACCGATGGTGTATTCTCTATGGACGGAAACGTTCCGCCGGTGGATAAGATTCTTAAACTGGCAGAGAAATACAACGCCATGGTGATGATAGATGAATGCCACTCGGCAGGTGTTGTGGGAGCTACAGGCAGAGGGGTTACCGAACTCTTCAATATAAAGGGTGCCGTTGAACTGATTACCGGAACCCTCGGCAAAGCATTCGGAGGAGCAATAGGAGGATTTACCACCGGCAAAAAGGAGATTATTGAACTTCTAAGGCAGCGGTCACGCCCCTACCTCTTCTCCAACGCCATACCCCCCCTTGTTGCCGCTGCAGGCATCAGGATGTTTGATATGATGAGCGAGACCAATGAACTTCAGGAGAGGCTCCATGACAATACCAGCTACTTTATGGAGAAGATGACGGCTCTTGGATTCGATATCAAGCCCACACAGTCAGCAATATGCGCCGTAATGCTCTATGACGCCAAACTGTCACAGGAGTTTGCTGCAAAACTTCTTGAAGAAGGGATATATGTTATCGGCTTCTACTACCCTGTTGTACCAAAAGACCAGGCCCGCATAAGGGTTCAGCTCTCGGCCGGACACTCGCGGGAGCATCTTGACAAGGCAATTGCAGCCTTTGAAAAGATTGGCAGAAAACTGAAGGTAATCAGTTAACCAAAGGATGGTCAGATAGCGAACCTGAACTGCCAGCAGAAGGGAGCATTTTGCCATAAGTCAATATCACAGCAGACAAGTTCCCTGCTTATAAAGGAGATGGTTGATAATCTCCTATTGTTTCTTCATTTTCTGAGGCCTGATCATATTTTCCGGCATCAGTATTCTTTCAAGCTCCTTCTCTGAAAGCAGGTTTTTCTCAATCACCAGATCATATACACTTGCATCTTGCTCCAGAGCCTCCATTGCCAGCTTTGAGCATGTTTCATAACCAAGAACAGGATTTAAGGCAGTAACAATGCCTATACTGTTCAGAACCATATCCCTGCATCTTTTAGTGTTCGCTGTTATATCATCTATACATCTGTATTTTAATGTCTTAATCCCGTTAATCAACATCTCTATAGACTCAAAGATACTTTGGACAATTACCGGCTCCATAACGTTTAACTCAAGCTGTCCGGCCTCAGCCCCAAATGTAACTGTAAGGTCATTCCCTATAACCTTAAAAGCGATCTGGTTAACCACCTCCGGAATTACCGGATTTACCTTTCCCGGCATTATTGAGGAACCAGGCTGCATTGGCGGCAGATTAATTTCATTTAATCCTGTACGGGGGCCTGATGACAATAATCTCAGATCATTTGAAATCTTGGATAATTTGACTGCCAGGCGTTTCAGGGCAGATGAGTACATCACAAATGCACCGGTATCCTGCGTGGCCTCAACAAGGTTTTTCGCGTTAACAACATTTAATCCCGAACTCTTCTGCAGGTATTTAACAACTTTGTCAGCATATTCAGGCTCAGAGTTTATCCCGGTTCCTATAGCTGTTGCTCCCATATTTATTTCAAGAAAAAGGTCAACATTCTCATTCAGACGAACCACTTCTTCCTCCAGAGTTACAGCATAGGCTTCAAAAGATTGTCCGAGAGTCATCGGAACAGCGTCCTGAAGCTGGGTACGACCCATTTTTATTACATCCCCAAACTCTTTTGATTTGGAGTATAATGATTTTATAATATCCTCAAGAACAGCTGTCAGTTTTTCATTACTCCGGATAATAGCAATTTTAACTGAAGTAGGATATACATCATTGGTTGACTGGGAAAGGTTAACATGGTTATTGGGGTGGCAATAATCATATTGCCCCCTTTCATATCCCAGAATTTCCAGTGCCCTGTTTGCAATAACCTCGTTGGCATTCATGTTTGTAGATGTCCCGGCTCCTCCCTGGATCATATCAACAACAAAATGGTTATGAAATTTACCATTGATTATCTCCCCGCATGCATTTTTTATTGCATCACCAATAGCTTTGTCCAGCAGCCCGAGATCCATATTGGCCTCTGCTGCAGCAAGTTTCACCATTGCGAGCGACTCAATAATAACAGGAAAAAAGCTCAGGGTAACACCACTGATATTAAAATTCTCAATAGCCCTTAATGTCTGAATACCATACAGATACTCCGTTGGAACCTCCCGACTGCCAAGAAGGTCATGTTCCTGGCGTGTGCGTCCTGATTCATACTGGGCGGCAACATTAACCATTCTGTTGTTTGCATGTCTCATCCTCCTTGATATCACCCTTGCAATATTGCTGAAAATGATAACTGCTGCCGGGCCATTCTCATCAAAATAATTCCTGGAGATACTTAAAACCTGAGTATCCCTTGTTGCCCTGGCTGTTGTTGAATGTGGTGAATCATTTGCCCATGAACCTTCACCCAGAAAATCACCCCTGCTGAAATATGAGAGTCTGGTTTCCTGTCCGAAATGAACAGTTTTAAAGAGTTCAACTTCGCCATTATATATAATAAAGATATCCTTTCTGGGGCCGTTCTCCTCAAAGAGAAGATCCCCTTCAGCATATCTCTTTTCAGCTATGTTTTCCGAGAGAACCTCCAACTCGCTGCCCGTTAACCCCTTAAACAGTTCAATGCCTTTAATAAAGGAATAAATCTCTTTAGGATTCATATTGATATAATTTAGTGAATAAATGGTATTATACCCCAGGGCAAGCCCCGGGGAATTTAACCACACCCTCTCGTACGCCGAAGCGGAACGCGAAGGTGGATTAAAACAGTAAAGTTAATAAATCCTGAATAACGGGTGATAATACCAGAATGGGGGGCAGCTGAAAAAGAAAAGCCGTCAGGGGGATGACGGCTATTTTCTTCTGCTTACTATTTAATTAATGATGCCGTTGCCGGCAGAATAATTCCTAACCACATTTGGATGACCCGCAGTCGTTACAGATCAGACACCCTTCCTGATAATGGAGGTTCGATGAACTGCACTCGGTGCATTTGCCCTTTGCCCTGGTTCCGTCCGGAATATATTTCTTCAATGCCCTTTCAACCCCGTTCTTCCATGTATTGATAGATTCGTTGTCGAGACGTAATGACCTCACCAGATTTACCACATGAGGAATGGGCATCCCGTGCCTCAGCACACCTGAAATCAGCTTGGCATAGTTCCAGAACTCCGGTTTGAACATATGTGACAATCCGCCCAGGGTGTTTTTGTAACCATACTTATCAGTATACTGAAAATCATACCTGTTTTTGCCCTCTTCATCCTTTGCCTTGACAATAAAACCCTTCACTATCGATTTGGGAATAGGAAACATCTCCTCGTCGGCCAGACCGGTAAATATCTCATACGGATGGCCGTTAAGCAATCCTACAAAAGCCATCCATTTCTCATCATTGTTGTTAAACCTTATCACATCAGCCTCCAGCACAGCAGGCCTCCTGGTAACATCATTTGTGCTCTTCTCCTCCTTACCCGATATCAGTACTCCATTCCTGGATCCGTCACGGTAAACGGTGGCTCCCTTGCACCCTGATTCCCAGGCGGTAAGATACAGCTCACTCACCAGATCCTCCTTCGCCTCCCTGGGAAGATTTATTGTAACACTTATACTGTGATCAACCCATTTCTGTATGGCCCCCTGCATACGCACCTTTGCCAGCCAGTCAACATCATTGGCGGTGGCTTTGTAGTATGGCGACTGCTCCACCAGTTCATCCACCTCCTGGTCACTCATATTTTTCACCTCATCAGGATCAAGTCCCTTTATCCTCATCCAGTCAACAAACCTGTGGTGAAAGACATTATACTCCTCCCATGAATCACCCACCTCATCGGTATAGGTAACATTGATATCCTTATCGTTCGGATTCACCTTCCTTCTGCGTTTGTATACCGGCATAAAGACAGGCTCAATACCCGAGGTGGTCTGCGTCATAAGGCTGGTTGTACCGGTTGGAGCTATTGTAAGAAGGGCGATATTACGTCTTCCGTGCTGCTTCATAAGCTCTTCGAGCTCCGGCTCTGCTTCAAGAAGCCGTTGTACAAACGGATTATTCTTCTCCCTCTCAGCGTTGTATATCGCAAAAGAGCCTCTTTCCCCGGCCAGCAGGGCAGAGCTGCGGTACGCCTCAACAGCCAGTGTTCTGTGTACCTCAACTGCAAAATCGGTTGCCAGATCAGTACCATAGATCAGTCCGAGCGCCGCAAGCATATCTCCTTCAGCAGTTATCCCGATACCTGTACGTCTTCCCTCTTCCGTTTTATGTCTTATATTTGCCCACAGGTTACGCTCGGCACGCTTTATCTCCTCATTCTCCGGATCATTAGCTATCTTGGCCAGTATACCATCTATCTTCTCCATTTCCAGATCAATGATATCATCCATCATCCGCTGGGCAACATGCACATGCTTCTTAAAGAGGTCAAAATTAAATTTCGCTTTCTCAGTAAACGGATTATCCACATAGCTGTACAGGTTAATGGCAAGCAACCGGCAACTGTCGTACGGGCATAAGGGTATCTCGCCGCACGGATTGGTTGATACGGTCTTATATCCCAGATCTGCATAACAATCAGGCACACTCTCCCTCTCTATGGTATCCCAGAAGAGCATTCCCGGCTCTGCCGATTTCCATGCGTTGTGAACAATCTTGTTCCACAGCTCGCGTGCGTCAATATCCTTTACATTAGTGGGATTATCACTTTCAATGGGATACTGCTGCCTGAAGGGCCTGTTGCTCTTCACAGCCTCCATAAACTCATCAGTGATCTTTACAGAGACATTTGCCCCTGTAACCTTCCCTGCTTCAAGCTTGGCGTCTATAAATTTCTCAGAATCAGGATGCTTGATGGATATCGAAAGCATAAGTGCACCACGTCTGCCATCCTGGGCCACCTCTCTGGTGGAGTTGGAGTATCTCTCCATAAACGGGACCACTCCCGTAGAGGTAAGAGCACTGTTAAGCACCGGAGAGCCCTGCGGACGTATATGCGACAGGTCATGACCCACGCCGCCTCTGCGTTTCATCAGCTGCACCTGCTCCTGATCAATCTTCATTACCCCTCCATAGGAGTCAGAGTTACCCTCATTTCCTATAACAAAACAGTTTGAAAGAGAGGCTATCTGAAAGGGATTACCTATCCCTGTCATGGGCCCTCCCTGAGGCACAATATATTTAAAGTCCTTCAGAACATCATAAATCTCCTCCAGGGTCATAGGGTTGGCATACTTTACCTCTATCCTGTGTAGTTCACCTGCCAGTCTTCTGTGCATATCATCGGGTGATCGTTCATACACATTGCCGTAGGAATCCTTCAGCGCATATTTATTGGCCCACACCCGTGCCGCCAGAGTATCACCCTTAAAGTAGTGATTGCTTGCCGCGGTTATCTCCTCATCAGAATACCTGCCTCTACTCTCCCTCTTCTCTTCCCTGACCGCTGTTTCTACCACTTTCTCTACCACTTTTTTATTTTTTTTATTAACCTCTGCTGCTTCCCCGGAGACAAATGTCAGCTCCTGTTCTTCCTTGACTTTACCGGCTGCAATCGCTGAATTTTCCATAAATAGCTCACCCATTATTATACCTCTGTTTCGATTTGAGTTGATTATTAGTAAGTTCTGATTATTGCCACTTACCCTATCTGGTTTTGCTAAAATAGGAAAGGCGCGATGATGAATCAAGCTATACTTTTCAACAATCAATTGTAGTTATTAACCAGTGCTTCTATAGTGCTCTTTGACTGATCCTTACAATCGCCACGACTGAACAGTGAGAGGTATTGCCGACCCGCTTCAGGGATGAATATTCACCCGAAAAAAAGCCGCCCCGGAAACCCGGGGCAGCTTTATATATTCTCCCTTAATTAATTAGCTACAGCGCTGCTATTGGAGTGACAAGAGTAAATTCAGGATTAGGACCTGACTTTGTACACTGGAATGTTACCGAGAACTTCCCGGAGGGTCCGCCATATGTTGCGAATGTAACAGTATAATATACATCAATCCCGCTTACCTGTGCTACAGCGTTGGGAAATTTGGACGGCAGCAGTGCATTTCCTATAGCTGCAGTAACGGCATCCTGCCATGAGTCAAATACTGTCTCATCCCATTTGCCCGGTCTCAGGTCAAAATTGGAGTAGTATGATCCGGCAGCATGGTAGAACTCCTGTGTTCCGTATGAGTCAACCATTTCACTTCCGATATTAGTTTCAACCCAGTCGACAATCAGCTGGTAATCAGCAGAACCCATCTCAAACACTACAGTAGGATCAAACACCCACTCACCGTTTGAGAAAAGGAACTGGGAGGTCATTTCTCCTACATACTGGTAAGTGGAGTGCCATTCACCATCTGAGAAGAGATAACGGTCAGCGAGGGTGATTGTATAAACACCCGTTACGCCGGTATAATATCTGTAAATAACTACTTTCTCAGAACCCTCTCCGGCCAGCGGATATCTGGCAGAGAGAAGGGCAGGAATATAGTCATATGGCAGATCCGAGGCAGAGAAGTTGTCATACTTTCCGGGAGCACCCATTGCATTATAGTCGGGTCCGGTAACAATATAAACATCTTCCGAAACCATCCACTTGCCGCTGCTCTTGTACTCATAAACGGTTTTCAGTGTTTCAGGGTCTTTACCAAGAATCTGAAATCCGGGCTCCCGAAGCTGCACCCAGTCGATTTCCCAGGTGGCAGCCACATCAGTGGTTGACATAAACTTGAAGGCAATATTAACCGTCTCACCAATATAGGAAGAGAGATCAATATTTCCTGACTCCACAAAAACCCAATTATTTCCTGCAGGCAATACCGGAACAGTAAGCTCACTCCATGTGGCCGTGGTTACATCATCGGTATAATCGGTGGAGATCATTACCGACAGAAGATCCCACTCGCCGCCGACATAGTTGGCAGCATGCCTGAATGCAAGATAAACCTCATCATATCCCGAAAGATCCATGGATCCTGAAACAAGCCAGTCTTCATTCTCTTGTGCACCACTTGCATATCCTGACATTTTTGCATAGTCATCACCACCATATGATGCTTGTACCCATAGCTGATCGCCGGTCACCGACTGCTGGGTAAAGGTTCCCAGATCAGCATCAAAGCCCTCTTCCCAGAAAGGCACATAGGCATCACCTTCCATATCAACCTCGGGAGTCACATCCGAGTACTTATACTCCACAACCAGAAGGTCTTCCGGTGAGGCATCGGCTACACCTTCAGCGAGTACAGCCGGTATATATATCTCCGGTGAATAGCCGGGTGAGTAGTACTTAACAACCTGCAAAATATCATCTGCACTCTGATACTCATCTTCTGCAATGGTGTAACCATCCAGATCGGTGTAATCAGTCAGGTCATCAGGTATCTCATTATTGTACTTATAAGTAACCATCACACTTGATCCCTCGCTCAATGCAGGGTATAGCTGTGCCAGAAAAGCCGGTATCAGATCAGCAGCCGGATAATCATCGGTGAAATACATCTTGCTCTCAATGAAACTGGCTGCATCACTATTGGTAGTAAGATCTGCAATTGCCACATAATCATCTTCAGTAAGGGTATACTCCACGCTGCTGCTGTAGCCGGTGTCATTTGCCTCCATTTCATCATATATCTCAGCCATCGGCTCACAAGATGTGATGATCAGGGCCATTATGGTAATAAAATATAGTAATCTTTTCATTTTATTCTCTTTTAAATTTTATTTTCAAAAAGGCCTTAGAAGTTAAGCTTCAGGCTTATCATCCATGAACGGCCCCATCCATAATATACCCGGGCACTGGTCCAGTCATGAGTGCCGCCGTCGGTTGCATCAGAAATATATTCAACATCAAACAGGTTGTTTACATTACCTACCAGTGTGGCACGGTAATCGCCAAGGTTGAACCTGTAACTCATAAAGAGATCCATAAGCTGGTATGATGGCATCTCCCATGCATCAGGATTCATTCCGTCTGCCGGCTCGGTGGTCCTGTCTTCAGGATTAAAATAGGCAAACAACTTGTCATAGTAGTTCCAGTCGGCACCAACCTTCATTCCCGCAAGCAGCTCATAGCTTACACTTGCAGCAGCAGTAACCTGTGCAGCATCACCCACGTGGATATCCTTGATATAAACAGAACGGGTCATTATCAGGTTCTGGCTGTCATCAAAGAACTCAACATCAATAAGGTTGTTCATCCATCTCCAGTCTCCAACGGAGAGCATACCTGTAACAGAAAGCTTCCTTATCGGCTTAAGGCTAAAGTCAAACTCGATACCCTGGTGCCTTGCATTGATCCCGGTCATATTGGCAAACTGGTCAACACCATTCACTGTATATCCGAATACCCTTGATTTATCCTTCCATGTTGTGTAATAGGCATTCAAATTTGCAGCAAATATCCCGGTACGGAAACCATAACCCAGCTCAAATGACATAACCTTCTCATTTGGAGCATCAGCGTTGGCATCATTGGTATAGTTATAGAAAACTGTCCTGAAGTCGGGCTGATTCTCAAAATAACCTGCATTCACAAATACATTGTGTACAGATGTGAGGTTGTAGTTGGCACCTGCCTTGGCACTGTATCCCATATAATTATACCAGGGACTGGTTACGCCATTTCCATCATGGCTTTCCAGTAAATACTCAACCCTGTTATAGGATTTATTGGAGATAGCAGCTGAAGCAAAAGCTGACAGATCACCAAAAACGGCTTCTGCCTGCCCGAAAACACCTTCCCAGAGCACATTGCCATCGTTGTAATAATCAACTATATCACCCACAAAAGCAGCCTTGTTGGGGTTATTGATGTCATTGGTACTCAGAAAATACTCCCCGCCAAGCAGATCGGTCACCTCGCGGTAGTGCTCGCCTTTATAATACCTTATGTCTACCCCGCCAATAAGATCAAGCCAGTCCATATTGTAGGATGCGGTGGAGATCAGGCCTGTCCAGAAATGGTTATTAATCGATGACCTCAATATGGTCTCGGCACCGTTTGCGCCTCTTGCAATATTCTCATCAACAATACGGTCTACATCCGGCTGGTTCTCCCTTAAATAGGCAGGATCATAGAATTTATTCACGCCAAGGAAACCTGTTCCGCCACCGGTACCTATTGAAAGATATCCTGCGGTTGATACATTAAGGCGGCTGTTAACATCCCAGAAATGGTTCAGGATAGCCATTGGCTTATGGTAGTAATTCTTCCTGACGTAAAAAACCTCGCCATTCTTATAGCCCCAGTCTGAGTTATACCTTGTGCTGTTAATCAGCGGGTCTTTATAGGTATCAATATACATACGGGTTGACCTCTGACCATGCCACTGAGGTGCCCCAAAAAGGGAAAAGGCTATCCGGTGATTATCATTCACAAGCTTGGAGATATTGAGGTAGTATGAGTATGACTCAAACTGTGTTCCGTCAACATAACCGTCACCCTGTGATTTGGCTAGTGAGATCGTTGTTGCCCAGTTGTCATCGGTCAAACCAGATGAAAGGGTAAAGCCAATCTTCTGGTAACCATCATTCCCCAGCCCGTAGAGAAGGCTTCCGCCTGCTTCGGCATCAGTTGTCTTGGTAAGAATGTTTATTGTTCCCCCCACAGATGGTATCGCTATCCTTGAAGCACCCAGGCCGCGCTGCACCTGCATAGTCCTTGTTACTTCAGACAGACCTGCCCAGTTACTCCAGTATACCCAGCCATTCTCCATGTCATTTACCGGAACACCGTTTATCATTACAGCTGAGTTACGTGCATTAAATCCGCGGATATTAATCCTTGAATCACCAAACGCACCACCCTGCTTGGTTGCATAAACCCCGGGTGTCGATTTCAGTATCTCAGGATACTCCTGCATACCCAGCCTTGTTTCAATCATCTCAGGCAGGATATTGGAAACAGGTACCGGTGTCTTGCGGTCAAGGGCAATATTTGCAAAAACCGATACTTCGGCCAGACCGACAGCATCGCTTTTCATCTCAACCTGCCCGAGGTCCATGTCACCGCCCCTTAGCGTAACAGGAGTCTCATACTGCAGCATCCCCACAAAGGAGACCACCAGTATCTGCTCACCTGTCGACTGGGTCCTCAGAACAAAATTACCTTCAAGGTCAGCCACTGTGCCCACAGTTGTACCCTTCAGGTATATATTGGCCCCGATCACCGACTCCCCGGAGGTGTCAACGACCTTACCCCTGATGGTAGTTGCTGTCTGCCCGTACGACACCAGGGCAATGAGTGAAAACACCCAAACAGCAATAAATGATTTGATAAAACTTCTCATAGATAGGATTTTTGATTATTAACTTATATAAATAATAAACGAGATTGAATAGATCTGAATGGAGGAAGCAGTAAGTGCTGCCTTAAAAGAGTTATACCTGCTGCTGACATTAATGGTACACTTTTATCTTTGGTTTCCTTAATCACTACCTTTCAGCATTTTAGCGTACCCGAGGCAATTCCGTACGCGTTCCTCAAAGGGGTTTCTAAATTAGGAAATATGATCGGTGCTGACTTTAAGAAATTGTTAAGAATTGTATACAAGTTTTTAACACTATTGTTAATAACTGTTAAGCGCCGGCTTCTGCCTGCCTGTCAGCTATTTAAATTCTTAAGAATAGTGTCGGTGGCTCCCATGCTGCCCTCAACGTAGTCTCTGGAGAGCAATCCTCTCCGTTTACGCTCCTTTTCATCCTGGAGAAGAAGTTTGAGGGTTGCTGCAAGCTCCTGCGAATCATTAAAAGGAATCCCTCCTCCGGCACCTGCCATGTCAATAGCTTCCCTGAACTTCCGGTGGTTGGGGCCAAAAAGCACCGGAATACCCCATGTTGCCGGTTCCAGTATATTATGGATTCCCCGGCCAAAACCTCCTCCTACCACTGCAACGGAGGCATACCGGTATGCTGAAGAGAGCATCCCGAAATTATCGAGGATCAAAACCTCTGCATCACCTGTACCGGAACCTTCTGCCTCCGAGTATCTCAACACCCTTACACTGAATAACTTTTCAATACGGTCGATATGGTCCCCGTCTATCTCATGAGGGGCTATTATCCATTTTGCCAGTCCGGGATTCCGGTTTACAAAGGCTGCAATCATATTCTCCTCTGTGGGCCATGAACTACCGGCCATAACAACACTGTGACCTTCAGCAAACTGCTCAATAAGAGAGAGGGGCTTTGCAGCCTGTGATATGGCATTTACGCGGTCGAAACGGGTATCTCCGCACACTGTATAGTTAGTGATACCATAGCTCTCCAGGAGGGTGGCTGAAGCCCTGTCCTGAATAAAAAGATGTTTGAACAGGGAAAGCTGTTTTCTGAACCACCGGCCATACCATTTGAAAAAGGGCTGCCCCTCCCTGAAAACAGCGGAGACCAGATAGATGGATGCATCACTCTTACCGGCTGCCTTCAGCATATTGTACCAGAACTCATACTTGATAAAGATGACCTTTTCAGGTCTGAATGTTTTTATAAACCTCGCAGCATTGCGGGGAGTATCCGGAGGAAGGTAGATTATATGGTCAGCAAGGGGATACTTTTTCCTCACCTCATAACCGGACGGACTGAAAAAGGTAAGTAACACCTTCACCTCAGGATAATCACTCTTTACCCGTTCAATTAATGGCCTTCCCTGTTCAAACTCCCCGAGCGAGGCACAATGGAACCACCACACCCTGTCATCATCTGAAAAGGGGGATCTGCTGAAATATCCTGACCCCCTCCTTCCCTTTACCCATGCCGCCGCCCTGCCGCTAAACAGTGCAGCGGTCCTTATCAGGGATATATAAATATATATTGCAGTTGTATAGAGAAGTCTCATATTATCGCAGTCGTATAATCAAAATAAAAGTCCCGGCGGGATTCAAAGGTTCCGGTTGGTGATCCCGTTAAAAGCATATTCCCCGGCCGGATTCAAAGGTAATAAAAAGAGAATAAGTAAATAAACTCCTATTTTTGCAGTAAGAGAAAAATGTAACACGGTAACATTATTGCTATGATAAGACTTCTTGCCCTGATAATATCCATCGCCCTCCAGATTGTTGCTGCGTCAATAGCCCTTCGTTTTATGAGGCTTACAAAATACAGGCTCTCCTGGATTCTTCTCTCAATATCATTCACGCTGATGGCTGTCCAGAAGACCATTCAGCTGGTTGAATTTACAAGCGGTGATACCTCCCCGGAGCTGGAAATGGTAGATGCCTGGATGGGAACCTTTATCTCCGTAATGATATTTGCCGGTGTAATACTTATAAGAGAACTCTTTTTTTCTCTTAAAAAAGCGGAGTACGACAGGATAAGAAGTGAAAGAAGGGTTCTGCATGCCATCATCACTACCGAAGAAAAGGAGAGAAAGAGGTTTGCCAAGGATCTGCACGACGGACTGGGGCCCCTGCTCTCAACGGTAAAGATGTCTGTATCTGCCCTCTCAGCACGAATCACCGAACCCACCGACAGGGAGATACTGAACAATGCAACAGTGGTGGTTAACGAGGCAATTACCACAATAAAGGATATATCAAACATTCTCAGTCCGCACGTTCTCTCAAACTTCGGGCTGCTGAGTGCAACAAACTCGTTTGCAAGCAAGATAAGCAAGGCAGGGGCAATTAAGATTGAAATAACCAGCAATCTTGGCAAGGAACGGTTTAACAGTGATACTGAGGTGGTTCTTTACCGTGCTGCCTGCGAACTGATAAATAACTCTGTAAAACACTCGGGTGCTTCACGTATAGGCGTGGAGCTGAATAAACACGGAAATTTTATT
The DNA here is from genome assembly GCA_020201035.1 of Bacteroidales bacterium. GTDB lineage: Bacteria > Bacteroidota > Bacteroidia > Bacteroidales > VadinHA17 > JAIVHO01. Next base: position 33,502 of record JAIVHO010000035.1, read on the forward strand.
ATTTTGCAGGTGCAGGATAACGGACACGGATTTGATAATACCCTGCTTGAAAATGAAGAGGGAAGGGGAATGGGTCTCTCCAATATTGAAACACGGGTTAAATCGGTGAACGGTGTCTTTATCCTGGAGACAACACCCGGGAACGGCATGCAGGCGATTATCAGAATAAACCTTACTGAAAATGAATTAACAGGAATAGAAGATGAATTATAAAATTGATATAGCCATAGCTGATGATCACCAGCTATTCCGTAACGGCCTCAGGATACTGCTTGATGCCTTCGATAATTTCTCAGTAACCATTGAAGCCGGAACCGGCACTGAACTGATGGAAGCTATCGGCAAACATCATTGTGACATTATCCTTATGGATATTGATATGCCAGGCATGGACGGTATTGACGCCACCAGGGAATGCCTTAAAACGAACCCTGATATAAAGGTTATTGCACTCTCAATGTACGGAGAGGAGGATTACTACTACAGAATGGTTGACGCCGGAGCCAAAGGATTCCTGTTGAAGGATTCAGACATATCAGAGGTCAGGGATGCCATAATTACAGTTTATAATGGCGGAAGTCACTTCTCACAGGAACTCCTCTATAACGTAATACAGAAATTCAAGACAAGGGAGACCGGCACCCAGATGGCAAACCTCTCAAAACGTGAAAAAGAGATACTGCTAAAGATATGCGAAGGCCTGTCAAACCAGGAGATCGCTGATGAGCTCTTTATAAGCAAACGAACGGTTGATAAACACAGGGCCAATCTACTGAGCAAAACCGGCTCCAAAAATACCGCCAGCCTGATACTCTATGCCATAAAGAATAAGCTGATAGAACTCTGATATGGCCGACTCACACATCCTGGGAAAAAGAGGTGAGATGATGGCTGCCAATTACCTTACGGGCAAGGGATATTCAATACTTGCCCGCAACTGGCGCAGCGGGAAGAAAGAGATAGATATTATTGCAGCAATAGATAACATAATAGTTTTTGTGGAGGTTAAGACCCGTGATGAAGGATTTCTTGTTCATCCGGATGAGGCCGTGTCAGTAAAAAAACAACGCAATATAATATTTGCCGCACAGAAGTGGATTGATCTGCATAAACACTCCGGTGAGGCTCGATTCGATATTATTACAATTATCCGGAGCCGTGAGAAGAATATTATTGAACACACTGTAAATGCATATTACCCCACCCTGTGATACCATAGTTACTGCCTGAAGTCAAATCTGCAGATCATAAACGGTAAAACAAAGACTGCTTAAGAACATAACGGCCCATTATTTCAGCTCATTTTTATAAATTTGTTACTGTCAATAATTACGTAACTCAAACAATAAAAACTTAATAATATGAAAATTAAAACGTTAATTACACTGATTGCTCTCTTTATCGCCATTGCAGCGCCCGCTCAGAGGGGCCGTGCACAGGCGGCACAGCAGGAGGGCTACAACTTTACAACCGTAACAAGCCTGGATGCAACATCCGTTAAAAACCAGGCACGCACAGGTACATGCTGGTGCTTTGCAACCACATCCTTTATTGAGTCTGAACTGATGAGAATGGGCAAGGGTGAATTTGACCTGTCAGAGATGTTTGTTGTCAGGCATAACTATATGGACCGACTGAAGGATAACTACCTGAGACGCGGCAAAGGAAACCTGGGACCAGGCTCCCTGGCTCACGACTGGATGAGAGTATTTGCAAATGATGGTATTGTTCCGGATGCAGCCTACTCAGGTCTTGTTAACGGTAATACGGCCCATAACCACGGCGAACTGCAGGCTATGCTGTCCGCAATAGCAGAGATTCCGGTTAAAAGCCGTAATGAATCGAATGAGTATTACAGTGTTGTAAATGCCGTTCTCAACACCTATATGGGCGAGATACCAGAAAGTTTCACCTACGGGGGAAAAAACTATACCCCGGAATCCTTTGCTGAAGAGCTGGAAATCAATCCTGACGACTATATTGAAATTACCTCTTTCAGCCACTTCCCGTTCTACACACAGGGCCTGGTTGAGGTACCCGACAACTGGACACACGACAGGATGTACAACGTGCCTGTAGATGAGATAGTAGAGATAATGGATTATGCCCTTGAGAACGGCTATACCGTTAACTGGGACGGCGATGTAAGTGAAAAGGGATTCTCCCATGCCAATGGTGTGGCAATCAACCCGGAGGTTACAAAGGTTGAAGACTTCTCAGGAACTGACCGCGCACGATTTGAGGATATGAATCCGGCACAGCGCCTTGAGGAGGTTTTCAAATTTGAAAAGCCTTTCCCGGAGATTGATGTTACACAGGAAGTACGTCAGGCAGGATATGAGGCGTTTGTTACAACAGATGACCACCTGATGCATATAACAGGTATGGTTAAAGACCAGAACGGCACAAAATACTATATAACAAAAAATTCCTGGGGTACAGAAAGAAACCGTTTCGGTGGTTACCTCAATATGTCAGAGAGCTACGTAAAAGCCAAGGTTATCTTTATAATGGTACATAAAGATGCAGTACCTGCTCCTATAAGAGCTAAACTTGGTCTTTAACCCTTAAGGCTGTAAAAAAAAGAGGATTCATAAAAAGAAAAATTAAACCTCTGAGAATTGAATATTTGAAAATCTTCCCGGAGGAGTAAACTGAATAGAGGGCGTCTCAGATTTTTGAGACGCCCTCTATTTATGTCCATAAACCAGAGCGTGCTATGCCACCTCCTGTTACCTGATCACCGGCACTCCTTTATTGCACCGGAATAAAAAGCGGACCGTCAGGGCCAAGGGGTAAACCTATCATCATCCATGCAACCAGCAGCAATAGCCACCCCACTGTAAGTACCACTGTATATGGAATCATAGCGGAGATAATGGTTCCTATTCCATACTTCTCATCATACTTCTGGGCAAAGGTTACAATAAGGGCAAAATAGCTCATCATTGGAGTAATGAGATTGGTAACCGAATCTCCTATCCTAAATGCAGCCTGGGTTAATCCCGGATGGTAGGGAGGATCTATCAGCATCAGCATAGGTATGAAAACCGGAGCCATTATTGCCCATTTGGCCGATGCGCTTCCCATAAACATATTGATAAATGCCGACAGCAATACGAAGGCCACTATCAGGTTAATACCAGTTAAACCTATTGATTGCAGTGTCTGAGCCCCTTTGATGGCAAAAATAATTCCCAGATTGCTGTAGTTAAAGAAATAGACAAATTGTGCAGCAAAGAATACAAGCACAATATATCCGCCCATTCCACTCATTGACTGTCCTATATATTTTGCCACATCCTTATCACTCCTTATGCTTTTAACAATAATACCATATACCAGTCCGGGTATAAAGAACATAAGCAGAATGGCAATAATGATCCCGTTAAAGAACGGTGAATGCAATACCGAACCGGTATCAGGATCCCTGAAGATACCGTTAACCGGTATAATGGTCAGGGCAAGAAGTGCAAGGGTGAAAATAAGTGCAACCCCGGCCCATCTCAAACCCTTTTTTTCACCTGCAGTAAGTTGTACTATAGGCAGCTTTTCAGCATTCCCAAGGTACTTGCCCATACGGGGTTCTACAATTCTCTCTGTCACCCATGTGCCAATAATAACAACCAGGAAGCTGGATACAAACATGAAGTAATAATTTACTGCCGGGTTTACCACCATGTCAGGCATTATCATCTGGGCCGCCGACTGGGATATTCCGGCCAGGATAGGGTCAATGGAACCAATAAAAAAGTTTGCCCCAAATCCGCCGCTTACACCACAGAATGCTGCTGCAAGGCCGGCCATGGGATGACGTCCCAGTGCATGAAAGATCATTGCACCAAGGGGTATAAGTATTACATAACCTGCTTCAGATGCAAGGTGCGAAAGAATGCCGGCAAGCACAATCGCCCCCGTCACAAGTCTGGGAGGAGCACTCAGCACCAGTGAGCGTATCATGGTAGTGAATAGTCCCGACCCCTCTGCCACTCCTATTCCTATCATTACAACAAGAACATATCCCAGGGGTGGAAATTTCAGGAAATTATCTATAAGATTGGTATACATCCACCTTATGCCGTCGCCACTTAAAAGGTTTTTTGCTTCAATCGTGGTACCATCAACAGGATGTGGCGCCTGGGCTCCCAACGCATGACCAAGCCATGAGATCAGAACAACAATAACAGCAAGCAGGGCGAAAAGGGTTGCCGGATGGGGAAGCCTGTTCCCTATTATCTCAACATAATCCAGGGAACGGGCAAATATCCGACCCGCCACCTTCCGTAACTTCTTAAATAAAAACTTCATCATATCTATATTTTATTGTTCTTAAACATAGCTGCCCGGTCGTGCCGGAAATCCCCTTATCCCTTATCCACGCTTCACCGGAGAAATAATAATGCCCTTCTCAGGAGCTGACAAATATATAATAATAGGTAAGAAAGAAACAGAGAAATCGCTCTGCGCCACTAAAAAGAAGGAATGATAACAGAGAGAGAAATGATAAAAGAGCGAGGATAAAACTCAGGGGGTAAAACTCAAAGGATAAGGCTCAAAGGATAAAACTCAGAGGGTAAAACTCAAAGGATAAAACTCAAAGGGTAAAACTCAGAGGATAAAGCTCAAAGGGTAAAACTCAGAGGATAAAGCTCAAAGGATAAAACTCAGGGGATAAAGCTCAGGGGATAAAGCTCAAAGGATAAAACTCAGAGGATAAAGCTCAGGGGATAAAGCTCAAAGGATAAAAGATAATGGATGTAAGGGACCAACACAGATGCTGACACCTCTTCAGGGGTAGAAAGCAGATGAAAACATTACATTGGCTGTCTGTTATCATCCAACAAGCAAATTACACCCCCTTATATCACTGTTATCATACCGCCCGGTAATCTCAAACAGTCCGTCGCTGCGGCTGACTCAGCAGCTCGGTCATACCATACTCCGAAGCAATGGTTTTAACGTTAAATGCACGGCACAGAATGGAATGAACCTCATCGCGCACCATCTCCCTGCCATGTCCCTTCATCCCCCCGGTCTCCATAACGGTAACACCTGAAAGATCAGGCTGCTCCCTTTCTGCAAGGTCGAGAAGGGCATAGGTTACACCTAGCAGGATAACCTTTCTGCCTGCGCTCCTCTGTTTTTCCAGATCCCTCAGGAGCCGGGAATAGTCGTCAAGGTAAAACCCTCCGCCATAGTGTGACATGCTGATAAGGGATTTTACCATATATATCAGTGATGACCCTTCACGTTCAAGGTAGGAGGGCAGCAGGGCAAGTATAACAACCTCTGAGGGGTCGCCAAAAAAAAGCCTGAAGCCGCGGGTAAAACTCTTCCTGTAAATCGCAGGATCAGTTACCATGTGCCTGCTTATGTTCATTCCTGTAGTGCCGCTGCTGGTAAAGGTGACACCCTCCTTTTTATTGCCGGTTATTATATCATGATCCCTGAAAAACTCCACCGGCAGAAACGGGATATCCCTTACTGAAGAGACACGTCCGGGATCTTTCCCCAGGGCATCACAAAATTTCCTGTAGAGGGTATTGTGGTGATACTGAAGGGAGAAAATATCTTTTGCCAGGAAATCAAAATCGCTTTCTGAGGCAACGGAAAAGATTCTGTCCCGTAAGGTCATGCCGCTCATCAATCAAAATTTTCAGTTCCGTCAGGTTGAACCATCCACTCAAACTTCACCGAAGCCCATGCTCCCGTGGAACGATTTTCACTCTTCAGTTCAATTACCCTGAATTTGGCATAGTTACCCTCAGTAGTCCTGAAGATCCACACCTGATTCTCCTTTAACGGGCTGGCTGACAGCATCCATGAGGAGCTTGTGGCAACGGTAAGGTTATTATAGAAAGCTGAAGCCTCAGTCCCGCTATCAAACTCACCAGCAAAGCCAAAGGGTGCAACAAGGATAGGAGTTTCAAGGGAAATTCCGGTAATATCCTCTTCAGCATCTGTAATGGGATGAACAGAAATATCAGGGCGCGGCTGGCCATTGGTGGGAATTTTCTTTCCCAGGTCAAAAGAGAAGCCAAGGGCATAATAGCCGGCGGCATCCCCATAGAGGGTGCTCTCAATGGTATCAATGCCTGAAAAGCGATCCTCTTCCTCCTTTGAACACCGTGTCAACAGAACCAGAAAGAGTGCAATTAACACTGCAAAATATGTAAGCCTTCCTCTCCGCATCCTGCTTCAGCTATTTTCCCCTTATGGCAGCAATCCCGGGAAGAACCTTTCCCTCCATATACTCCAGCATAGCGCCTCCTCCGGTGGAGACATAACTCACCCGGTCGGCCAAACTGTTTTTGTTTATGGCAGCTACTGAATCACCTCCCCCTATAAGCGAAAAGGCACCTGCCGAGGTGGCATCAGCAATGGCATGTGCAACAGCTGTTGTTCCGGCGGCAAACTTATCCATCTCAAAGACGCCCATCGGTCCGTTCCACAGAATAGTCCTTGACGAGGCAATTACCTTTGAAAAGAGCTCAACACTCTCCTTACCGATATCAAGACCCATCCAGCCGTCAGGAACCTCTCCTGCTGCCGACAATGAGGTCTCTGCATCGGCATCAAACCTGTCGCCGTTTATGCTGTCAACGGGAAGGTACAGATTAACACCCTTCCCGGCAGCCTTATCAATTAGTTCAAGAGCCAGCGGCAGCTTATCCTCCTCACAAAGGGAGTTACCAATATTACCGCCCCGTGCCTTGATAAATGTATAGGCCATGCCTCCGCCGATAATAAGATTATCGACCCGGTCAAGCAGATTATCAATTATAAGTATCTTGTCTGAAACCTTTGCTCCGCCCATAATGGCAGTAAAGGGCTTCTCGGGAGCCTCCATAACCTTGTCCATGTTCTTCAGCTCAGCATCAATAAGATACCCAAACATCTTCTCCTCCGGAAAAAACCGGGCTATCACGGTTGTTGAGGCATGTGCCCTGTGAGCTGTACCAAAAGCATCATTTACATAGACATCACACCCCTCAGCCAGAGCTTTTGCAAACGCTTCATCTCCCTTCTCCTCCTCTTTATGAAACCTCAGGTTCTCAAGAAGCAGTATCTCTCCTGCGGCCAGATTTTTTTTCTTCTGCAGTGCCTCCTCTCCGATACAATCACTGCTGAAAGCCACCTTGACCCCTGTGAGATCTCCCAGTACGGGAAGCAAGTGCCTCAGCGAAAACTTATCCTCCGGTCCGCTCTTCGGCCTGCCCAGATGTGACATCAGAACAGCCGATCCGCCATCATCCATTATCTTCTTTACAGTGGCGAGCGCTCCCCTGATCCTGGTATCATCAGTCACCTCAAATGAGGAGTTTAGCGGCACGTTGAAATCCACCCTTACAATCGCTCTTTTACCCTTGAAACTGTACTCTTCAATTACCTTCATGATTTTATATATTATTTCCTTTAAAATGGTGCTTTCCGTTAATAAAACAACCGATCTGCCTTAATAGTTACATATAATAGTCCGCTATTGCTTATTCAACTTACAAACTTACATTTTTTTGGCCATAAACTGAACAGATTTTCTATTTTTGTAGGGATCCGGGCAACATGAAAAAAGTAGTTTGCATAGCACCATTAATGTTGACAGAGAGTACTGAACTGCACCGTTCATGGTAAGTTCCTCCTGTCCAATAAATGGTATTATACCCCAGGGAAACCTCTGGACCCTTCTTTCCGGGGCAAGCCCCGGGGAATTTAACCACACCCTCTCGTCCGCCGAAGCGAAACGCGAAGGTGGATTAAAAAAATAAAAGGATGAAATTCAGCGAAGTAACAGGTCAGGAGAAGATAATTGAGAGACTGCGACAGGCAGTTACCAGTCAGCGCGTAAGTCATGCCCTGATGCTGGCAGGACCGGAAGGAAACGGCAAGCTGGCGCTGGCACTCGCCTTTGCACAATTTGTCAGCTGTGAGAACCGGACCGATACCGACTCATGTGGCATCTGTCCGTCATGTTCAAAATATGAGAAGCTGATACACCCTGACCTCCATTTTGTATACCCGGTATTCAAAAAGAGTAAGACAACAGACCCTGTAAGTGAACATTTCATTACCGAATGGCGTACCATGGTGCACAAAACACCCTGGTTCAGCCTGAGCCAGTGGCTGTCGCATATAGGCGTTGAGAATGAGCAGGGGCTGATCTATGCCTCCGAGGCAGCAGAGATAATAAAGAAGCTGAATCTTAAGTCCTATGAATCAGACTATAAGATAATGATTATATGGCTGCCCGAAAAGATGCACAATGTGACAGCCAACAAGCTGCTTAAGATGATAGAGGAGCCTCCGGAAAAAACCATCTTCCTTCTTGTTTCCGAGGAGCCTGACCTTATACTTCCGACAATAATGTCGAGATGCCAGTTTATAAGGGTCCCTGCCATTGAAAGGGAAGCCCTTTCGGCAGCGCTATCAGCTAAATATGACCTGCCCTCCCTTAAGGCTGACACCATAGCCAGGAGCTCAAGAGGTAACTTCGTCAAAGCCATGAACCTGGTTGAGCAGGATGATGAAAGAGTGAAAAATCTCTCCCGCTTTATCGGACTGATGAGGCTGGCATACATGAGGGATGTGGTGGCTCTGAGCGACTGGGTGGAGGAGGTGGCAGGTGCCGGCAGGGAAGCGCAGAAGAGGTTTCTCAACTTTTCACTGCTGCAGATAAGGGAAAATCTGGTAATGAATATCAGCACAGGAATGCCTGATATATTGAATATGGCGCCGGATGAAGCAGAGTTTGCTGCAAAATTCAACAGGTTTATAACGCCTTCCAATGCACCGGATATTGCCGGAGAGCTGACCGCAGCCCACTATCACATATCGTCAAACGGCAACGCCAGAATTATCCTTTTTGATCTGGCCCTTAAGCTGGCCAGACTGCTCAGGGCCGTATGATTACTCCCTGCCACCTGTTGACTGTAAGCTAAATAATAACTAAGTTTGCAGACCTGAAACCGAAAGGGATCAATATAAACCCACCCTGCAGCGTATGCCGGGTATAAAAGTAATGTGATGATTAACGAAAGTGAAGAGTATACCGTAACAGGAACACCTGAAAACGGAGATACTGTAAAATACAGCCCGGGACAGTTTAAGCTCAATTCATACAACTGGCTTCATGATATCCCTTCAGCGGGCAGGGAGTGCGACATAATTGAAGTGCGCTTTAAAAACACAAGAAAAGGATTTTACCGTAACGTAAATGACCTTCGACTTGATATAGGTGATATTGTAGCAGTTGAAGCATCTCCGGGTCATGATATTGGAAGGGTGTCCATGACCGGCAAACTGGTTGAGATCAGGATTAAGCAGACACGCAACATGCCGGCCGGGGAGGAGATACGTAAAGTTTACAGGAAAGCCAAGCCTGTTGATATGGAAAAATGGGAAGAGGCAATGGGGCTGGAGATACCCACGATGCTCAGATCACGAAAAATAGCCTCCGACCTGCGTCTCAACATGAAAATCGGTGATGTGGAGTACCAGGGCGACAAAACAAAGGCTATCTTCTTCTATATCGCTGATGAGCGCGTCGATTTCAGGCAACTGATAAAAAGTATGGCGGAAGAGTTCAGGATAAGAATAGAAATGAGGCAGATAGGTGCCCGTCAGGAGGCCGGCCGGATAGGCGGTATAGGATCATGCGGCAGGGAGCTGTGCTGTGCCTCTCACATAACAGGTTTTACATCCATAACCACATCACATGCAAGATACCAGGACCTGTCGCTCAACCCCCAGAAGCTGGCCGGACAGTGTGGTAAGCTGAAATGTTGCCTAAGCTATGAATTTGACAGCTATGTTGACCGCCAGAAACAGTTCCCTCCCAAGGAGAGAGCCCTTGAGCTTGCCGACGGAAGGGCATATTTCTTCAAGATGGAGATATACAAGGGAATCTACTGGTACTCATTTGACCAGCATTCTCCTGTGAATATTACAGCCGTTCCCGTTGAACGGGTGGCTGAGATTCAGAAACTGAATGCCCGCGGGGTGAAGCCGGAACGACTTATGGAAATGGATTTCACTCCTGCAGCAGTGAGTGAGTTTGAAAATGAAGTCGGGAAAGAGAGTATAACCCGGTTCGACCGTAAAAAGGGAACCAGCGGAAAAAAAAGGAACAAAAGACGGGGTGAAAGAAATGATAGGAGAAAACCGTAAGTCAATAGCAGTAATGGCTGCTCTTATGACGATGGTCCTGATAAGCTCATCGTGCCGTAACAGGAACTACTACTCTGATTCAGTAATTATTCCCGACGCATCATGGAGGAGCGATAACTCCATCCTTTTCAATGCTCCGGTAGATGATACAACAACTACCTTTGATATAGGACTCACCATCCGTACAAATCCGGAATACCCCTTTCGTAACCTCTTTATCTTCTTCACCACCACATCCCCCGGAGGTGTCTCTGTCAGGGATACTGTGGAATACCTGCTGAGTAATGAGAAAGGAGAACGCTTTGGTACAGGAGCAGGAGCAATTACAAGCCTCAATGTACCTTTTAAGACAAATGTGGTCTTCCCCGATCAGGGGATCTACCGGTTCAGGATTGAACAGGGAATGAGAAGGGAAGAACTCACCGGGATAGTTGACATAGGATTAAGTATAACAAAGCACGAGTAACACACCTGAAAAGTGGGAAAGAACAAACTGAAAAAATGGGCTGACATAGCCACTTTCAGACACGTAATTCAGCCCACCTTCGAGGAGGTATTCAAAAAGAATTATCACCTCAGAGGACAATGGAAAGATTCATTTTTTGAAAATAGAAACCCGCTCGTGGTTGAACTGGGTTGCGGAAAGGGTGAATATACGATTAACCTGGCACGCAGGTATCCCGACAAAAACTTTATCGGTATTGACATCAAGGGAGCCAGACTGTGGAAAGGAGCACGTGAGGCTGAATTTGATAACCTCCCCAATGTGGCATTTATAAGAACACGTATCGAATTTATAAGTTCTTTTTTCGACAGGGATGAGGTGGATGAAATATGGATCACATTCCCCGATCCACAGCTTAAAAGGCAGAGAATAAAAAAGAGACTGACAGGATCTCTCTTTCTGAATAACTACAGAACATTTCTGAGGCCGGAAGGAGTGATACACCTAAAGACAGATTCTGAGAAGCTATACAGCTATACAGGGAAGCTGATTGAACGCAATAACCTCGAACTGGTAAAGTCAGATCCCGATATACACTCCGCCAGTGAGAAGGATGATATCCTCTCAATAATTACCCACTACGAAAATATCTTCCTTAAAGAGGGCAAAAAAATTACCTATACAGCATTCCGTATCCATAATGGAAAAGAGATCATCGAACCGGAACAGGAAGGAGAAGAGTGACTTCTTCGAACGGGTATACAGGGTGGCTGCCATGATACCTTTCGGCAGGGTTACATCATACGGTGCAATAGCGAAATACCTCGGAGCAGGGCGGTCATCCAGAATGGTGGGATGGGCAATGAATAACAGCCACAGGGCATTCGCAGCCGGAGAAAAGGAAACCATCTTTATTCCGGCACACAGGGTGGTCAACAGAAATGGTATACTGACCGGGAAACACCATTTCGGCAACAGTACCACCATGCAACAACTGCTTGAAAATGAAGGTGCCATTATCGAGAACGACCGTATACTCAATTTCAGCGAGATCTTCTGGAACCCCTCAAAGGAACTCTGAAAACAATTTGCCTTTTCTTAAAATATTTTCTTATTTTGTTGCGTTAATTTAATTTAAATAAAAAGAAGCATTACATAATATCATGATCACAAAAGAAGATATACTGCAGGCACTCGCAACAATTCCCTATCCGGGAGGAGAAAATATAGTTAGTGAAGGAATGGTTGAGACAGCCGGGTCAACACCGGAAGGAATAAGAATTACCCTCAGGGCAAAAAGGCATAAGGATCCCGCAATGAGTTCAATAAAGCACGCCTGTGTACAGGCGCTTAAGGAACAGTTTGGCCCCGATACGGTGATAAATGATATAGCGGTGATAGTACCTCCTCCACAGATTAAGACCGAACCTGTCAGAAGTGAGATGCTGCCCGGTGTAAAGAATATTATTGCCATAGCATCAGGCAAAGGGGGAGTGGGCAAATCGACAGTGGCAGTAAATGCTGCTGTTGCACTGGCACGCAGGGGTTATTCGGTCGGACTCCTGGATGCCGATATTTTTGGTCCCTCCGCACCCAAAATGTTTGATGCTGTCACATACCGCCCCGACCTGAAAAAGGTTGATGGCAAAGATTATGTCATTCCCCTTGAAAAATATGGGGTAAAGGTTCTCTCAGTGGGTTTCTTTGTTGATCCTGATGATGCAGTGGTCTGGAGGGGTCCTATGGCTTCCAACTTTCTTAAGCAGATGATAGAGCAGGGCGACTGGGGTGAACTCGATTTTCTGCTGGTTGACCTGCCGCCCGGAACCAGTGACATCCATCTTACCCTTGTGCAGGAGGTTGGGGTAACCGGCGCCATTATAGTGAGCACACCGCAGGAGGTGGCACTGGCAGATGCCATCAAGGGTATCTCAATGTTCAGAACGGAAAAGATCAATGTCCCTATACTCGGCCTTGTAGAAAACATGGCATGGTTCACACCTGCCGAGCTGCCTGAGAACAGGTATTATATCTTTGGAAAGGAAGGGTGTAAGAATCTGGCCGAAAAGATGAACATCCCGCTTATAGGACAGATTCCGATAGTACAGTCTATCTGTGAAAGTGGCGACAGCGGACTCCCTGCAGTGCTTGGAGATACAGAACCGGCCCGTGCATTTGACACACTTGCCGCCGCTATTATTGAAAGGACAGATGACCGTAACAGGAATCTTGATCCCACCAAAAGAGTAATAATCAAATAACAGCTCAATATGACAGATTCTGAAATGACCGGTTTAAGGTCAAGGGTGCTTGCCTCACTGGAGAAAATAAGACCATATCTGCAGTCAGACGGAGGGGATATTGAACTGGTTAACATAACCGATGACCATATCGTTCAGGTGAGACTCACGGGTGCATGCAACGGATGCCCTTTCAGCATGCAGACGCTCAAGGCTGGAGTTGAAATGGCGCTCCTCAAGGAGGTACCTGAAATAAAGGAAGTAGTAGCCCTCTGAACCATTTTTTCACTACTTTTATCCTCTTAATATACTATTAAGGGCCACCAGCAGTTAATAGTATTAAACAGAGTGATTTTGCCCGTAACAAAGAGTCTATACCGCTTCCTGGCAGCATTCCTGATAATGGCTGCCGCTGCCTCATGCTCGGTGGAAAAGAATACCAGCCTGAGCAGGTTTTACCATAACCTGACCTCCCGCTATAATATCTATTTCAACGGCTACCAGAGCTACCTGAATGGTCTTGATAGGATCTCTGCCTCAAACAGTGACAACTACTCCCTCGTTTTCCCCATCTTTGAATACAGTAACCGGGATGCTGCCACCGCTGCAACAGGCGACATGGACCGGACAATACAGAAATGCTCAAAGCTTATCTCGCTTCACTCAATAACGGCCCGCCCCGAAATAAAAAGCAATGAACCTCTTACAGGAAGCGAGAAGGAGTTCTATGAGAGAAGTGAATATAATGATTGGGTGGATGACAGTTACCTCCTGATGGGTAAGGCACAGATGATACAGGGAAAATACAATGAAGCCCGGATAACACTTCTTCACAACAGCAGGGAAAGCTCCGATCCCCTTGTTGTTACAGCATCACAGATATGGCTCGCCCGAATAAGCACCGAGACAGCAGGCTACAGTGAAGCAGCAAGGCTGCTGGAAAAGATCAGTCCGGCCCGGCTACCGGCAGAGATCAAAGCGGAATACTTCCTCTCTGTTGCCGATCTGGCACTCAGACAGGGAGATTACTCCGGAGCTATTGAACCCCTGGCATCAGGAGTGGAAGAGCTATCATCCAAAAATGAAAAGATTCGTCTTACCTTTTTGCTGGCAAGGGTAGCTGAGGAGAGCGGCAACAGGGCATTGGCCGAAAAACATTACAGGGAGGTGCTGAAGATGAATCCCCCTTATGAGCTGGAGTTTAATGCCCGGATCAACCAGGCAGGGGTGTTTGATGTGGAAAGCGGAGATGCCGGGGATATAAGAAAAAATCTCAATAAGCTGATGCGCGATGAGAAAAACAGGGAGTATCTTGACCAGATACATTATGCACTGGGGAACCTCGCACTGCGCGAAAGGGACACGGTAAGCGCACTGGATCATTTCCGGAAATCAGCCTACCTGTCAACAGGTAACAGCACCCAGAAGGGACGATCATATCTGGTGCTGGCAGATTACTGGTATGATGCATCTGATTACCTGAAGGCACAGGCATACTATGACAGCACTGCCACATTTCTCTCTACTGATTACCCGGGCTATAGTGAGATTTCCACTCTCTCCCGCACCCTGACTGAACTGGCAGGAAACCTTAATACTATCAGCCGTGAAGACTCCCTGCAGTACGTGGCATCTCTGCCACAACCCCAGCGTGAATCGCTTATTGCCGGGATAATAAACGAAATAACCCTCAGGGAGAGAGAGGCTGAAGCAGAGGTGGACCAGCGTTATAACATGGGTGAATTTTATGAAAACCAGCGTCGCTTCAGCGGGGATATTTCAGCTTCGGGCAAATGGTATTTCTATAACCAGCCGGCGCTCACCTTCGGCAAATCGGAATTCAGAAACAGATGGGGAGAAAGACCTCTGGAGGATAACTGGAGAAGGATAAACCGATCGCGAACAGGAATATTTGCCAGCGGAAGCACGGCTGAGGAGACTGACACTGCAGGATTAAGCGGCGCTTCCGGCGGCATTAAATCTGCTGACTATTACCTGCGTAATCTTCCCCTTACCGATTCACTGGTTGAGATATCCAACGAACGCATTGCCCTGGCACTCTATAATGCCGGACGAATCCTCGCGGAACAGCTGGAAGAGGTCATACTGGCAGCAGAGTACTATGACCGGTTTGTATCACGTTTCCCTGATCACATGATGGTGCCACAGGCGCTCTACAACCTGGTGATGCTATCCAGGAATAAATCACCTGCCCTTGCCGAAGGCTACAGCAGGAGACTGGTATCTGAATACCCCGAAACCGAATTTGCAAAGATCATATCAGACCCTGATTACTACTCAAAAAGGATTGAGGAGGAGAGAAGATCGGCGCAGCTCTACAATCAGGCCTTTGAGGAGTATAAAAATGGAAACAATACTGCGGCACTCTCCCTGTGTGAGACGGGCCTGGAGAAATACCCGGGCTCGGAGCTGATTCCCAAATTCAACCTGCTGAGAACATTTGCAATGGCCACAATGGTGGATGAGAGAGAGCTGAAGGCGATGCTGGCGGCTATTGTACAGGAGTTTCCGGAATCTCCTGAAGCAGAAAGAGCATCCGCCCTTATCACACACCTTAACACGGAGATCCCGGAGCTCAAAATTGAAGAGGAACAGCAGAAAGCAAGGGAACTCTTCAGTACAGATATCACCGGACCTCACTATTTTGTTGCAGTGATAATGAATAACAACGAAGATATAAACAGGCTCACCTTTGATGTAATAAATTTTAATATTGACAACTATACCAGCGAAAACTACTCGGCAAACGGTGAACTGCGCAACAACAGGTTCGTTATGATTACCGTGGGAACATTCCCCGGAAGGGATGAAGCAACAGCGTACAGGGAGAGCTTTGACCCTGCCATGATATTTGGTGATCACACATCAGCCAGGGTAATTACCTTTATCATTACACCGGATAATATAAATATTCTGAAAAACGAAAATGATCCTGAGAAATACAACCTCTTCTTTTTAGAGAACTATATGCCGGCCAAATAAAAAGAGCCCCGTTACAAAATGACAAAAAAAATACGGATACTGTGGACTGACGATGAGATTGGAATGCTGAAGGCCCATATCCTCTTTCTGGAGGAGAAGGGATACAGCGTAGATACCTGCTCGGGAGGCAGGGAGACAATTGAACTGGTGAGGTCAAACAGTTACGATATGCTCTTCCTCGATGAACATATGCCCGGATTATCAGGTATCGATACACTGAGGGCCGTAAAGGAGATTCGTCCTGAACTGCCGGTGGTGATGATAACAAAAAGCGAAGAGGAGGATATCATGAATGCCGCCATAGGATCAAAGATAGCCGACTACCTTATTAAACCGGTAAAGCCGGGTCAGATACTGCTCGCTATCAAAAAGATAACCGAGAGGGGAAGGCTCGTTACGGAAACAACCACAACCGGTTACCGCGAGGAGTTCAGCACAATTAACAGTATGATAAACGGGGCACGTGACAGTTCCGACTGGATCTCCATATATAAAAAACTTGTCCACTGGGAACTGCAGCTTGACAATTCCTCTGATCCGGGACTTGCAGAAATTTTCCGGATGCAGGAGCAGGAGGCAAACAATGCCTTCTCCCGCTTTATAAGTCGGAACTACCTGGAATGGTTCACGGCCGCCGAAAGCCCAAAACCGCTGATGACCCCTTCAGTACTCTCCCATTCACTCTTTCCCATGCTTAAAAGAGGTGAAAAAGTGTTTCTGATAGTTATCGATAACCTCAGATATGACCAGTGGCAGGTAATAAGAAACGAAATGACCGGGCTTGTCGGGTCAGTGCAGGAGAATCTCTACTTCAGTATACTGCCAACCGCAACCCAGTATGCGAGGAACTCACTCTTTTCCGGAATGATGCCATCCGAGATAGTCAGAAGATACCCTCAGTACTGGGTAAATGATGACAGCAGTGAAGGAAAGAACAATCATGAAGCCAGCCTGCTAGGACTTAACCTCGAACGCGCCGGGATAAAATGCCGGTGGGGGTATGAAAAGATAGGAAGCAATCAGTCAGGGAAAAAGGTGAATGACAACCTTTCTGACCTGCTCCGAAATGACCTCTCAGTGCTTGTATACAACTTTATCGACCTTATTTCACACGCCCGTACCGATACCGATGTGCTGCGTGAACTGGCAGCCGATGAGTCAGCATACCGCTCCATTACAAGGTCCTGGTTTATACACTCCCCCCTTGCCGAACTGCTCAAAAAACTGCAGGGCAGCGGAGTAAAGATCATGCTTACCACAGACCACGGTACAATCCGGGTTAATAACCCGGTGAAGGTTGTGGGAGACCGTCAGACTTCACCCAATCTGAGGTACAAGCTCGGAAGAAACCTTAACTACAATGTTAAGGAGGTATTTGCAGTGCGTGACCCCTCCCTGGCGCACCTTCCCAAAACAAATATTACCAGCAGCTATATTTTTGCTACAGGAGCCTCCTTCCTGATATATCCAAATAATTACAACCACTTTGCATCATACTATAACGACACATTCCAGCACGGGGGAATATCACTGCAGGAGATGATAGTACCGCTTATTATTATGGAACCTTCAGAATAGCGGATAATAACTAACTCTTTCTTCCCCTGCCGGCACTCCCTTCTCCCTTATCTGAAAAACCATAATCGCCTGAATCGATTATCATAACTACCCATTGCATATTAAATCACTGTAACTAATTTTACAGCAAATAAGAGTAACAGGGTGCAAAGAAGAAAATTATTAAAAGTCAGGACGCTGAATAATCTTCCGGCAGCAGCGGAGCAGCTTCTTAATGATGCTTCCGGGTTCAGGATTTTCGCCATCTACGGTGGTATGGGGGCAGGTAAAACAACATTTATCAAAGAGATCTGTCACCACCTGGGTGCAGCAGACAGCGTTACCAGTCCAACATTCACCCTTGTAAATGAATATATGGTACCCGGAGCTGACTCAATATGTCACTTCGATTTCTACCGAATAAACAAAATAACCGAGCTCTATGATTTCGGCTTTGAGGAGTATATCGATTCAGGACGTTACTGCTTTATTGAGTGGCCCGAAATATCGGAAGAGCTGCTGCCAGATGAGTGCGTGGCAGTATGGATCACCACCGAAGAGGATGAAAGCCGTACAATAGAGTACACCCTTCCCGGGATAACCTGATATTGATGCCTCAGCAGTCGGATGAACCATTGCCGTTCACCGCTTTTACATATCCTCTGTTTCATTCATTTTATTATCTTTGATTCACACTAATCGTCTTTCCGGATGAAGGAGAAGGAATCAAACGAGAATTTCAACCTTTCGGGAGCACTCCTGCCCCGCGAAGAGCTTCTGGAGAAGAGCCGCAGAAGAAAAAAAATAACCATAGGTATACTCCGTGATCAGGATGAGAATGAGAAAAGGGTCCCCCTGACACCTGAAGCATGCAACCTGCTTGTGGAAAGCGGAAACGAAATATTTATACAGTCAGGAACCGGAAAAGGATCCAGGTACAGCGATAATGACTACAGCGAAAACGGCGTGGTAATAGCCAAATCAGTTGAGGAGGTTATGCAGTGCGATATTGTTATGCGGGTGGCACCGCTCTCTCTGCGCGACATTCAGAAGCTGAAGGGAAACCAGATTATAATGTCATACCTCAATGTCCTTAATCAGACAGAGGAAAACGTAAAGGCACTGATCAAAAAAAACATCACCGCACTGGCATTTGAGAAGATACGTGACAGCAATGACGAACTCCCCGTGGTTGAGTCGATGAGCGAAATCAGCGGAATAACTTCCGTACTGATTGCATCTGAATACCTCAGTAACCAGCATGGTGGAAAAGGTGTTATGCTGGGAGGTATCGCGGGTGTTACCCCAACAGAGGTGGTAATTTTAGGAGCCGGAACAGCCGGCGAATATGCTGCCAGGGCAGCACTCGGACTCGGCTCCATAGTGAAAATATTTGACCACTCGGCTCATAACCTCCGAAGGTTTCAGTCATCTATCGGGCAGCGACTCCAGTCGTCAGTTTACCATCCCCAGGTTTTGCGCAAGGCTCTGAAGTCAGCCGATGTGCTGATAGGTGCCATACAGATAGAGGATATCAGGCCATGGTACCATATCTCTGAAGATATGATTATGAATATGAAAAAGGGCTCGGTGGTTATCGACCTCAGTATCGACAGGGGTGGCTGTATTGAAACTACCGAGTGCAGGGAACTGCGTGATCCGGTTTATGAGAAGCACGGGATTATCCACTTCTCAGCATGGAACCTGCCATCAAGAGTTGCCAGAACAGCCTCCATTGCCCTCAGCAATGTATTTACCCCTCTCCTGCAGGAGATCTCGGATGCAGGCGGACTGGATGTGATGCTGAAAACTGCAAGGGGATTGAGTGACGGAGTATATATCTACCGCGGAATTCTTACCAGCGAACCCCTGGGACAGAGATTCGGAATTCTCTCAAAAGATATTAACCTGCTGCTGGCAGCTTTCTGAGCGCCGCTGCCCCGGGAAAAGCCACCCCGGAAATAAGGCACATAAAACAGTGCCCCCGGAAACAGGCATCAACTAATCAAGGTACTCAAGCCGGCACCTGCCCCCGGAAACAGTAAGCCTTACAAAAGCCCCCAGCATCAGAGCCCTGTTGTCATCCGAGTGTCCGGCCGGAAAGGAGGTGGCAACAGCATATCCCTGCTCCCCGAAAGAATCCTTCACTATAGCATTGGCATCCCTTCCAAAAGATATTTCAGTATCCTCCATATCTGAAAATGATCCTGCCAGAAGACCGGCAACAGCTCTGCTTATACCTGCCAGCCTTAAACCCTCAATCATCCGGTCGAACCGGTAGAGAAACTCCCCTGTCTCCTCAATAAAAAGTATTCTGTTCCTGAACAACCCCACTCCGGTGGCACCGGCAAGATTACTTATCAGTGACAGGTTGCCGCCTGAAAGGATACCCTCTGCAACCCCATCGGCATACTGCCCACTCTCCCACTCCACAGTACTACCCCCCTCAAACAGCATATCCCTGAGAGATGATGCGGATGCCTCCTCCTTGCTGCTGTCACAGATTCCGGCAATCATCTCACCATGCACCGAGGCTACACCCAGAAATCCGTTTACCCAGATATGCAGGGCGGTAATATCACTGTAACCAACTATCCAGCAGGGATTATCCATAAATATTCTGTAGTCTATCCTGTCAACAATACGTGAAAGACCATAACCTCCCCTGGCGCAAAAGAGAGCCTTAACACCGGTATCGTCAAGTGCCTCCTGCAGATCGGAGAGCCTCTCTCCATCGCTGCCTGAAAAAATATTATATCCTCCGTACAGATGCCTGCCCCTCTCCACTACCAGTCCCCATCTCTCCAGCAGGCTTATTCCTGCCTCACACCGGTCACGGTTAACTACGCCGGAGGGTGCCACCACCCTCACCCTGTCGCCCTCCTTTAAACAGGGGGGCCTGATAAGTGACTCTGCTCTGCCCATCATCCTCGGTTTTATCTGTTTTATTCAAACGGTTTCTGCGCAGCAACCCGCATCAGGTATGCTCACCTGCAAGATACAAAAGAGGCCGTCCACAAACAACAGAGGAAAATTATTATCTTTGCACCTGATGATTAATTACCTCATATCACCCTGTTAAAGCAATTGTTAAAATGATCAAAAATCCGGCACGTTACCTTGTCACATCAGCCCTGCCCTATGCCAACGGACCCATACATATCGGACACCTTGCAGGTGTATATATACCCTCCGATATCTATACAAGATTCCTCCGGTCTGCCGGCCGGGAAGTTATCCATATCTGCGGATCGGATGAGCACGGCGTTCCCATAACCCTGAAAGCCAGAAATGAAGGAATCACGCCTCAGGAGGTGGTTGACCGGTACCATGCAATAAATAAAAAAGCATTTGAAGATTTTGGAATTACCTTCGACATATACAGCCGAACATCCTCAGAGATACACTATGAAACAGCCTCGGAGTTCTTCAGGCAGTTATATGATAAGGATATCTTTATCGAGAAGAGCTCAAACCAGTACTACGATGAGGAGGCAGCATGCTTTCTCGCCGACAGGTATATTACCGGTACGTGTCCCCACTGTGGAAATGAGAACGCCTATGGCGACCAGTGTGAAAAGTGCGGCACCTCCCTTAACGCAACCGACCTTATCAATCCCAGATCTGTTATCAGCGGCAGCAAGCCTGTAATGAAGGAGACCAGGCACTGGTTCCTGCCACTCGACAAATATGAGGGGTGGCTCAGACAATGGATACTTGAAGATCACACTGAGTGGAAAAGCAATGTGTACGGTCAGTGCAAGTCGTGGCTTGATGCCGGACTCCAGCCAAGAGCCGTAAGCCGCGATCTGGACTGGGGTGTTCCCGTGCCTGTTGAAGGTGCCGAAGGGAAGGTCCTATATGTCTGGTTTGATGCCCCCATAGGATATATCTCGGCAACACGGGAACTTACACCTGAGTGGGAAAAATACTGGAAAGATCCGGAAACCAAAATGGTGCACTTTATTGGCAAGGACAATATAGTTTTTCACTGTATTATCTTCCCCACGATGCTCAGGGCTGAAGGCAGCTATATCCTGCCTGATAATGTACCGGCAAACGAATTCCTTAACCTTGAGAATGATAAGATATCCACCTCACGAAACTGGGCCGTATGGCTACATGAGTACCTTCAGAATTTCCCCGGACAGCAGGATGTGCTGAGGTACACCCTTTGCGCCAATGCCCCCGAAGCCAAGGACAACGACTTTACATGGAAGGATTTCCAGGCACGTAACAATAATGAACTGGTGGCTGTCCTGGGTAACTTTGTCAACAGGGCACTCGTTCTTACCGATAAATATTTTAATGGCAGCGTTCCTGCCAGAGGGGCAACTGATGAGTATGACCGGGAGGTGCTGTCACAGATCTCCCTTCTGAAAGAGAAGGTGGAGACGGCGCTTGAGGGTTACCGTTTCAGGGAAGCCCTTAAGGAGGCGATGAATCTGGCCCGACTGGGAAATAAGTATCTTGCCGACACCGAGCCGTGGAAGGTGATAAAGAACGACCCTGAAAGGGTTAAGACAATACTAAATATATCACTGCAGATAACCGCCAATCTGGCCATCATCCTGGATCCCTTCCTCCCCTTCTCAATGGAGAGACTGAGGGAGGGAATCAACAGCAACGAGTCACGCTGGAGTATGGCAGGATCAGACAGCCTCCTTCCTGAAGGTCACAGTATCAACACCCCTTCACTCCTCTTCCGCAAGATTGAGGACGATGAGATTGAGAGAGAGGTTAAAAGGCTGTTGCAGACCAAAAAGGATAATGAGGATAACAGCAGCAGTGCCTCCCCGGCAAAGGAGAATATCACCTTTGACGACTTCTCACGACTCGATATACGTACTGCAACAATAACAGAAGCGGTAAAGGTTCCAAAAACAAAGAAACTGCTTAAACTCACCCTCGATACCGGGATTGATCATCGCACAGTGGTTTCCGGAATAGCTGAATATTTTGAGCCTGAGGCCATTGTGGGCCGGCAGGTGGCATTGGTGATAAACCTTGCCCCACGGGAGATCAAGGGAATTGAAAGTCAGGGCATGATCCTTATGGCCGAAGACAAGGACGGAAAACTGGTCTTTGTTCAGCCCTCAGACAGGGTGACAGATGGATCCGAAATACGTTAAACCCTGTAATCAGGCAAACTCTGAATCAGGCAAACTCTGAATCAGGCAAACTCTGAATCAGGCAAACTCCGAATCAGATCTTGCCACCTAAGTAGTAAGAGGCCATATTATGTTAATCTCTGGTATGGATTTTCCTGTGCTGCTACTGACTGACCTGACTGAACTGTTGAAAGATTCCTTTACTTCTTCAGTATCCAGGTGCCGGGGAAGGAGTCTGAAATTGCCTTTCTGGCTGAGTCAGCCTCCTGCCAGGTTGCAAATGATGCTGCGCTAACGCGGTAATATCCGTTTGGGGCCCCGGTAACAGACGCTGAATAACCCTTCGAAGTAAGATCCTTCTGTTGTCCGGTGGCGTTCTCATAGGCCTTAAAACTACCTGTAATAACAAGAAAAGCATCTGCTGTTTCAGCAGCAACCGCCCGGCCGGTAATTTCAGAGTTACCTGCATCCTGCTCTGTCGCAGTTTCAGAAACGGCACTCTCAGGCTCTCTGTTATTTATCTTATCACCAGCATTGGCTGCTTCTGCTCCTCCGGTAACGTTATTAAGTTGACTTTCTGCACCTGCACTTTCGTCAGCCAGCTCTGCGGCTGCATCATCCGTGCCTGTCACCGCCTGCATCTCTGTCAACTGGGTACGTGCCAGAGGGTTAAGTGAAGCATTGCTCCTGAAGAGATCACTCTTCAGCGGCACTATAATCATAGCTGCAATAAAAGGGAGTGCCACGGCTGCCCGCCACACCATCCTGCGTGTGATAACCTTCCCGCTTCCCCTGTTACTGCGGGGCATTATCCGTGTTGCAACATCATACCCTTCTGCGGGATCTCTCCTGAACACAGGCAGTCCGTACGAACCGAGAAGAAAATTGGTGCTGCCGTCGGGCTCAAAAACAGGGTTCCCCTCGCTGTTGTTCCTGAAGGTGCCGATAAGATCAAATGTTACATGCTCACCTTTTGACAGTTTCTCCCTTACCTCCTGCACAAACTCCTCAACCACTCTTCTTGCATCTGCATACCCTGTTCCTCTTACTGCCGAGATCCTGGATATCAGCAGTCCGTCATTCTGGTTAAGGTTGCGGTTAAAGGAGATTGCCTTGCGGGGCGGAGAGAAGGTATTGCTTCCCCGTTCAATCACCGCAGGCGTATAATTGCCTATAAAACCCCCGAAGGACGGCAGAATAACGCAATCATGACTGAATAACAATTCTCTTATATAAGCTGTAATGTCTGTCATATCTTTCTATCTCCTCTGAATACAAAAATAGGAAAAATCCCGATTGATTCGCCCCCCCCGGAAAGTTTAATGATCTAATTTATTATCTTCGCTATCCTGACCACCAATAAGCTTGAAGATTATGAGGGAAATAAGAATGGTAGACCTGCAGAGTCAGTACCTGAATATCAAGGAAGAGATTGATGATGCAATGAGAACGGTGATCAGTTCCGCCGCTTTTATAAAAGGGAATGAGGTTGGACTGTTTGAAAATGAGCTGGCAGAATGGCTTGGTGTAAAACATGTTATCAGCTGTGGTAACGGCACCGATGCACTCCAGGTGGCCCTGATGGCGCTTAATACAGAACCGGGAGACGAGATAATAACCTCCAACTTCACATTTATTGCCACGGCCGAGGTGATAGCGCTGCTTAAGCTTAAACCTGTGCTTATTGACCCGGATCCCTTAACATTCAATATCACCGCGGAAGCAATAGAGCGGGCTGTTACCCCAAAAACAAAAGCCATAATTCCTGTCCACCTCTTCGGCCAGTGCGCCGGAATGGAGGAGATACTTGCCCTTGCGCGGGACCGGGGAATAGCAGTGATTGAAGATACCGCGCAGGCTACCGGTGCCGAATACAGTTTCAGTGACGGCAGCAGGGTTATGGCCGGAACAATGGGTGAGATAGGCTGCACCTCATTTTTTCCGTCCAAAAACCTCGGCTGCTTCGGCGACGGGGGTGCTCTCTTTACCTCAGACGACAATCTGGCATCCATGATAAGAAGCATTACCAACCATGGTATGACAAAGAGGTACTACCATGACCATATAGGTATAAATTCAAGACTTGACACCATCCAGGCCGCCATCCTGAGGGTAAAGCTTAAACACCTTCATCACTACAATCAGGCCAGACAGGAACTGGCACTCATGTATGACAACGCCTTTAAGGATATTGACGGCATTGAAATCCCCGGACGCAACAACCGGTCCACACATATCTTTCACCAGTATACAATAAAAACGGACGCTTCACTGCGCGACAGGCTCAGGGAGCACCTCGCCGGAAAAGAGATACCTTCAATGATCTACTATCCCGTACCTCTGCACAGGCAGAAGGCATACAGCTGGCTGGGGTACAACAGCAGCAGTTTCCCGGTAACCGAAAAACTCACATCCACGGTACTGTCACTGCCAATGCATACAGAGATGATGAATGAGGAAGCCGGTTTTATAATCTCCTCGGTAATTGAATTCTTTAAAAACAGTTAACATGAAAAAGGAATACTTCGCACATGAGTCGGCAGTTATTGACGACAACTGTATAATAGGAAAGGGAACGAAAATATGGCACTTTACACATATTATGTCAGGATCAGTGATAGGAGAAAACTGTAACCTGGGCCAGAATGTTGTGGTGTCACCCGGGGTAAAACTGGGTAATAACGTGAAAGTGCAGAATAATGTATCAATATATACCGGTGTGATCTGTGAGGATGATGTCTTCCTTGGACCCTCAATGGTCTTTACCAATATCGTAAACCCGAGAAGTGCCGTTATCCGCCGCGATCAGTATGTGGAGACCCTGGTGGGGAAAGGTGCTACCATAGGCGCAAATGCCACAGTGGTATGCGGGAAACCCATCGGGAAATACTCCTTTATTGGTGCCGGAGCAGTGGTTACCAGGGAGGTTAAACCCTACTCCCTTGTTATAGGAAATCCGGCGCGTCATGCCGGCTGGATGAGTGAATATGGTCACAAACTCCGCTTTGATGACAAAGGAGAGGCTGAATGCCCTGAAAGTGGTGACAGATATAGTATTTTGGACGGGGAGGTTTCAAAAATTAATTGTTAATTTTGCTTACAAAACCTCTGATAAATGGATGAACAGGTTAAAAACTTCGGCCTGATCGGAGTTGCCGGATATATAGCTGTAAGACATCTTAACGCAATAAAGGAGACAGGAAACAGACTTCTGGCAAGCCTTGATCCGTTTGACAGCGTGGGGATAATAGACAGCTATTTCCCTGAAAGTGACTTCTTTGTGGAGTTTGAGCGATTCGACAGGCACTTTGAGAAGCTTAAAAGAGCAGGTACCCGATTCGATTATGTCTCTATCTGCTCTCCCAACTATATGCACGATTCCCATATACGGTTTGCACTGCGACAGCAGGCTGATGCCATATGTGAAAAGCCGGTGGTACTGAACCCCTGGAATATAGATGCACTGATGGAGATTGAGAAGGAGACGGAAAAAAAGGTTTATACTGTTCTGCAGCTACGGCTGCACCCCTCAATAATTGAGCTGAAAAGGAAGATTGAGAAGGAGACGGATGGCAGGGTTCACGATATAGATCTTACATATATTACATCACGCGGAAACTGGTACCACTTTTCATGGAAGGGTGATATTCAAAAATCGGGAGGGGTGGCTACAAATATCGGCATCCACTTCTTCGACATGCTGACATGGATATTCGGGGAGGCTAAATCAGTGAATGTTCATCTGTCAAAACCCGATAAGGCGGCAGGATATATGGAGCTTGAAAAGGCGAGGGTTAGATGGTTTCTGAGCCTCGACTCCAGTGATCTCCCGGCAGAGATTGTTAGCAGGGGTCAGCGAACATACCGGTCTGTAAAGATAGAAGAGGAGGAGATGGAGTTTAGCGGAGGCTTTACAGATCTTCATACAGAGACCTACCGCGATATCCTCTCGGGACGTGGCTATGGCCTGGCTGATGCAAAGCACTCTGTGGAGATAGCACATAAAATACGGAATGCTGCCCCTGACACCTTATATGGTGAGATACACCCATTAGCAAAAAAACTTTTATAAAACCTTAATAAATATTAAACGAGATGTACGAGAAATTACTTAAGGGAGAAGCCGTTCTGTCAGTTATAGGCCTTGGATATGTAGGACTCCCAATAGCCCTGGAGTTTGCTAAAAAAATCAGGGTGATAGGATTTGATATCCGCCCCGAACGTATTGAAATGATGAAAAAAGGCATTGACCCCAGCAATGAACTCCCGCCGGAGGCATTTCATGATACTGATATTCATTATACAGCCGATCCCGAAGATCTTAAAAAGGCACATTTCCACATTATCGCCGTCCCCACCCCTACCAATAACCACAATCTGCCCGATCTCACTCCTGTCCTGAGAGCCTCCGAGACAGTCGGCAAGGTGTTGAAAAAGGGAGATTACGTGGTTTATGAATCAACAGTATATCCGGGCTGTACAGAAGAAGACTGTATCCCGGTGCTGGAGAAATTCTCAGGATTGAAATGCGGTGAGGAATTCAAGGCAGGATACTCCCCCGAAAGGATCAATCCGGGCGACAAAAAGAATACCCTGACAGCAATAGTCAAGGTAACCAGCGGTTGTGATGCTGAGTCAGCAGAAAATATAGCACTTACATATGAGCTTATTATTACTGCCGGCGTTCACCGTGCCAGCTCCATCAAGGTTGCTGAAGCATCCAAGATCATTGAGAACACCCAGCGTGATATCAATATCGCCTTTATGAATGAACTCTCCATTATATTCAACCGGATGAATATAAACACCTTTGAGGTACTGGAGGCAGCAGGCACAAAATGGAACTTCCTCAGGTTCTATCCCGGCCTGGTGGGAGGCCACTGTATTGGTGTTGATCCCTATTACCTGCTCTATAAGGCAAAAGAGCTTGGTTATCATCCCCAGATAATTGATTCAGGCCGCTTTGTGAATGACAGCATGGGCAGGTATATCGGGAAACAGACCGTAAAGAAAATTATTGCCGCATCAAAGAATGCCCAGGGATCCAGAGTGCTGATTATGGGTATCACCTTCAAGGAGAATGTGTCTGATATCCGCAACTCAAAGGTGGTGGATGTGATCAGGGAACTTACCGATTTCGGGGTGCTGGTTGATGTGGTTGACCCAAGAGCAAGCAAAGAAGAGGTAAGGCATGAATACGGAATAGAGCTGTCTGAAAAACCGGGAACAGGATATGATGCAGTTATAGTTGCCGTCAGTCATACCGAATACGAAAACCTGAGTGAGGCGGACCTGGCGCCGCTGCTTGACGACAGGGGTATTGTTGTTGATGTAAAGGGAACCCTCAGGGGTAAAATAAGAAATTACCAGTACTGGAGCCTCTGACCCCAGCCGGTTACCGCTGCAGGTACTGATCATTAACAAAGGGAAATATGGGGTTTGCCGGCAACGTTTTTGTCGTTGATCCACCGCCTGTACTGAACAATAGTTAAGGAAGATATGGATAAAAGCAAAAGGGTTATCGTTACCGGGGGTACCGGTTATATCGGATCTCATACCGTTGTGGAACTGCAGCAAAAAGGTTACGAGGCCATAATCATCGATAACCTTTCCAATTCAGATATCTCTGTTGTGGATGGGATAGAAAAGATTACCGGTATCAGACCCCGGTTTGAAAATTTTGACCTGTGCAACAGGAAGAAGCTTTTTCGGCTTATGGAAAGCATGCCCGGTACAGATGCCATTATCCATTTCGCTGCCTATAAAGCAGTAGGAGAATCGGTAAGGGAACCCCTCCGTTACTATCACAATAACCTCACCACACTCCTTAACCTCCTTGAGGTGATGGAGAAATACAACGTACCTTCTCTGGTATTCTCATCATCATGTACCGTTTATGGTCAGCCCGAAAGACTGCCGGTAACAGAAGAGGATCCCGTTCAACCGGCCACCTCCCCGTATGGAAACACCAAACAGATGGGCGAGGAGATTATCCGTGATATGATGTATGCCAGAAGCGGACTGCAGGCAGTCTCACTCCGCTACTTCAATCCTATTGGTGCACATCCCTCCGGACATATCGGAGAATTGCCCGCCGGTATGCCGGAAAATCTGGTGCCCTTTATCACCCAGACAGCCATAGGAATCAGGGATCAGCTGAAGGTTTTCGGTGTCGATTATAATACACCGGACGGATCATGCATAAGGGACTACCTCCATGTAACTGACCTTGCAAAAGCCCATATTGCAGCACTCGAAAGACTGCTGGACCAAAAAAACAAAACCAACTATGAAGTATTTAATCTGGGCACCGGCCAGGGTGTCTCGGTACTTGAAGCCATCAGAACATTTGAGGAGGCAACCGGTGAAAAAGTGAACTATACAATAACCGGCCGGCGTGAAGGGGATATAGAAAAGATATGGGCTGACCCCTCCCTCGCCAACAAAGAGCTGGGATGGAAGACTGAAATCACTCTTGCTGAATCACTCCGGTCAGCATGGAAATGGGAAAATAATTACAGGAGCATAAAACGGGAGAACGGCGAAAAATGAGTATCGCCTGCCATTAACAATTTTAATGCTGAACTGATGAAACAAACAGTACTGATTACCGGTGGAGCCGGATTTATAGGATCTCATGTTGTACGGAGATTTGTCAGAAACCATCCTGAATACCTCGTGGTGAATGCCGATAAGCTGACCTATGCCGGGAACCTGGCAAACCTGACCGATATTGAAAAAATGCCCAACTACATCTTCCACAAAATGGATATTGTAAACCGCCGGGAGGTGGATGAGCTATTTGAAAAATACCGGTTCAATCTGGTTATCCACCTTGCCGCCGAGTCACATGTTGACCGTTCAATATCCAGCCCTGACCTCTTTATTCACACCAATATCCTTGGAACAGTTAACCTGCTGAATGCCTGCAGGGCTCAATTGACAGCAGGGGAAGATACACTCTTTTACCATATCTCAACGGATGAAGTATACGGTTCACTGGGTGCGGAAGGACTCTTCACTGAAACAACACCATACGATCCGCGCAGTCCCTATTCGGCCTCAAAGGCCAGCTCTGACCACCTGGTTAGAGCATGGTTTCACACATTCGGTCTGCCTGTGGTAATCTCAAACTGTTCAAACAATTACGGACCCAACCAGTTTCCCGAGAAACTAATACCCCTGGCAATAAACAATATTATTAATCGCCACGAGATTCCTGTTTACGGTAAGGGGGAGAATATACGCGACTGGCTCTATGTGGAGGATCATGCAGAGGCCATTGATATAATAGCCCACAACGGAAAACGTGGAAATACATATAATATCGGTGGTAATAACGAATGGAAAAATATTGATCTTATAAAGCTTCTCTGCAGGGTGATGGATGATAAGCTGGGGCGGCGCAGCGGGGAGTCTGAAGAGCTTATAACCTTCGTCAAGGATAGGGCAGGTCATGATCTGAGGTATGCCATTGACTCATCCAGACTGACCGCTGAAACAGGTTGGGTGCCACGACACGATTTTGCTGCCGG
This sequence comes from Bacteroidales bacterium, assembly GCA_020201035.1. Classification (GTDB taxonomy): domain Bacteria; phylum Bacteroidota; class Bacteroidia; order Bacteroidales; family VadinHA17; genus JAIVHO01. The sequence continues at coordinate 63,557 of JAIVHO010000035.1, forward strand.
ACTGGCAGTAACTGCTGACTGGTATCTGGAGAACAGCAGATGGCTGCAGGATGTTATTTCAGGTGATTATGCCAGCTACTATGAAGAGCAATATATAAAAAGATAACCGCGGCAGAAAGTCTCTTCCCTCTTGAAAAACCATGAATACCGGAACACCGGGCCACCTGAAATAATATGCTGATAGCGTGATCAGCAAAAACACCCCGGTTACGAGAACGGGGATTAATGTAATAGTTGTTAAAGGGTTGTGAAAACGAGCTCAAGCCTTACCGGCTTATCCTCATTCTCAGACCAGAGAACCAGATTTCTTTTTGCACTGACCGGAAGAAAAAGTTCCACTACAGGCTCAGGAATCTCTCCCTCGAGGTACTTCTGGATAAAGTTGACAAGGTTGATCCTGAACTCACGGTCAATACCATAATACCTGCCGTCAAAAAATTCATTGCTGAGCAGATAATCAGGAACAATCTCCTTTAGTCCGTCACTGTTGTTAAACCGTGCCAGCACCTGAAGTCCTATTATATTCTCCTCCGGGAAAAACATATCATCAGTAAATGCAGGCAACACCAGTGATGCCTTATTGATACCCAGAGGCATCATCTCCCTTAAGGCTTCAAGCCCTGGAATCTCAATCCTGGTAAATACCCCCTGAAAACTCTGGATATAGCTGAGAGAATCCTTTACCATATCATTTATATGACTTATCTCCATCCCGGGATCGGCAGTTGAGAAATCATGTATATACCTGTTGTACTTTACCGTTTTGCTGTTAATGCCAAAGGGATAGGTTGAATGATTGGCAGCCGCATCGGTGTAATGAACCTCGAAACCTGTCTGGCCGGATGAAACGTCAACCTCAAACATATGGTTTTCCGAAGCCGGAAGATACTCAATCCATACCCCTTTTATCAGTGTCCTGAAGTCTGCACTGTCGCTCGAGAGAAAGAGCATTGACGTATCCCTCAGAAAAACATCTCCCGGAGACATGCCCATATTAATCCTCAGCAAAGTATCCTTCTCTATCGGCCTTAGTAATACTGTAGATATCAACTCTTTCACAGGAGGAGTGGTGTTGGTATAATAGACCGAGTCCTCCCCCATCACCCTGTCAATCTCGTAGATATTAACAGCACCTCCTACATCACCCGCTTCTCCTGTTACACCCGTTATATTTAGATAGAACATCACTGAGTCAATGCCCAGGATACCGTCCCCCGGCCAGTCATTAAACAACCATAACTGCGAAACAAAGCTGGTGGTGGTTGTGCCAAAGACCGGGTCCTGCAGCTGCCCTATATAGGAAATCGTAGGCTGTGTTGATCTGATGGTATCGGTATACATGGTGTAAAGGTTTACACCAATTGTGTCGGTGGCATTAAGGGTGGTGAAATCATTGTCAGGGAGTATCCCTCCCCCTATTTTTGACGGATCTTCCTCACAACCCTGAAACAACACCATCATCACTGCCAGTATGGAGGCAAGTGAAGTAATTTTAATAAAAATGTTTGCTGTAGAGGAGCTGCCTGATAGTAGCCTATTGCTGTAAAAGATTGTCATAAAATTCATTGTACGCATCAACATATTCTTCATCATCCTTGTGTTCAAGAACCGGACTTTTCTGACTCCTGATGTATTTTTCCACTTCACCATTGATCTCACTGCTACCAATAATTATGCCATCTGAAAAATCAATGGCCAGCTTTGAAATATTAAAAAAGTTTGCTTCGCTACCTTCCTTCATCGAATCAGGATCAATACCGTCAGCAAGTATCTTGCCCCTGAATGTATCTCTGAACGGTTTTTTAAACCCGTTATTGTAAACAGAATAGATAATCTTTACATCGCTGAATATCGGATCATCACTGTACAGTTGCTTAAGGTAAACAGGTAACAGCGCCGACATCCACCCGTGGCAGTGGACAATATCAGGCATCCAGCGCAGCTTCTTGACAGTCTCCAGAACCCCCCGTGCAAAAAAGATGGCGCGTTCATCATTATCCTCAAATTCATTTCCCCGGTTATCACGTACTACGTGCTTACGATGGAAATAGTCTTCATTATCAATAAAATAAACCTGCATTCTGGCAGCCTGAATAGACGCCACCTTTATTATCAAAGGGTGATCGGTATCGTCAATAATCAGGTTCATCCCTGAAAGACGAATCACTTCATGAAGCTGGTTTCTCCTCTCGTTAATAGACCCGTACCGTGGCATAAAAGTCCTGATCTCCTTTCCACGCTCCTGTATACCCTGTGGCAGGTACCGGCTTATCCTGGAAATTTCTGATTCACTTAAATATGGGGTGATCTCCTGAGAAACAAATAATACTTTTTTGTTATCCATCCTTATACAGATAATCCATGTTCCAACAATATGCAAAGGTAGCAAAAAATATTGACATAAATCATCTCTCTGACTCCATACTAACAATCAATCCGTTAACCAGACATCCTTCCCTGCAAAACCTTTTGACCCTTTGACTGTTTGTAAAACGGAAAATAGTTAATTTCGCCGGGTAAAAGAAAAGAGCCAATGATTGTAGCAAACAGAAGGGAGGAGCTGAAAGCACATCTTGAATCCTCAGGTGGAACCAGAGGGTTTGTACCAACCATGGGGTCACTTCATAAAGGACACCTCTCACTGGTAAGGGAGAGTAAACGGACAACAGGGCATACGGTGGTGAGTATTTTTGTCAACCCCGCCCAGTTTAATGACAGCACCGACCTTGAAAAATATCCCCGCAATATAGAACGCGATCTGGATATGCTGTCGGGTCTCCTTGGTCCTGATGATCTGGTTTATACACCGCAGACTGAAGATATATACAGGGGAGATCCCCGGGAAGAGATTGATATAGAGCTTGGTAATCTTGATAGGGTGATGGAGGGTGCGTTCAGGCCGGGACATTTCAGGGGAGTGGTTAAGGTGGTAAACCTGCTCTTCGCTATAATAAAGCCTGACAAAGCTTTCTTTGGCGAGAAGGATTTCCAGCAGCTGGCCGTTGTAAGAAAACTTGCTTCTCACCTGCATCCGGACGTAGAGATAGTGGGTTGCCCTATCCTGCGTGAATCCAACGGGCTGGCTATGAGCAGCCGTAACGAGAGGCTGAACAGCGATATAAGAAACCGGGCATCGGTCATCTACCGTACTCTTTCCGGATATTCAACCCCTGCCCCGGATGACACCGTTAGGGAGATAAGGGAAGCGGTGATAAATGGTGTTGACAGTGAGGAGGGATTCCGCACTGAATACTTTGAAATAGTTGACCCCAGCACCCTTCAGAGTATCAAACCCACCTGCAGGGCAGCTGAGGGATTAAGCTGGCAGGGATGTATAGCAGTAATGGCAGGAGATGTGAGGCTGATTGATAATATCCGCTTTTCTTTCCCGTTTAATAAAGGTTGATTAACTTTACAGTGAAAATCATTACAATGCCCTGATGCATATAGAAGTAGTAAAATCAAAGATACACAAGGTCACCATTACGGAGGCTAACCTGCAGTATGTCGGAAGCATTACCATTGATGAAGATCTGATGGAGGCCGCCAACATTATAGAAAATGAAAAGGTTCAGATAGTTAACATCAATAATGGTGAAAGACTGGAGACCTACGTGATCAGGGGAGAGAGGGGAAGCAGGGCTATCTGCCTTAACGGTCCGGCCGCACGTAAAGCGGCTGTTGGCGATGTGGTTATTATTATCTCCTACGCCCTGCTCGACTTTGAAGAGGCAAAATCGTTCAAACCAACTCTTATATTCCCCGATACCGCCACCAATAAACTGATCTGAGATTGAAAGCATGGATATCACGTGTCTCAAAGGTTCTCTTCTTTATCCTCCTGAGCCTGTTCTTTCTCTACCTGGCATTCAGGAAGGTTGAATTCAGGGAGATAACTGATGCACTGGTCTCTGCCAACTATTCATGGCTCCTGCTTTCCTTTCTTTTTACCATGCTGGCCTTTTTCAGCAGGGCAAGGAGATGGGTGCTGATGATCCGTCCGCTCGGATACCGCCCGGGTCTGATTAACACATACCACTCAATGATGACCGGCTACCTTGTTAATTTTGCACTGCCACGTGCAGGAGAGGTATCCAAATGCATTGCCCTGGGAAGGAAAGAGAATATACCGGTCAACAGGCTTATAGGGACCGTTATTGTTGAACGCACCTTTGACCTTTTATCACTGATAATCATCCTGATCATTACACTGATGCTCCCTGAAACGCTTATGGCAACATTTATCAATCAGAATATTATAGATCCCCTCCGCATAAAAGCCGCATCCTCCCTGAATATCTCATCACTAATAGTCATTGTCATCCTCTCAACTATTCTTCTGGGTACCTTTCTGGTGATACTCTTCAGAAAAAAATTGTCTCATTCACGTGTTGTAGATAAGACAGGAGGATTTCTAAGGGGTATAGCAGACGGACTCCGTTCATTCTATGCCATGGAGAATAAACCCGAGTTTATCTTCCATACAATCTTTATGTGGGCCAACTATGCCATGATGGCCTGGGTAATCGTGTTTATGACCCCTGCAACATCATTTCTTAAACTGTCTGACAGCCTCTTCCTGCTTGTCACAGGCAGTCTGGGAATGGCTGCTCCGGTACAGGGCGGAATAGGTGCCTACCACTGGATTATGTCACGCGGACTCCTATTTGTTTATGATATTCCTCTCAGTGACGGGCTGGTTTATGCAACCCTGGCACACGAGTCGCAGCTTATACTTATAGCCCTCCTGGGAGCATTCTCGTTTTACCGGCTGTTTGGATCAACCCGCGGACTGAAAGAGCTTACCGATACCAGGGTTTTTAATAAGGTGATCACCGAAAAAGATAACGATGGCAAAAAGTAAAACAGCCTGGTTCTGCTCAGACTGCGGAGCAGAATCCCCGAAATGGATCGGCCGCTGTCCCTCCTGCGGAGAATGGAACACCTATGTTGAAGAGAAAACAGTGACCGGAAAAAGGGAAAAGAGTTCCTTTCTCTCTGCAGAGTCACGTCCTGAGCCGGTGGGCTCCATTGCTGCAACGGCATCGGTACGGCTGATGACAGGCATGGCCGGGGTGGACCGAATCCTGGGAGGCGGACTGGTACCCGGATCACTCGTTCTCTTCGGAGGAGAACCCGGAATAGGGAAATCAACACTTGCCCTTCAGATCGCAATGCGTATGGAGGGGCGCAGGGTGCTATATATATCCGGGGAGGAGAGTGGCGAGCAGATCAAGCTGAGGGCTGAAAGGGTGAAGGGAAACAACAGTGAATGCTATATCTACAGCGAAACATCTCTTGAAAATATCTTTGCACAGGCAGAAAAACTTCAGCCTGAACTGATTATTATTGACAGCATACAGACAATCAGCAGTGCAGACCTGGAATCATCAGCCGGGTCGGTAAGCCAGGTTCGTGAATCTGCTGCCCGCATCCTTAAATTTGCCAAGCAGAGGGCTCTGCCCGTGCTGCTGATAGGACATATCACCAAGGATGGTACCCTGGCCGGACCAAAAATACTGGAACATATTGTGGATGTGGTGTTGCAGTTTGAGGGTGACAATAACCACTTCTACCGAATCCTGAGGGCTGCAAAGAACAGGTTTGGGGCAACCAGTGAACTGGGGATCTTTGAGATGCAGGCGACCGGACTGAGAGAGGTTGACAATCCGGGCGAGATGTTTGTGACAACCCACGAAGAACAACTGAGCGGTATTGCAATAGCATCAACAATAGACGGCATCAGGCCATTTATGATAGAGACACAGGCGCTGGTAAGCAGCGCCGTCTACGGAACGCCCCAGAGAAGTTCGACAGGGTTTGATACGAGGCGACTCAACATGCTGCTGGCAGTGCTTGAGAAGAGAGCAGGCTTCAGGCTTGCCTCACGTGATGTCTTTATAAATATTGCAGGCGGACTAAAGGTCAATGACCCGGCCGTTGATATGGCCCTTGTGGCAGCAGTACTCTCTTCAAACCTGGATATCCCTGTAAACAGGAAATACTGTTTTGCCGGTGAAACAGGGCTGTCGGGTGAAATAAGGCCGGTAAGCCATATTGATCAGCGTATCAGTGAGGCGGCCCGACTCGGATACGAGAAGATTTTTATTTCAAAGTACAGCAGGCGCAATAAAACATCCAAAAGCCTGATAGAGGTAGTGGAACCAGGCAAGATAGAACACCTGGTAAAGCAGCTTTTCAGCGGTAAAGGCTGAAAAGTCAGAACCTCTCAATACGGTATCTGTCCCTGCCGGCAGATTCCGATTTCAGCTTATCGCAATCCAGCTCCATATTAAACCCCGGAGGCATTTCAAATTCATCCAGTTCCATTATACCCAGTTCAGGATCAGCATAAAGCTTCTGAAGGAAAAGACCATATACAGGCAGTGCCATATTGGCTCCCTGACCCAGAGAGAGATTTTCAAAATGTATTGACTGATCCTCCCAGCCTGTCCATACCCCTCCTACAAGATTCGGAGCCACTGACATATACCACCCGTTGGAATGATTCTGTGTTGTACCCGTTTTGCCGCCAAGCTGATTATAGAGATTATAGGTAAAGCGCATCCTTACGCCGGTGCCTCTGTTGGTCACTCCCTGCAGCAGGTCAAGCATCAGGTAGGCATGATCATCGCTCATCACCTCCTCAATAGCCGGGATAAAGCGGGATATCACATTCCCGTTACGGTCCTCAATACGTGAGACAACAGTGGGATCAATATATACCCCCTTGTTGGCAAAGGTTCCAAAGGCGCCAACCATCTCCTTTACCGTTATTATCCCCGTTCCCAGGAATATCGAAGGCACTGCCTCAACATATCTGGTATTGATTCCCATCCGCCCCATCAGGTCAACAACGGCAGAAGGAGAAAACTGCTTCATCAGCCATGCCGAGATATAGTTCTCACTCTGTGCCAGCCCCCACCTGAGGGTCACCATCCTGCCATGGTATTCACGGGGTCCCGAGCTGCGGGGTGACCAGGTGGAGTCACCCACGTCAAACTGCCGGGGGATATTCTCCACCTCATAACAGGGTGAATAGCCATCCTGGATGGCCAGAGTGTAGAGAAACGGCTTTATGGTTGAGCCAACCTGCTTGCGCTGCTGGGTTACGGCATCATACTTGAAATAGCGGAAATCGGGTCCCCCCACATACGCCTTAACATAACCGTTGTGAGGATCCATGGCCATCATTGAAGAGCGTACAATATACTTGTAGTATAATACCGAGTCGTACGGACTCATTATGGTATCTATCTCACCGTTATAGGAGAAGAGCTTCATAGGAATTTCCGTGTTGAATATCAGCCTGATGGAATCTTCCGGCATCCCTGCCTGCCGGAGCACCCTGTACCTGTCGGTACGCTTCACCGAAGCATCCATTATGCTGCGAAACTCCTCTGCTGAAATATCATTGCTGTAAGGAGGCCGACTGTTATTTCTGACCTGACTGTTAAAGGTCTCCTGAAGATTCTCTCCCAGATGTTCGGCAACGGCCTCCTCTGCATACTTCTGCATGCGGGAGTCTATAGTGGTGTGAATCTTAAGCCCGTCCCTGTAGAGATTGTAGTTGTTGCCGTCTGGCTTCAGGTTCTTCCTGCACCATCCATATAACGGGTTGTTGTCCCACTCCTTCCTGGCATCCTCATAGTCGGCTTCAAAAAGAAAATTTCTCCTTTCAGGCTCATACTTGATCATAGTAAGCCTTATATACTCCCGCAGATAGGTGGCAAGTCCGGTATCATGACTCTGCTCCCTGAAGTCGATCTCTATGGGCAACTGCATCAGTGAATCAGCAACCTCCCCTTTTATATAACCGTACCTGGCCATCTGGGATAATACTATATTGCGCCTGTTCATCATCCCTTCCGGATTACGCACCGGATTGTAGAGGGCGGAGTTCTTAAGCATCCCAACCAGGGTTGCTGCCTCCTCTATCTTCAGCGAATCGGGAAATGAGTTAAAATAGACCTCGCTGGCTGAGCGCACACCAACAGCATTATAGAGAAAATCATAAACATTGAGATACATGGTAATAATCTCCTCCTTGGTGTAGTTTCGTTCAAGCCTGACCGCTGTTGACCACTCCTTGAACTTTGCTATAATAAGACTGAAAATACCCGTAGGTGAACTCTCACCTGTCATCTTCTCACGTGTGTCATATAGGTTCTTTGCCAGCTGCTGGGTAATGGTGCTTCCACCCCCTGCACCCTGCCTCATTAGTACAGATTTCACGGCCACCCTCGCCAGTGCACGCACATCAATCCCGGAATGCCTGTGAAACCTGATATCCTCGGTTGAGATAAGTGCGGCAATAAGATAGGGGGATATATCCTCATATTCTGTCCATGTTCTGTTCTGCAGATAGAACTTGCCAAGCAGAACACCATCATCACTGTATACCTCGGCTGCAAGGTCATTATCAGGATTTTCAAGCTCTTCAAATCCCGGCATAGGTCCGAAAACCTCCAGATTGATAAGAATAAAAATAGCTGTCACAAGCACAAACGGGAAGGCAAAAAGGGCCCAGAACCACCTGACATACTTGCTGTAAGAACTCTTGTTTTCAGTCATGTTGCAAACGATCTTTGGGTCAAAAATAGTAAATATATATTAAGATTGTGAGGTTTTAATTTTGAACTTAGATTCATAAATGCTTTACTTTGTGCTGCATTTTGTGGAATATATTTTAGATGATGGGTATGAGTGGAAACCTGGTTATTGTTGAGTCGCCTGCAAAAGCAAAGACAATAGAAAAATTTCTCGGTAAAGATTATAAGGTTGTTTCCAGTTTCGGACATATACGTGACCTTGCAAAAAAAAATATCGGAATAGATATTGAAAACGGATTCGCTCCGGACTATATTATTCCCGATGAAAAGAAAAAGGTGGTTGCGGCGCTGAAAAAGGAAGCAAAAGAGGCAAAAATCGTCTGGCTCGCATCCGATGAGGACCGCGAAGGAGAGGCTATAGCATGGCACCTGACGGAGGTGCTGGATCTGAAGCCTGAAAATGTCAGAAGGATAGTCTTTCATGAGATAACAAAAGAGGCGATAGAGAAAGCTATTAAAAATCCCCGGCAGGTGAATCTTAACCTTGTGAATGCCCAGCAGGCGCGCAGGGTTCTTGACCGGCTGGTAGGCTTTGAAATATCCCCTATCCTGTGGAAAAAGGTTCAGCCCTCACTCTCCGCCGGAAGGGTTCAGTCTGTTGCGGTGAGGCTCCTCGTTGACCGTGAAAGGGAGATAATCTCATTTAATTCGGAATCATCATTCAGGGTAACCGGTGAGTTCACCTTTACCGGAGAAACAGGTGATGAGGGCCTCCTTAAGGCAGAGTCAACCACCCGCTTTGCCGGAGAGGAGCAGGCCCTTGAGTTTGTGAAGAAATGTGTTGACGCAAAATTCACAATTGAGGATGTTCAGGTTAAGCCCGGCACACGGTCCCCCGCCCCGCCCTTTACAACCTCCACACTTCAGCAGGAGGCCTTCCGTAAGCTGGGTTTCTCCGTGGCACAGACAATGTCCGTAGCCCAGAAGCTTTATGAGGCAGGTAAGATCACCTATATGAGAACCGACTCCACCAACCTTTCGCAGTCGGCAATTGCCACTGCCACAAGGGTGATAGGATCAGAGTTTGGCGATAGATATTCCAGGCCGCGCCAGTACAAGACAAAATCAAAAGGGGCACAGGAGGCTCATGAAGCCATCAGGCCAGCCTATATGGAGAACCGGGAAACAACGGGATCCAACCAGGAGAAGAGACTATATGACCTTATCTGGAAGAGAACCCTCGCATCCCAGATGAGTAATGCAGAGATTGAACGTACCACCATCTCAATAGGAATGACAGGGTCACCAAACGGCTTTGCTGCTCATGGTGAAGTGGTGAAATTTGACGGATTCCTCAAGGTATACCGCGAATCAACAGACAGCAACGGGGATCATGCAGAAGAAGGGGTGATACCACCGGTTAAAAAGGGAATGCCACTCGGATATGTGACAATCACTGCTACAGAACGCTTTACAACACCTCCGCCACGATACACGGAGGCAAGCCTTGTCAAAAAAATGGAGGAGCTGGGTATAGGACGCCCGTCAACATATGCACCCGTAATCAGCACAATACTTAACAGGGGTTATGTGGAGCGGGGCGACAGGCCCGGGGAGAAGAGAAAGGTAAGGGAGATAATCCTGACCGGCGGAAACATAAACCACGCCAGCCGTACAGAGATGGCTGGCAGGGAGAAGGGAAAGCTCTTTCCGCAGGATATAGGAATGATTGTTAACGATTTCCTTGTTCAGAATTTCAGCGGGGTACTCGACTATAACTTTACTGCCGCCATAGAGAGGGATTTTGACCTTATAGCAGAGGGAGAACGTAACTGGACAGCCATGCTGGAGCAGTTCTATTCTCCCTTTCATAAAAAAGTTACCGAAACACTCGAACAGTCCGAACGCCATACAGGAGAAAAACTGCTCGGAAAACACCCGGAAACAGGTGAACCGGTTTATGTAAAAATGGGCCGGTATGGACCGGTGGCACAGATTGGAGACAGCTCTGATGACCAGAAACCAAGATTCGCCAGCCTGCTGAATGATCAGCTTATTGAAACCATTACCCTCAAAGAGGCTCTTGAACTCTTCAGACTGCCCAGGGTTACGGGAAGCTATGAGGGAGCAGACCTTACCGTAGGGATAGGTAAATTCGGCCCATATATACGCCATAATAATAAGTTCTATTCACTGAAAAAGGGAGTCGATGATCCGATGACCATCACGGAGGAGAGAGCGATTGAGCTGATTGAGGAGAAACGTGAGACTGAACGCAACAGGATTATACGCACATTCGGCGATATTCAGATACTCAATGGCCGCTACGGACCATATATCTCATATGATAAAACAAACTTCAGGATACCTAAAAACAGTGATCCTGAGAAGCTGACCGAGGAGGAGTGCCGCGAAATAATTGCCAAAGGAAACGGAACAGGCAGAAAGGGACGTTCGGGAGCCGGCAAAGGCACCGCGGCAGCAAAGAAAGGAAGCACAACAGCAGGCAAAGGAAGCGCGGCAGCAGGTAAAGGCACCACGGCAGCAAAGAAAGGAAGCACAACAGCAGGCAAAGGAAGCGCGACAGCAGGTAAAGGCACCACAACAGCCAAAAAGAGCAGCACTGCTGGCAACAAAAGCAAAAAATAACTGTATTACCGGTATGATAAACCTGAACGATTACCTGGATCCTGTCAGCATCGAAAGACCTGAATGGCTCCATATAGCCGGATCATCAACCCTGGCCCATAACCTCTCCATAAATACAGCCAGCAACCCGGTTACCTCTGCTGATAATTTCAGGCTGGCGATAATTGGAGTTCCTGACGACAGGCTCTCTGTAAGGGAAGGTGCGGCAAAAGCACCCGATGCCATCAGGACAACTCTCTATAACCTCTCACGCCTGCCGGGGAAGGTGAAGATTGCCGATCTGGGCAATATCAGAAGAGGAGTAACTCCGGAAGATACAATGGCAGCACTTGGTGATGTGATCACCACCCTTCTTGATAAGGGTGTAATGGTGCTGGTGCTGGGAGGCGACAGCTCCCTTATTCCCTCCCTGGCAACACCGGTGGCGGCACTCTATCCTGAGTATACATACACAACCATAGATTCCCGGATAGATTATGTAAATGAAAAAAGGGAGAATAACCCCTTCAACTACCTGAGCGGAATAATAAACAGCCGTAACCACCAGCCATCCAACATAATACATATAGGATATCAGTCGTACCTCAATGATCCCCAGGTAATCAACCGTTTCCGCAGACGGAACTATGAACTGCTGAGAATAGGTGAGGCACGCTCTTCAATGCATGAGACAGAGCCATTTTTTCGTGACAGTCACCTTATTACCCTCGATATGGGTGCGGTGCGACAGTCAGATGCGCCGGGTACCTTTGCCCCCTCACCCAACGGATTCTACGGTGAGGAGATCTGCCTGCTGGCCCGCTATGCAGGACTCTCCGACAGCCTGAAGGTCTTCGGATTGTTTGAGCTGAATCCCGATCTTGATATACGGAGCCAGACTGCAGCAATGGCAGCGCATATTACATGGTTCTTCCTTGAGGGATTTGTGCAGCGCCACAATGAATCGGAAACTATTGCCACCGACCGGAACGGACGGTTTGTAAGATACCACGTGGCAGTGGATAAGGCAGGTGAAGACCTTATCTTTGTAAAAAGCAGTACAACAGGACGATGGTGGATTGAGTACCGCGACAGGGAAGGCCGGGTATCCTACCTGGCCTGCTCCTACAATGACTACCTGAAAGCAGGCGATAATGAGATCCCGAACCGTTGGCTCCAGGCTGTCGCACGAAAGGGTTAAGGAAAAAAAGCACCCCCGCCGCGTAACATTCATCATAAATATACGTTTATCTATTTCACCGGCTGTAATTCAGCAGGCAAAGGCATAATTTTATATATACTTGTCACAGTAAGGATTTTTTATTTTCTTTACCTTTAATAAACTTAACCGGTGCAACAAACCGGAATGTCGGAATGATGAGAAGAATTTTATTTAGTCTGCTTGTATTACTGGGACCGGAGGCTGCTGTTATGAGCCAGAACGATCCGGTTACAAGCCACTATATGTTTAATAATCTTCTTTACAATCCCGGATCAGCAGGCAGTAGCGGAAGAATATGCGCCACAGCATTGACCCGACAGCAATGGGTGGGATTCGAGGGAGCACCATCATCAACCATCTTCCATGTGGATGCTGCCCTGAGTCCATTCGGAATCAGATCCGGATTAGGTATAACTATAGTTAATGACATGGTGGGATTTGATACTGACAACTCCCTGTCACTCTCATACTCCTACATTATGAGGCTGGGCAATGGTACTCTGGGAGCCGGAATCAGTCTGGGAATGCTTAACAAGGCAATAGATCCCACATGGAATATCCCATCGGGAGACCAGTTTGTGCCACCCACCGGCGACCCCCTTATTCCGGAAGGAAAGGAGAGCTTCGTAGCCTTTGACATGGGAATGGGAGTTTTCTACTCCACTGCTGACTACTGGGCAGGCCTCTCCGTAACACACCTGAATGAGCCTGAAATAAGATACCAGAAAGGAACTCCATATGTTGCACGGCAGTATTATGCAACAGCAGGTTATACGATCCGGCTGCCTAATCCGCTGTTTGAAGTAACACCCTCCCTCTTCATTTTCAGTGACGGAAGAATATTCCAGCCAACCGTTACAACAATAGTCAAATACAATAAAAAGGTGTGGGGCGGCGTTGGATTCAGGGGAGGAGATGCATTAACAGGTATTTTAGGAACCGAATTATATAACGGAATAGGAATTGGATACGCCTATGATTTCCCTCTTAATGATATAAAAAGAAGCACATCGGGAAGTCATGAATTTGTTGTGAGATATTGCTTTGATCTAAGCATGGGCAGGAGTTCACGACGTTATAAAAGTATCCGGTTTTTATGATTATTAAAAAAAAAATAACTTACTTGCAATATTAAATTCTGTTGTAATATGAAAAAGGCAATCCTATTAGCTCTCACAGTCCCATTTTTCCTGACAGCCTGTGGTCCCGGCAATACCGGTGAACTGACAGGTGTACCGGGCCGGAAAAAGTTCTTTGAGCCTGAGCCGTTTCAGATGGCGTTCATTCCTGCAGGCAACTTCTTTGTCGGACCCAGTGACGAGGATGCAATGAAGGCAATGAATTCAACCACCAGATCGGTAACCGTCAACGCATTCTGGATGGATCAGACAGAGGTAACGAACAACAAGTACAGACAGTATGTATACTGGGTTCGTGACTCTATTTTCCGTACCATGCTGGGTGAAGCAGCTATCCCGGATTACCAGTTCTTCAGGGTTGATGACGATGGTAACGAACTTGATCCACCGGTCATCAACTGGGATGAGAAGATTGATCTCCGTAACCAGGAGATAGCAGATGTTCTTGAAGAACTCTACTATCCGCCGCAGGAGAGATTTGCCAACCGTAAACAGATTGATGTCAGAAAACTTAACTACAGCTACTACTGGGTTGATTACAAACAGGCATCAAAAAGCAGATATAACCCCGAAACAGGACAGTATGAAGGCAAGGTAACCAATATGGACGGCGAAGTGTCCGACGTAGCCGACAGATCATCCTTCATTATGCGTGACGAGGTCAATGTATACCCCGATACCCTGGCCTGGATAAGAGACTTCACATATTCATTCAACGAGCCCCTGGCATCCCTCTACTTCTGGCACCCCTCCTATGATGACTACCCGGTGGTGGGAATTACATGGAAACAGGCCAATGCATTCAGCATCTGGAGAACGGAGTACCTCAATGCCAGTCTGAGAGCAAACGGAATGGTTGATGTTCACGCTTACAGGCTCCCCCTCGAGACGGAATGGGAATATGCAGCAAGGGGCGGACTTGAAAACTCAATGTATCCATGGGGTGGCCCCTATACCCGTAACTACCTGGGTTGCTTCCTGGCCAACTTTAAACCTCTCAGAGGGAACTATATTGATGATGGTGAGGTGTATACAGCATCTGTTGCCTCGTTCTCACCAAACGAATATGGACTCTATGATATGGCCGGAAACGTAGCCGAATGGACCAAGAATGCCTATCATCCTTCAGCATACATCTTTACACACGACCTCAACCCCAACTACCAGTATGATGCACGTCCCGATGATGATCCGGTGCTTAAGCGCAAGGTTATCCGCGGTGGTTCATGGAAGGATATCGGATATTTTTTGCAGAACAGTACGCGTGATTATGAATATCAGGACTCAGCAAAATGCTATATCGGATTCCGTAACGTACGCGATTTTATCGGAGTTAACTAAACAAGATATTAAACCACTATTAAAAACAGGTATATGAGCCTAGCAGAAATTGTACAAAGCAGCGGCTGGAAAAGTTTTATGTCCAAGCTGTATGGTATCGGTGCGTCTGTAGTTATTATCGGTGCCCTTTTCAAAATACAGCACTATCCTGCTGCAGGTCTCCTTCTTTTTATAGGTCTCTGCACAGAGGCTACCATCTTCTTCTTCTCGGCATTTGAGCCTCTTCATGAAGAGCCGGACTGGTCTCTGGTCTACCCTGAGCTTTCAGGGGTAACAGATGACGGAGAACTGGGTCCCCGTATCCCCCCTTCAGCCCACACCGGAGCTATCCCCGGCGGATCAGCTGCACTGGCCAGGTTTGATGAGATGCTTGCCGGAGCCGAAATAACCCCGGATGTCTTTGAAAGCCTGGGGCAGGGACTAAAAAAACTCAATGCCACAACAGCAAATATGAACGCAATGGGAGATGTCTCCGTTGCTACCAGGGAATTTGCAGACAAGGTTAAGGGAGCTGCCAATACCTTCGGAAGACACAGCGAAGAGTATGCAAAATCAACGCAGGAACTGGGAAACTCTCTCGGTCAGCTTGATGAATCATACCGCAAAACAGCAGGTATAATAAATGAGACCGGCAGCAACTACAAAAACATGACCGAATCGTTGGGTAAAGTTGAGCTGACAAGTTCATCCTACCAGGAGCAGATGGCCACAATGAACAAAAATCTCTCGGCCCTCAATGCAGTATATGAGCTGCAGCTCAAAAATACCAGCAATCAGGTTAAAGAGACCGGAGAGCTTCTTACAGGGGTTCAAAGCATGCTTGCCAACCTTAATGACTCTGCCCAGGACGCCCAGAAATACCGCGAACAGGTCAGTAAACTGAGTGAGAACCTGACTGCTCTCAACAATGTCTATGGCAATATGCTCTCAGCCATGAATATTAAATAGTACTACATTCTTTTAACCTAAACCATTCCATTAATATGGGACACGGAAAAGAAACCCCACGGCAAAAAATGATCGGCATGATGTATCTGGTGCTAACAGCAATGTTGGCCCTTAACGTGTCGAAAGATGCCGTTGAAGCATTTAAGAATGTAGACAAAGGCCTTACCAAAACAGTTGCCAACTACGAAATAAAAAATAACCTTACCTATGAAGAGTTCGAAAGAGCTTTCTCCGAAAATCCTGTTAAGGCAGGCCCATGGAGAAGTAAGGCTACTGAGGTAAAAGAGAGGGCAAATGAACTTTTTGATTACCTGCAGGATATAAAAATTGAAATCATCAAAAAAGCTGAGGGGGAAGATACCGAAGCGGTTGACGGTCGGACAGTCTATATAGACCATGTCCAGAAAATAGATGAAAACAATATCCCGTCGGAAATCCTTATTGGTGCAGATGAGAACGGAAAAGCAAATAACATAAGGGCGCTGATAGATGAATACCGCGAATTTCTGGTAGAGACCATCGACGGGGAAAATATCTCCGTTGAAGAGTCGGTCCGACAATCACTCAATACCGACGACGGCAGAGCTACCGACGGTGCTGTTGAGAGATGGGAAAACAATACTTTCCAGGCCCTGCCGCTGGTTGCCGTAATAACAATCCTCTCCAAACTACAGGTGGATGTAAGAAATGCTGAAACGGATGTCCTCAATTTTCTCTACTCGCAGATAGATGCCAGCTCATTCAAATTCAATAAACTGGTGCCTACAGTAATCACAAACTCAAGCTACGTGATGCGGGGTGATGAGTATGAAGCACAGGTATTTATCGCAGCAACCGATACAACAAAAAAACCAAGTATATACGTTGGTAACTACCGTACTGTCAATAACGCTGACGGAACACGCTCATATGAAATGGTGGGTGACTATGAGTCTCTGGAGGTTGATGACCAGGGAATGGGAATCTATCGCAGGACTACTACCTCCATAGGAGATAAAAACTGGAGCGGGCTTATCAATATGCCCTCACCTGACGGAACTATTGTAAGCTATCCCTTTGATGCTACCTACACGGTGGGAGCACCCAACGTGGTAGTGTCGCCAACTGCAATGAACGTGCTCTATGTAGGACTTGACAACCCCATTGACATTTCGGTACCGGGCGTGGGCTCAGAGGCAATATCAGCAACAATGAACAATGGTAACATCAGGAAGGGCCGGTTGCAGAACTACAGGGGCGAATGGGTGGCCCGCCCGGAGGTGGTGGGACGTGAAGCCTCAATAAACGTCAGCGCACTTATTAACGGGGAAAGAAGGCGATTCCCTCCCTATACCTTCAGGGTTCATAATATTCCTGACCCCGTGGCCAAATTCGCAGGTGTTACAGAAGGCTCCGTAGCCAAAAATGTGGCACTCGCAACCCCCGGAGTATTTGCCGTTCTTGAAGATTTCCTTTTCGACCTCGAATATGAAGTTACAGGATTTAAAATGATTGTTACACAGCGGGGGTTCGACAGGGAAGCAGCATCCAACTCGGCACGGGTAACACCTGAGCAGCGTACCCTGATTGACGGACTCAGCCGCGGACAGAAACTCTATATTACTGAAATAAAGGCCAGGGGGCCAGATAACAGAACAAGAAACCTGCCCCCTATAATACTTACTATTAACTAATAGTGATTATTAAACGGCCAGGGGTAATAAGTGGATTAAGAAAAACGTTAATAATGAAAAGCGGAGACCGGGTGCCAGATAAGTTATACCGCAAAAAAAAGGATAATGATGATTAAGAAAACACTCCTTACAGGCATTATGATGATGATGCTGTTTCCGGCAGCAAAGAGCCAGTCGTTTGGTGACATCTACAAAAAATCGATTGAGGAAAATATCGCAATACCATACTCTTTTTTGCGTGAGGCAGATGTGATGTGGTCAAAGAAACTATGGCGGCTGATTGACCTTCGGGAGAAGATGAATCTCCCGCTTTACTATCCCACAACAACTACTGCCGACGGCAGGATGAGCCTTGCCAATATTCTACTGGGTGAGATCAAGTCGGGTACCATAAATGCCTATGACCCTGTGAATATGAACGTGAGTGTCACATATTCTGATATTGAAAAGCTTATGGGAGCCGGAATTGACTCAACTCAGATACAGGATATGTCAGGTGTATTCAGGGACACCATCCTCTATGCAGAGGCCCGCACTGATCAGATCATGCAGCTACTGGTGCTGGAAGAGTGGTACTTCGATAAAAAGCACTCCAGGATGGATGTCAGGATAATCGGACTCTGCCCAATCCGTGTCTATTTTAACGAGGATATGGGACGTATGGCCCGCTCAATGCTCTTCTGGGTAAATTTTGAGGATTTTCGCGATACCTTTGCCCGCCATGAAGCATATAACACCTTCAATGATGCACAGAGGATATCATATGATGACTTTTTCCTGCAGCGCAGATTCTCCAGTATAATATATGCAGAATCCAATGTCTATGATGACAGGCAGATAAATGAATATCTGTTGGGTAAGAGTGCCCTCTATGAGGCAGAAAGGATCAAAAGTGAACTGATGGAGTTTGAGCACGATCTCTGGGAGTTTTAAAGATAACGCTCGCCCATCCTGTCTCTTATATCCTCAATATATCGCTTGATATTCTGCTCCTCATCACGTTTGACTATCATAAGTACATCCCCGGAATCTACTATAATATAGTCATGCAGCCCCTGTATTACAGCTACCTTGCCCTCAGGCATCTTAATAATATTTCCTGACAGGTCATAATCAAACAACCCGTCTATAGATCCTGAATTGCCATTGCTGTCAACAGGCATATGTGAAGGCAGCGAGCCCCATGTTCCCAGATCAGACCAGCCAAAATCGGTACACTTGACATACACATTCTCAGCCTTCTCCATTATTCCATAATCAATGGAGATGCTTGAACATTCTGAATAGACCCTCCCGATAACCTGCTCCGCATTCTCGCCTGAAAGGTGATCCCGGTACTCGTCAAAAGTAGCAAAGAGATCAGGAAGATGCTTCTCAAAAGCCTCCTCAATCGCCTTCGCCTGCCAGATAAAGATTCCTGAATTCCAGTAGAAGTCTCCACTCTCAAGAAATACCTGAGCCAGTTCCCGGTCAGGCTTCTCAGTAAAGGTTTTTACCTCCATCAGGTTCCTGAATCCCTCCACCGGTTTACGGGTGTTGGCCTGTATGTAGCCATATCCTGTCTCCGGCCTGTCAGGCCGCATGCCAAGGGTAAGCAGCGCATTCCTGGATCCGGCAAACAAAAATGCCTCCTCGATAACCTCCCTGAACTTCTTCTCATCCTTTATGTGATGGTCGGCCGGACTCACAACCATAAGAGCATCAGGATTTCTTTTTGATACGGTAAAGGCGGCATAGGCAATACAGGGAGCGGTGTTGCGCCTCATCGGCTCAGCAAGGATGTTTTCTGCCGGAAGATCAAGCTGGGCAGCAACAAGCTCACGGTGATCCTCACCGGTTACCACAAGTATATTTTCGCGCGGACAAAGATCTTCAAAACGTTTTACTGTATCCTGAAGCAGCGAGGTGCCCCTGTTCAGAATGTCCAGGAACTGCTTCGGCTTTGATTCACGGCTATAGGGCCAGAAGCGGGTGCCAGCGCCACCCGCCATAATAATTATATATCTGTTTGTCATGCCATTACGGTTAGTTTAAAACTCGCTATTGCAAATATAATAAATATGTTTCCCTTTTGAGTGATTTGTTACAGGCGTAATTAACCCTAAATTTTGTACTTTTACCTCACTTTATGCTTTATGAAATTTCTTGAGTCAACAGGCCGGTACTTTATGCTGCTGGGAAGGGTATTCTCCCGGCCCGAAAAATTCTATGTCTACTACCGCCAGACAATGAAGGAATTTGAACTGCTTGGGATAAACTCTATCGGCATAGTGGTCGTTATTTCCGTCTTTATGGGTGCGGTTATCGCTCTGCAGACAGCATACAATACAGAGAACCCGATCTATCCTGCATACCTTATCGGACTGGGTACACGTGATATGATAATACTTGAGTTCTCCTCTACAATGGTTGCCCTGATACTGGCCGGGAAAGTGGGATCAAGCATTGCTTCGGAAATAGGTACCATGAGGGTAACTGAACAGATTGATGCCCTTGAAATAATGGGCGTAAACAGCGCTTCTTACCTTATCCTTCCCAAGCTGGTGGCAACCCTTATCTTTAATCCCTTCCTAACCCTTATAAGCATAATAGTGGGCATATTCGGTGGATGGTTCGCCGGTACAGCTGCCGGGGTTATAACATCAGAAAGTTTTATCTATGGCATTCAGTACGCCTTTATTCCATACTATATAACCTACTCTCTTATCAAAACTGTGGTGTTTGCCTTTATTATAGCCACTGTATCCGGATTTCAGGGCTATATCGTATCGGGCGGTTCACTGGATGTAGGACGCGCAAGCACAAAGGCAGTGGTCTACAGCTGTATCCTTATACTGCTGTTTAATGTAATACTTACCCAGCTCCTGCTCTCATGATAAAAGTAAGTAACCTCAGTAAGATCTTTAATGGTACAACCGTACTGGATGATATCTCTGTTACATTCGAACCGGGCATAACAAATCTGGTTATCGGCAAAAGCGGATCAGGGAAAACAGTACTTCTTAAGACAGTGGTGGGACTCCTGGAGCCCGACATGGGTGATATCTGGTATGACGATATTCATTTCAGCGAACTCAGCAGTGCCGACAAAAAACCGGTGCGCCAGAAGATGGGTATGCTATTCCAGGGCAGCGCCCTGTTTGATTCACTTACCGTGGAAGAGAATATAATGTTTCCCCTTAATATGTTTACCCGCAAGGGTATGAAAGAGAAGAGGGAGCGTGTGAACTTCTGCCTTCAAAGGGTCAATATCAAAAATGCCAACAAGATGTATCCCTCAGAACTTTCGGGCGGGATGCAAAAGAGAGTGGCAATAGCACGGGCAATTGTGCTTAATCCCGGTTACCTCTTCTGTGATGAACCCAACTCGGGTCTCGATCCCAAGACAGCCCTGCTGATTGATGAACTGATAAAGGAACTTACAGATGAATATAATATGACAACCATTGTCAATACCCATGATATGAACTCTGTCATGGAGATAGGTGAAAAAGTAATCTTTATCAGCAGGGG
Organism: Bacteroidales bacterium; assembly: GCA_020201035.1. Taxonomy (GTDB): domain Bacteria; phylum Bacteroidota; class Bacteroidia; order Bacteroidales; family VadinHA17; genus JAIVHO01. The sequence goes on from JAIVHO010000035.1 coordinate 84,573, forward strand.
CATAAAATGCTGGGAGGGAAGCAATAAGGATATCCTGGAATCTGATAACGAGACTCTTAACGACTTTGTCTTTGCCAATAGCCTTGCCAAAAAAATAAGGGCGGAAATGCAGAAGAAAAATCCTACTTCTTAACCTCCTCGTAATCTACATATTCGCCGGTATCATCAGAGACCTTCTTGTCCTCTGATCTTTTGTTTATTGTTGGACCGTCACCGCCGCCTCCATTAAAAAACTGCCTTATCAACCTTACTACCAGGTAAATAAGTACTGCTATTAATATTATCCTCAAATACACCTTTTACTCCTCCCTTAAATTTTTCTGTAACAACCCGGATTCGCTATACCACCCGGATTGCTCATTGTTAATAATAATCATTTTTAAAACAGGACTCCCACCCCGCTACTTTTATCTGTAAGTACCTGTTTACACAGGACCGGAGAAAGAGTCTAAAGGTTGTGCCTGGCAGAAAAAAACATTTATTTCACCTCACTATCTCATAGTTATAGATAAATCCGTCAGCACCACCCGTAATAAGGTTAAAGGCGGTACCTGGACTAAATTTTCCAACCGAAAATGAGGTATACCCGGGGAGCGGAAATCCGCTTACTTCACGCCCTTTATGGTCAATAAGGTGTACCGTTCCGTTCTTCCGGTCAACAAATCCCAGTTTCTTGTCATTAGAGGAGAATACCAGCCCGAACGGTCCCTCTATATTTTCAGAATCAAGCTTAAGGGAAAAAATCCTTGACCTGTCATCATCATAACATACAAGACGGTCACTGTCTATATAGATATATTCGCCTTCGCCATCTGCATCGATATCAAAATATTCAAAAATATGCTCTTTTGAATATTGATCTGTCGCTGCTGACTCAACATCACCGGTGAAGGAGATAAACTTCAGGGTGCCGTCAGGTTCTGTTAGTACAATACGGGGATTACTCCCGTCTGTAAGCTCCAGGGTTGATCTCTCCGCCCTCTGCACAGGCTCCTTCACACCAACACGCGTATCTCCCTGCCGATCAAGGATATAAATAGTGTTATCATCGCTAACCACCAGATAGTCCTTCCCGGAGACCCTGAAAAATTCAACCTCCTGCCTTACAATGCCGCTGGTTGTAAAACGGTTCCATCCTCTTACAACATTGCCGCTCTTGTCATAGGCATAAACCTGTTTGTCTGTTCCGCACACAAATAGCCTGTAATCCCCATTCCCCTCATAATCAAAAAGTGCCAGTCCGTTAGTAGCCGGTGACCGGAGCCTGACAGGATATCGCTCAACATAGTTACCGTTGCGGTCGAGGAGATGCAGGTAGTTGGTGGTGGCAAAAAGAATCTGGTACTTGCCGTTCCTGTAGTAATCCACCATATAGGGATCCCCCATGATCTTTTCAGTGAGCCGCTGCTTCCAAAGTATCCGGCCTGCCTCGTTTATCAGATAAACATTATTGTTCATATCCTGAACAAATATCTCATCCCTGCCTGTATAGTGATTGGTAAAAAAGAGCGGCTTTGAATATAAAATAGTATCTATCAGGCTCTCCCAGCGTGACGATGCCTCTTCCCTCACCTCGGGGGTATAGGATACTGAAAGGGTGCTGTAAATCATTTCATTACTGGGAACAAGCTGAAGTCCCACACCGTTAATCTTCCGCAGTGATTCACTGTTATTTTTAAACCCGTCAACTATATTCTCCTTTAATAACCCCTCCAGCAGCGGAATAGTCTGTGACGGTATAGCATAGAAGAAATATGAGAAACGGCTGGGCATGGTGCTCTCAAATTCACGGTACCCTATATCATTTGCAATTGTCCGGTTCAGAATGTTGTCATAGATAAACTTGGAGAGGGTCTTGCTGCTTCTGCCGGTGATCATAAAATTTTCATAGAAGGTAACATATCTTCCGCCATAGCTGCCTGCAAAATTACCGCACAATGCTTTTGACAGACCATCAGCAGGCAGATAATAAATAATATGTTCACTCTGATCATCAGGCTTGTATGATATGGTAGATGCCCCGTTGCCCCTGTTCGCCTCAATCTCCTTTCTGAATGCCATCTCAATGGCATCTCTTCCCTTAAGCCTGAATATCATGATACGGTTATTATCCTGCGCCTCGCCCTGGATATCAAGATATACCCTTGCTATCTCATTGTCGAGTCCGGCCTTCACAATATCGGCAAAGTAGCTTACCGTTTCAGATATACCGGCTCTTCTTCCCGGTACAAAAGAGCCTGAAGTAATAACCTCAAACAGTGCCGCCCCTGCCGGTATAACCTCCCTGGACTCAAACGATCCGGTAGACTTCACCCTGAAAGGAGCCAGTATTCCCGAACTGTCTGCCGGCTCAATATAACCTGACATCGAGAACCCATTCTTCCCCGGGAAAAAATCGAGACCTGCACATGAAGCCATGGTGCCGGCTGCTTCAGCCAGTCCTTTCTCTGAACTACCTGTAAGAATAGCTGCTACCCTGCGAAAATTATTGAATATTATAAACAGCTTGGTATCATTCTTTCCTGCCGCTGACAATACCTTGCCGAACCCGGGAAGAGAACGGATATCCTCCTCCTCTGCCGTCTGCCTTATTGCTGCCTCCAGAATAATTGAGGAACTGCTTACCACAATCACCCCCCTTACCCATCCGGCATACAGAAGAGGCTCCTTATCTCCATCCCTCGCCAGAGCATGAATACGTATCCCCTCATACTCCCTTTCACTTAAAACGGTACCATCAATCCCTGCCATAACCTCCCTCAGATGCCTGTCGCGTATCTCCGGCGGAGAGGTGATGGAAAAGAGAGGAATCACCCTGTCGCGCCCCAGCAGATGAAATGAAATCAGAACCTTCCCCGACCCGGTTATTGATCCAAGTGTCCGGGTATGGACCAGTGAATCAATCAGGTGAATAGTCCCTGCAAAACTATCAAGTCCCGGAATACCGGATATCTCCCTTATTATGTCATTCTCCCTGGCAAGCTCTCCGAAAAGCAGAGGCATATCAACTACTTCAACAACCATAGCCGCATCTGTTGGTACAGCTCCGTAAGGGGATGTTACCAGTACCTCCTTTTTCTGTTGTAGAAAATAACCCAGGGCACCCAGACCAACAAATAATAAAACGATAACTGTTACGGTTACTCTTCTTTGCACGGGATCAACTTTTTATTATAATATCAAACTCAAAAATAGTAATTATAATTACCAATACATAAAGGATGAACGGAGAGTATTTTTACTGAGGAGTGCCGGATAAGCACCTTTACTGAAGAGTGCCGGATAAGTATCAATAATGGCATGTTATTAAATAGTTTCACTGAATGCCTCTGTGGTACAGTTTTTGTAAATTTTTGGTAACTATAGTGTTACAACATGAGAATAATTGTAATTTTAATGCTGGCGCTTCTGTCAGCACCAGATATTAATGCGCAGTTAATTAGAGTAATAGATGCCGAAGACTCACGGCCTGTAAAGGATGTTGCGGTCTTTAATAACCAAAAGTCCAGATTTGGATATACCTCCCTTGCGGGAGAATTCAGGATTACTGCCTTCGGAAGAAATGAAACAGTTAATTTCCAGCACCCATCCTATAATAACGTTTCCCTTACAGTAAAAGAGATGGAGGATAGATCCTGGGTTGTTCTTCTCTTTCCCAAAACATTTGAGATAGATGAATTCGTGGTTTCTGCAAACAGGTGGGAGCAGGACAAGGATGAGATCCCCAATAAGATAACACAGATACGAAGACCTCAGATTGAGTTTTCCAATCCGCAAACCGCTGCAGACCTTATGGGCTCAACAGGTGAGGTATTTGTACAGAAAAGCCAGATGGGTGGAGGCAGCCCCATGATAAGAGGATTTGCCACAAACAGGGTCCTGATAGTAGTAGATGGGGTAAGAATGAATAATGCCATCTTCAGGGAGGGTAATGTTCAGAATATTATCTCCCTTGATCCCAATATTATAGAGAGTGCCGAAGTAATATTTGGCCCCGGAGCAGTAATATATGGGAGTGATGCAATCGGCGGGGTGATGGATTTTCATACCCGTAAGCCCCTCCTTTCAACAGGAGAGAAACCAAACCTGAGGGTTAACGCAATGACCCGTTACTCATCAGCCAATAATGAGCAAACCGGTCATGTAGATTTCAATATCGGTGGCAGCAGAATCTCTTCACTAACCAGTATCACCTTGTCTGATTTCGGTGATATGATAATGGGGTCAAAAAAACATCCGGAATACCGGCGTCCGGAATATGTCACACGTATCGGAAACCGCGATACAGTGGTTACCAACAGAAATCCCAACAAGCAGGTGGAGAGCGGTTACTCAAGCTACTACATAATGCAGAAAATCAGGTTCCAGCCTACTGAGAAACTGGATATTGTTCTGGCAACCCATATAAGCAGAACGTCAGATATACCGCGCTACGACAGGCTGATACAGTACCGCAATAATGAGCTGAGGTACGGAGATTGGTATTATGGTCCGCAGAAATGGACAATGAACTCAGCATCCGTTGAGTGGAAACCAGGTAACCGGTTTTTCGACGCAGCAAGGTTGAATGTGACCCGACAGGATTTCAGTGAGAGTCGGTACGACAGACAATTTGGCGACACAGAACTGAATTCGGGTGAGGAGAAGGTGGTTGCATACTCAGTGAATGCCGACTTTGAGAAGGAGTGGAACAGGAAGCTTCTCTACTGGGGCATAGAGGGAGTTACCAACGATGTTACCTCAACAGCCCGCTCAGAGGATATTATTACCGGAGAGATTACCCCTCAGGCCTCGAGGTACCCCGACGGCGAAAACAGGTATACCGGAATGGGACTCTACACAGGTATAAAAATTTCACTCTCCGAAAAGATATTCCTGAACGGAGGGGCAAGATATAACTACAACTCCCTCCATTCAACCTTTATCGATAACAGCTTTTATAATTTCCCCTTTACCGAAATAGATAACAGTAACGGAGCCCTAACAGGATCAGTGGGGTTTGTCTTGATAACAAACGAAAATGGACAGCTGAGCATCAACGGATCATCCGGATACAGGGCTCCCAACCTTGATGACGCGGGTAAGGTTTTCGATTCCGAGCCCGGGAGCGTGGTAGTGCCGAATCCTTCTCTCAATCCTGAAAGAGCCTATAATATTGATCTGGGTATTACCCGTGACCTCTTTGACCTTATTCATATTGAGCTTACCGCATTCCATACATGGCTGGATAACGCAATGGTGAGGCGTAACTTCACCTTTGACGGTCAGGATTCAATACTCTACAGAGGAGAACTCAGCAGGGTACTGGCAATAGTAAATGCTGGATCTGCAACGGTGAGCGGCGGTCACCTCTCAATGCAGATATCTCCAAACCGCTACCTGAAAGTGAAATCAAATATCAATATCACCAGGGGAGAGGACCAGGACGGCATCCCGCTAAGGCATGTCTCCCCCCTGTTCGGTTCAGCCCATGTAATATTTGAGAATAAAAAAATCAAGGCAGATCTGTACGGAATCTATAACGGTGAAATTTCATACGATAATATGCCCCCTTCTGAAGCCGGAAAGAAATACCTCTACGCTATTGATGAAAACGAAAAGCCCTATTGTCCGGCATGGTATACCATTAACCTGATGACATCTTACCAGGTGGGAAATTTCGGGATAATCAATGCCGGGATAGAGAATTTACTTGACCACCGATACCGCCCCTACTCCTCCGGAATAGTATCACCGGGGCGCAATTTTATAGTCTCCCTAAGAATAAAAATCTGATAAGGGAGGCACATCTGAATTTTCTCATTCTTGATTTTTCCCTTTCGGAGAATACCATAACGGAATAATCATGCTCCTCTTAAACAGGAGCCAGAATCGGAAAATCAGTGCGATCATCCCAATATGAGCTATAATAATGACTAAAACCAGATATTTCACAATTTTTGATATCTTGGTAAAATAATCCGAAAATTTAAACCTGATGAAACTATCTGCACTCAATCTGTCACTTATTATCCTTATCTCCACTGCCCTTATTTCATGCAACGGCACTACCGGGGAAAACAACCCTGTAACATATAACTCAACAGGACCATCGAACGGTTCACTGGTAATTGTCGGAGGAGCCATGCAGGACACCGCAATAATCAACAGGTTTATTGAACTTGCAGGAGGTCCGGAAGCAAGGATAGTTGTTATACCTACTGCCTCCGGCGCAGAAGATTTTGACAGCGAAAGGGTAACTGCCCCATTCAAAACCGCCGGAGCAGCCTCTGTTACAATGGCACACACCTATGACCCCGAGGTCGCAGACACTGAGGAGTTTGCTGAACCCTTCAGTAACGCTACAGGCGTATGGTTTAACGGAGGCAGGCAATGGCGTCTGGTTGATGCATACGGAGGTACAATCACCGAAACCGTAATTAACCGGGTGCTCGAAAGAGGAGGCGTTATAGGAGGCAGCAGTGCCGGGGCAACAATACAGGGAGATTACCTTGTGAGGGGCGATACTGAAGGTAATACCATTATGATGGGCGACCATGTTGAAGGATTCGGCTATATGAAAAATACAGCAATAGATCAGCACCTGCTTGTCAGAAACAGACAGCATGATCTGGTTGAAGTGATACAAAAATATCCTTCTCTGCTGGGCATCGGTCTGGACGAAAATACAGCCATCATTGTCCAGGGTAATGAATTCGAAGTACTGGGTGAATCATTTGTTGCTGTGTATGACTATAATCGCTGGGATGAAAACAGTGCCGCAGAATATCCACTGACAAACGGAGGTCACTTCTTCCTGCTGAGGGAGGGCGACAGATATGATGTTGCTTCCAGAAAGGTAACCCGCTGGAGAGGAGGCAACAGCAGAAACATATTCTCTGAGGAGAATATCAACAGTAATTAATAGTGTTCTGTATCACCTTTTATAGATATGTTATATCATTTGCCCGGGTGAGTAAAATCATCATAGGGAGTGTTGTTTTAACACTGATCATATATATTTTTACATCATAATATTACTGTAAAGATTGACTCACTAAGATCATACAGAAACAGTAAAATTGAAAGGCGGCTAATGGTTCTTTACAAAAGTTAGGTTTATTTCTATATATGGATTCTCAGTCCATTCATTTCCATTCGACAGTCTGGTTGTTAGGGTTTGCAGCCGCCTTTCATTTTTCCTTTCTTCTTTTTCCACAATCATAGCTTATCGGTATTCACCCTCCACTCAACATTCACCCGCCCCACGGAGGGATGATTTCCCGGTGTTATCCCGGTATTTCTCCTGTAATTAAATAGTGATGATCTCCGTTTTTTACCCGGATTCAGCTTGTTTGGCACACATTTTGTTTATTACATGATAAGGCAATCTCAATTATATACCTCTTAAGTAAGAGCAGCCAGGTAAACACTTACCTGGCTTTTACTTTTTAGAAACCTGTGGTTAAATCCGTCAGTGTCAGAACTGCCTGTACCCTATAATCTCCCTTACCTCCCTTATTGTACGGGAAGCACTCTCCCGGGCCTTTTCAGCCCCGGAATCCACGACCCTGCGCAGGTAACCCGGATCAGCCAGTATAGATTCAATCCTCTCCCTGACAGGTGTTGTGAAAGAGATAATATCCTCAGCAAGCTGCTTCTTCATATCTCCGTACCTGATCTCACATGAGGCATGCTTCTCCCTGAAATAATCGACAGAAGAGGGATCGGAAAGAATCTCCATCAGTGCAAAGAGGTTGGCGGTGCCGGGAGAGGGTTTCTGGTTACGACGTGTTGGACCGCTGTCTGTTACGGCACGCATCACCTTCTTTCTGATCTCTGCCGGTGGATCTGTAAGAAAAATACCATTACCCTCACTCTTGCCCATCTTGCCGGTACCGTCCAGACCGGGGATCTTAATAAGCTGCTCCCCGAAATTATAGGCATCGGGCTCGGGAAAATATTCAACGTTATACATGGTATTAAACCTGCGGGCAAAGCGACGGGTCATCTCCAGATGCTGCTCCTGATCCTTACCCACCGGGACCTTGTGAGCCCTGTGAATAATTATATCAGCCGCCATCAGAACGGGATAGGTCAGCAGTCCCGCATTTATATTATCAGGCTGCCGGCGAACCTTCTCCTTGAAAGAAGCTGTTCTTTCCAGCTCTCCCTTGTAGGCATTCATATTCAGTATAAGGTAGAGTTCACAAACCTCAGGTACATCACTCTGGATAAAAAGGGTGGCAACCTCCGGGTCTATCCCGCAGGCCAGGTACTCGGCAAGTATCTGCCTGATATTGGAATGCATATCGGCCGGATTGGGATGGGTGGTAAGTGAATGGTAATCGGCAATAAAGAAAAAGCAGTTACTCTCCTGCTGCATCTTCACTGCATTCCGCACCATACCGAAATAGTTTCCAAGGTGAAGATTCCCCGTTGACCTGATCCCGCTGACTACTGTTTCCATTGCGCCTTTTTAAAAAGTTTCCCCTGTTAAATTATTATCTGCAAACTTAACTGTTTTTTTGCAAACCTCCCACGCCATTAACTCCTCCATCCATAAAGGTTAACATCCCTTTTATCCTGCGGTGGTCCCGGAAGGCAATCTCATCCTTATTCCTTATCTTTGTATTGTTTACAACATATTGAAATGGATTCAACAAGACAAAAAAAAATATCAAGGCTCATACAGAAGGAGCTGGCAGAAATTTTCCGTGCCATGGGACCTGAGATTATTCACGGCACCATGGTGACGGTAACAACGGTAAGGGTGAGCCCTGATCTCTCGGTGGCAAGGGTCTACCTCTCCTTTTTTCCTTCCGGGGAGGCTGAAGAGAACCTTGATGCGGTTACTGACAAGAGATCCAGGATTCGTCATGCCCTCGGACTGAAGGTGAAAAACCAGTTGCGGATAATACCGGAACTCGCCTTTTTTATTGATGACAGCCTCGACTATATTGATAAGATTGACTCACTCCTCAAACCGGAATAGAGATGAGGTATGATCCGGTAAAGGAAAAAATCGGCAGAGTGGTGGGATCATCAGTATGGCTGAGGGTGCTTTTTTACAGGTTGCTTGACACACTGCTGCTGCGCACATGGCACGTCAGAAAAGCCGTCCGCCGGTTTGCGGAAGAGAACAGGAACAGTGAGATCTCAGTTCTGGATGCAGGCTCAGGATTCGGACAGTACGTGTGGCGTATCCATCGCCAAAATCCGGAATGGAAAATCACCGGGGTTGACCTGAAGGAGGAGCAGCGATCCGACTGCACCGCATTCTTTCAAAAGGCCGGTGCCGGCACCGCCGTCTCCTTTGAGACCGCTGACCTTACTCAATTCAATAGACCTGACACCTACAACCTTATCCTCTCTGTTGATGTAATGGAACATATTGAGGATGACCGTACCGTATTCAGAAACCTCTTCAGCTCGTTGCTTCCGGGAGGATGGCTGATAATATCAACCCCATCGGACCAGGGAGGATCAGATGTGCACCATGAAGGTGATCACTCCTTTATAGAGGAACATGTGCGCGACGGATACAGCATCACAGAGATTAGCGGTAAACTTTCAGAGGCAGGATTTGCATCCGTCACCCCGCGATATACATACGGCATCCCAGGAGGTATAGCCTGGAAGCTGACAATGAAAATTCCGGTTACCCTTCTTAACTTGTCCTGGCTTACAGCTCCGCTGCTGCTGCCATGGTATATGCTGGTGATAATCCCGTCACTGATCCTCAATTATGCAGATACCATTATACGTCACCGCAGGGGAACAGGTCTGCTGGTAATAGCAAAAAAAGATCAGACAAGGTGAAACTGCCGCTATATATCGCCCGCAGGTACCTCTTCGCAAAAAAATCGAGGAATGCCATTAATATTATCTCCGGCATATCGGTGGCAGGTGTTACAACCGGAACCATGGCGCTGGTGATTATCCTCTCCGTCTTCAACGGACTGGAGGAGATGGTAAAAACCATATTTGGCACCTTCGATCCTGATATTGAGATTACAGTCAGTGAGGGCAAGGTGTTCACCCCTTCCGCCGCACAGCTTGAAGGATTAAAAGCCATTCCCGGAGTGGAGGTATGGTCAATGGTGCTGGAGGAGAACGCACTGCTTACCTACGAAGAGAGCCAGTATATAGCCACGGTAAAAGGAGTGGAGGAGTCATACAGCCACATCACAGGCCTTGACTCGGTTATGTGGGACGGGGAGTTTATCCTCCGCTCAGAAACAGGCCGCAGCTATGCAGTGGTAGGACAGGGTGTGGCCAACTACCTCGGAATAGGACTCAACTTCCTATCCCCCATCAATATTTATTTACCCCGCCGCACAGGAAGCGCCTCATCAATCTCCACCGCCAATGCCTTTAAAAGAGAGTACATATTCCCGTCGGGGATATTCAGCATAGAACAGGAGTTTGATTCAAAGTATATTTTTGTGCCAATCGATATGATGCGGAATCTCCTCGACTATACCACCGAGGTGAGCGCCATAGAGGTAAAGGTAACCTCCGGTGATTACATTGAGAGTGTGCAGAAGAGTGTGACAGATCTCTTCGGACCCGGTTTTACCATAAAAAACAGCTACCAGCAACACGAGTTGTTCTACAAGGTAATGCGCTCCGAAAGACTGGCAATTTTTATTATCCTGGCATTTATTCTGCTTATCGCCTCGTTCAATATCATCGGATCACTTACAATGCTGATAATAGAGAAAAAGAGGGATATCGGCATATTGCAGAGCCTGGGTGCAGGCAATAAACTGATAAAAAGAATCTTTCTTATTGAAGGATGGATGATCTCACTGCTGGGAGCTGCAACCGGAATGATACTGGGAGTACTTATCTGCTGGCTGCAGCAGGAGTTCGGCCTGGTTAAACTGCAGGGGGATACCCTTATTATAGATTCATACCCTGTTGTGGTGAAGCTTAATGACCTGCTGATGGTCATGGCCACCGTGCTGCTGATCGGTTACTGGGCCGCATGGTATCCTGTAAGATATTTGTCACGTAAATACCTCTCTCACACATGATAACAAAAACCCACAGAGCAGTTATCAATCTGGTGGTAACCCTGCTTATCATAATACCCCTTCTCACGACCGGATGCTTTAACCGTGAAAAGGAGCCAAAACCCTCCGGTATGATCTCCCGCAGTGATCTTACCACAATACTTACGGAGATGTATCTTGCAGACGGACTCCTGAACAATCCGGCCATAAGAAAGGTTCATGAGAGTAAGGACTCCATTGAAAACTATATGGATATCATTACCCTTCACGGATTTACAAAGAGCCAGTTTGACGAGACCATCGAATACCTTTTCCTCCATAAACCAAAAACAATGGAAGCAGTGTATGAAGATGTACTGGTAAACCTGTCAAAGCTGGAGGCTGACAACCAGAAAGCAAGGGAGGAGGAACGTACCGGCATAAACAAAAACCATTATACCGGAAAGAACAACTACTCGCTCCCCAATGAAGGGGTAAACGCAAAGGTGGAGTTAGATATACCACTTGACAAACCGGGGCAGTATATACTTAAAGCCCGGATATTGCTGTATGAGGATGACCAGACAGATAATCCGCATATCAGTATGTGGTACTGGTATGATGACGGCTCTGAGGAGGGACATATTGAACCATGGGACACTGTAGGACTCGCCAAAACAGGCAGATCAAAACTGTTCACCCTTTCAAAAGAGATGGAAGATACCCTGGCAACCCATCTCAGGGGATACCTTTTTAACCATACCGATAAACCGGGTCACTGGGAGAAGCATGGCCAGATATCAAATATATCAGTCACATATATTGAAAGGGAGAAATTTATCCTTGAGGATATACCTCCGGATGATCCCTTTTAATTTAAACAAAGTCCCTCTGACATTTAAAGTCCCTTAATCAAACCTCAACAAACCTCAACAAACCTCAACAAACCTCAACAAACCTCAACAAACCTCAACAAACCTCAACAAACCACAAAAATTCCCCACCGGATGAAACGGTTCTCAGCCCAGTATATAATAACAGGAACGGGTACAACCCTTAAAAGGGGGATTATTACTACCACCGGTGATGGTACCATTACAGGCATTACCAATACCGGTGGTGAACTAAGGGAGACCGGACACACCCCATTTTATAACGGCATCATTATCCCGGGATTTATAAATTGTCACTGCCACCTGGAACTGTCATCAATGAAAGGGGCAATCCCCCCCTCAACAGACCTGCCCCGGTTTATTCAGCATGTCAGGGAAGAGCGTAACCAGTTTACCGGCACAGCAGCCCGGGCTTCACTGGAGGCCGACCGTGATATGTACGATGCCGGAATCAATGGCTGCGCAGATATATGCAACAGTTCCTCCACCTTTGAGATAAAGGAGAACAGTAAAATAGATTATATCAGCCTGCTTGAGATTTTTGGAACAAACCCTGAGGGAGCCAACAGGCGCATTGCCGAAATCGAATCCCTGGCATCAGAAGCTGCAAAATGGTCAACACCATGGTATATAACGCCACACTCCCTGTACAGCCTCTCCCTGCCACTCCTGAGGAAGGTTAAGGATCTCACCCGCGGGAACAGGGTTACCTCAATACATTTTATGGAATCGCCTGCCGAGAAGGAGATGATGAAGAGCGCCTCCGGCCCGCTTGCTGATTCATATATAGCAATGGGTATTACCCGTGAGATGATGGAGCAGAGAGCCAGGAACCATACCGAGACGGTTCTCTCTCTTGTTACCCCTTCCGGCAACCTGTTGCTTATTCACAACACAGCAGCTGAAGAGAATGACATTGAAAGGGCTATGCAACGCGATAATATATGGTGGTGCCTCTGTCCGCTCTCAAACCGCTATATTGAGGATGCCGCACCTCCGGTAGAGAAGCTGAGACAGCATGGAGCAGCCATTGTACTGGGAACCGACTCTCTTGCATCCAACAGCACACTCAGCATTCTTGAAGAGATGAAGGAAATAGCTGCACTGCATCCCTCAATTCCCCTCTCCGAACTGGTGAAATGGGCAACTGCCAACGGTGCTGAAGCTCTTGGCATGGATAAAAAACTGGGTACAATAGAAGTGGGTAAGAGACCCGGACTGCTGCTTCTTGAAAATATAGACCTTGAAAAACCGCACCTCACCAGGGATGTAACCCTCAGGAGGTTAATGTAACAACCTACTGCCTCTCCAATATAAAGTTGGCAGCCTTGCGGTCATAGATCATCATATGCTCATCAAACCACTTTTCAAGATAAAGGTACATCTCCTTTTCAAAGCCCTTCTCTCCCTTTTCAAAGCCCTCCCTGAAAGCGATGATCCTCTTTGTAAAATCCCGGTGGTCGCCCTTGTGCGCCTCCAGATTGTCGTACCCCAGCTCGGTAAGATAAATCTCCTCCCTGAGCATATACTCCTCGAAATAGTAGATCAACTGAAAGAAGACCCTGGAGATACCCTCCTTATCAACACCAGTGGCAACCAGCTCCTTCATCATATTGATTATCTCAAGAAATTTACGTGTCTGGGCATCGTAAAGCCTGTTGTCTGACTCGTACTCCCTTTTCCAGGGATATGGATCCGGTGTTATTCTGTCAACCATAAAATATTTTTCCTTTGGATGTCTAAAATCCCGAATATAAAGGTAATGTACAACTATTTTAATAAAATGACATATATCATTAAGCAGAAAATCTGTTTTTTCAGAGGATATTCAGTCTACTGCAATGCTCTTCTAACCTAAAAAGAGCAGAATAATCATAAAAGGGAGAAATCCGGCCACAAAGCCCCAGTAGACCTGTCCGGGCTTATGAGCCCCCAGGTAAAGCCTTGAAGCCATCACTACTCCCGAGAGCAGTATCAGCGCTGCCAGCCATACAGTAAGCGGAGCTCCCATCCTTACCGAGAGAGCCATCACCGTGGCAAGCAATCCGCCCATGCCGGCCGAATGAATCGATATTTTCCATATCAGGGTCACCATCAGCAAAATAAAAACTACAACGGATGCGGCAAGAATAAAGGATTTTATAAGTGCAGGTATCTGGTAGGAGAAAAAGATGATGGTTGTAAGTATATACATCAGAAGTCCCAGTGCCAGAGGCATCACCCTCTCTCCTGCATCAGTAAGTGAATAGGAGGAGATAATATTACGGTATCTGAACAGCGGCAGCATGGCAAGGGGTACCACCATCATATTGATCAGCACCAGCATAAAGAGAACCCTTTTGATATTGCCCGGGATATATATAAAGATGGTGGGAGCAAAAAATATTATCAGAAGACCATACAGAGGCATAAACACCGGGTGAAACAGTATGGATACAACCTGTGATATAAGCCTTAGCGGTTCTCTCTTTTCGGTTTGGTTCATTAAATCTCCTTCCTCATCCGGGCTACCGGAATATTTAACTGTTCCCTGTATTTGGCTACGGTACGCCGTGCTATCTGGTACCCCTTTTCCTGTAGTATCTCAGTAAGCTTTTCATCGGTAAGCGGCTTGCGCTTATCCTCTGCCGTAATGCACTCCTGCAGAATAGACTTGATCTCGCGTGTTGACACCTCCTCACCACTGTCGGTCTGCATCCCTTCGGAGAAGAAGTACTTAAGGGGTATCACCCCGAAATGGGTCTGTATATATTTGCTGTTGGCAACCCTTGATATGGTGGATATATCAAGGCCTGTAACCTCAGCTATATCCTTAAGTATCATTGGTCGAAGCTTTGTCTCATCTCCCTCCAGGAAATAGTCATACTGGTATTCCAGTATGGCATTCATGGTAACAAGAAGGGTATTCTGCCGCTGACGCATGGCATCAATAAACCACCTGGCACTGTCAAGCTTCTGCTTTACAAAGGCTACAGCATCCTTCTGTGTTCTGGTCTTTTCCTTATCCCTCACATAGGCCTCAAGCATCTCTGAATAGGTTCTGCTTACCCTCAGCTCGGGCAGATTGCGGCTGTTAAGGGTAACATCCAGCTCTCCATCCCTTTCCTCAAGGGCGAAATCGGGTACCACATGAGGGTTGGATCTGTTCATCGGATCGTGGAAAGAGCCTCCGGGCTTGGGATTAAGCCTGAGTATCTCATCCAGGGCATCCTTCATATCCTCCTCATCTATCTCCAGTCGTGACTCAATCTTTTCGTAATGCTTTCTGGTGAACTCCTCAAAATATTTATCCAGAATGCGTTCAGCCATCGCCGTTACCGGATCACTCAGATCCTTCCGCCTGATCTGCAGCAACAATGACTCCCTCAGGTTACGTGCACCAACCCCTGCAGGCTCAAGATCATGAACTACAGCAAGCACCTCCTCAATCTCCTCCACCGAAACAATCATATTCTGGGTGAAGGCCATATCATCAACTATATTCTCAACCTCCCTCCGAAGGTAACCATCCTCATCAATATTGCCGATAATATACTCGGCTATCACCTTTTGCTTATCAGTAAGCACCCTAAGGCCCATCTGTGCATCCAGCATCTCGTGAAAGGATGATCCGCCCGAGAACGGTATCTCATCCCTGCGCTCATCATCCCTGCTGTAATTCTGCGCCTGAAGTCTGTATTCCGGAATATCGTTATCCTCAAGGTAGTCTTCAATCGAAAATTCATCCTGATCAGCCTCTTCAAACACCTCCTCCTCCTGCTCATCAGCAGAGTGCTCCTGCTCTTCACCCTCCTCCAGGGCAGGATTCTCCTCAATCTCCTTCTTTATCCGCTGCTCAAGCTGCATAGCAGGTATCTCCAGCAGCTTGATCATCTGTATCTGCTGCGGCGACAGTTTCTGTAACTGCTTCTGTGTCAGAGTCTGCTTAAGCATCTATGTTTTTAAAATTCAGCATTACGCGGGGTGCGGGGGAAAGGAATCACATCCCTTATATTTGACATTCCCGTTACAAAGAGAATAAGTCGTTCAAATCCAAGACCAAAACCACTGTGGGGTGCTGTACCAAACCTCCGGGTATCAAGGTACCACCACATCTCCTCCGCCGGTATACCCATCTCTTCCATCCTCTCTTCCAGCTTCTCCATCACCTCCTCACGCTGTGATCCGCCTATTATCTCACCTATCCGCGGGAAGAGAACATCCATTCCCCTGACCGTTTTACCATCATCATTCTGCTTCATATAGAAAGCCTTGATATCCCTGGGGTAATCGGTCAGTATAACGGGCCTTTTAAAATGCTCCTCAACAAGGTACCTCTCATGCTCAGCCTGCAGGTCGCGTCCCCACCCAACAGGAAACTCCCACTTCCTGTCACTCTTCTCCAGTATCTCCACTGCCGCGGTGTAGGTGGTACGGATAAAATCATTATCGGCCACAAAACGGAGTCGCTCCAGCAAATCCTTATCAACCATCTCATTCAGAAAAGCGAGATCAGCGGAGCAGTTATCAAGGGCATATCTTATCAGGTACCTGGTAAAATCCTCTGCCAGATCCATATTATCATTGATATCATAAAAGGCCATCTCGGGCTCTATCATCCAGAACTCCGCCAGATGCCTTGGGGTATTTGAGTTCTCAGCCCTGAAGGTAGGACCAAATGTATATATCTCTCCAAGGGCGAGGGCCCCCAGTTCACCCTCCAGCTGCCCTGATACAGTCAGCTTGGTATGCTTTCCGAAAAAGTCGGAACTGAAATCCACCTTACCATCTTTCCCTTTGGGCATATTGGCCAGGTCAAGGGTGGTAACGGAGAACATCTCACCCGCTCCCTCGGCATCGCTGCCGGTAATAATGGGTGTATGCAGGTGATAGTATCCTTTGGTGTTAAAATAGTGATGCACAGCATATGCCATGGCATGACGTATCCTCATTACTGCCCCGAAAGTGTTGGTCCTGAACCTCAGGTGGGCAATATCCCTCAGAAACTCCATCGAGTGACCCTTTTTCTGAAGCGGATACTTCTCAGGATCGGCGGTGCCATAAAGAATAATCTCCCCGGCAATAATCTCCACTGACTGCCCCTTTCCCTGTGACTCCACAAGACTGCCGCGAACACCTATGGCACTGCCCGTGGTAACACCCTTCATCATCTCCGCGTCAAAGGAGCCGTTGTCGGCAACCACCTGTATATTGTCAATCGTTGATCCGTCATTAAGCGCAATAAAGGAGATATTTTTGTTACCCCTGCGTGTCCTTACCCATCCCTTTACCAACACCTCACGCCCGGACTCTGATGCCAGTACCTGCTTCACTTTTTCTCTTTGCATAACTCTCTCTTACTCGTTTTCCGTTTTTTACCTGACAAAAATAAGGATATTTTATCACAATCAGAGCAGAAAGAGGAAGAGGCTTGCCATAGGTGCCAAAACCGGAAGACTACCGGGGAGCAAGCCGGAAGCAGAAAGAGAAAGAGGCTTGCCATAGGTGCCAAAACCGGAAAACCCCGGGTAACATATTACCGGGGGTTTTCAATATGAGGTTCTGATAAGGCGCTCTCATTAAGGGACTCTCAACAAGGAAATCTCTAAAGAGTTCTTTTAAGAACGTCTCAATAATGAAGTCCCGGTCAAAAAGTTCTTATCAAGGGGTTCCCTGTAAAAGATTTCTTATCAAGGGATCCCGGTATACTGTGAGTTATTGCTATCCGTACATAAACTGCGACACCTTGGCAAAGCTGGCCCGCGGATTGATACAGCAGACAGGGATCTTTGAGCTGTTTGCTATAATATACTGCTCCTGTGCCCCCAGCATATAATCCGCCATGGTGATATTCTTGGTGGTCATAATAAGTATCAGGTCGGCCTTCAGCTCATTGGCAAACTCGATGGTCTGCTTTGCAAGGCTCCCCTTTGGCAGCTCATGGATCTGGTACTCAATATTATTCTGCATCAGAAACTTAATCGCGAAATTGAGATTGATATTAGTCTTCTTGAGCAGACTCTTGTCGCCCGGAACAGCCTTCAGTATATGCACCTTTGATTCAAAATACTTCCCCATGAATATAGCCATCCTCAGCTTCTCCTTGTTCTCCTGCCTGAAATCAACAGGGAACACCAGATCACTGTACTTTTCCATGTTCCGTGGCGGATCCTGTACAACGATAAACGGCACCTTTGAACGCACCAGTACCTTCAGCGCCCAGCTGCCGGTAAGCTTCTGCATACCCTTAAGTCCGTGCGTACCCATCACCACCAGACTGGCCTCATTATCATTCACATACTCGGCAATGGCATTGAAAATACTCCCGGGCACCATCACATATTCAAACCCGATATCATACCTGCGTTCCGACTCCTCGCAAATAAGCTTGAGCTTTTCCTCCTTTGCCCTGTATTCAGCTGTTTTGATCCCCCTGTCAATGATATGGATCAGAACAACAATATTGTTTACCATACGTGAAATCTTTACCGCATGTAAAAGTGCATTCTCAGCTACCGGGGAGAAATCCCACGGAACCACGATTTTCTCTTTTTCCTTTTCCATACTCTGATGCTTATTGTTTACGGACCTGGTAAATGAATAATTACTATATGTAAAGTTATAAGGATTTGCCGGATTTTCAAATCTGCATCCTATATTACCTTGTGCTCTCTTTTTTTAAGTAAAAAGGTTGACGCAATGGCAACGCCAAGGGCAACAAAAAAGGTAAGAAGTCGGGCCGGTATCCCCTTTTCCGTGTAACTGCTTACCATTGCCGGCAGCCTCTCACGAACCGATTCACCCGGTTGCACACCAGGACCTGTACTCTCTTCGCCTAGCAGCTCCAGCAGATCACTCTCAAAAGCTGATGCGCTGATATACTTCCTCCCCTCCATCTCATCATACAGCGAGGCCTCATGCTGCTCCAGCACCCCCTGCTCAACCAGAAATAGCGTCTTTGCGGAGGTCACCCTGTAGTGCTGCTCAAAGCCACCGCTTATCCAGAAAACCGTGAACAGGAGTCCGGTCACTATGGTCACCAGCGCCGCCCTGCCGTGAAACCTCTCCCAGAAGAGGGTAAACAGGATAACCACCGAAAAGGTACACCCTATGCCTGCCCACACATAGCTTACCAG
>JAIVHO010000058.1:0-8658 GCA_020201035.1 Bacteroidales bacterium
GCAACCCCTCGCCTTCAACTGCAAAAGCATCCGCTGAAGCATCGGTATTCCCCCTACTGAAACCAGACATTTGGGAAGATCATTCCCCATCTCCCCGAGACGCCGCCCTCTGCCGGCCAGCAAAAACAGTGCATCTTCAATCATCTCATATTGTTAAAATATGGCTTAAAAGTAATACTTTTGAACATATCAAAAAATCTCAGTTATGATGTTAACCCTTATATCTGACAGGGCCAGAATATTCTTTCTCTACAGGCTACTTGGTAAAAAGCCTGATATTTACCGGGAATATAATGGCATTATTTACCGCTATTTTTCACCTTCCGACTCTCTGGAGGAACTGACAGATCTAATAAACAAGGCCTTCTCCGTGCACAAAGAAAAGGGCCTTAACTATATGGGAGCATCACAGGATTCAGAAACAACCATAAAGAGAATCCGCAAATCATACTGTATTATTGCCCTCCTTGATGAAAAGATAGTAGGAACCCTGACCATTAAACCCCCATGGAGGACAAAGGGTTCACCATGGTTTAACCGCCGTGACGTTTGCAAGTCAAATCAGTTTGCCGTTGACCCCGACCTGCAATCAAAGGGAATAGGATCACAATTGATGCAGACAGGAGAGTATCTGGCAGCAGTTACAGGCGCAAAAGAGCTGGCCTGTGATACCTCAGAGCATGCAAAGGAAGTAATAGATTATCACCTTAAAAGAGGATTCCGGTTTATAGAATATGTCAATTGGAAAACAACAAACTACCGCAGTGTGGTTATGAGTAAAAAAGTTGCAAACTGAGTGAAACAAAGAATTTCACAAGGTCATGGGAACTATCACAGGGGAGTGAAGATTGCACGGGGAAATGCCAACTTTCAAAGGATTATGGAGCGCCGGAATTAAAGAATACCGGGAATCATGATTTAAGTGATTTTATCACTTCCCTGGCCCTTGCCGAGAGCATCACCGAATCAATTCCGCACAGCACCCACGTGGCACCTTTTTCAATCCACCCTTTTAAGGCATCAGGGTCTGCCCCGAAGATCCCCCATGGAATAGATTTTGAATTACACTCCTCTACAACAGCTTCAATCGCTGCCACAACCCTTTTATCTTTAACTTTGCCAGCCATCCCCATGCTTGCAGAGAGATCATACGGACCAATAAACAACCCCGTCAGTCCCTCAGTTCCTGCAATACCTTGAATATTCCTGACTGAATCAATATGCTCAATCTGAAGAAGAAGTTCAATGCCGGCGCTATCCTTCACCAGGTATTCTGAGAAACGGGTACCAAACCGGTGTGCCCTGGTGATCCCTACACTGCGTATCCCCCGCGGAGGATAAAAGGAAGCAGAGACAGCCCTTCTTGCTTCATCTGCATTCTTAACCATGGGAACCATAATCCCATCACAACCAGTATCAAGCACTCTTTTAATCCAGACATCATCATTGGCCGGAACGCGTACAATAGAAGTTACACCTGGCCCAAGCGCTCTCAGGTGCCCCTCCACGTCAGAAATGGACATTGATGAGTGCTCCATATCAATTAATACCCAGTCAAAACCGGCATCACTCATAATTTCAGAACTCTCCGGCGCGGCCAGGGTAATTATGGTACCCTTTTTGATACTCTTTTCCATATAAGTATTATCATAGTTATCAAATAATGATCTAATTTAGCATCATTAAATGAATAAACGAAGCCGTTTGCAGCTATTTGACTGTGATTATAGCGTTAAATTAAGGGGTAATACTGCGATAGCATGGAAAGTTTCGGCATCAATTGCTATACTTAAGGGAGTATCAACAGCAAGATGTTTAAACCAGTGTAGGAGGTAGAAGAAGGCACAGATATTATTTATATTAAACTGAGACAAAAAAAAATAAAAATTATGAACCGGACATGATATTTTTTAAGCATAAATATCACAAAAGAATATGTTTAAAAAATATTATGCGAGAGCGAAGCGGTTCCATTCGTTCTCAAATTATTAATTAACTTATTATCTGATATTTACAAAATTTTAAACGTATGAAACACATTATTATTATACTTATTGCCCTGATGGCAGTACCTCAGGGTACGCTTCAGGCCCAGGGAAGAGAAAAGAAGGTAAAGATTACCGGCTACGTAATTGACGGAGCAGGAAATCCGGTAACAGATGTAATAATTCTGGCTGACGGCAGAAGTATAAATGCTACTGTTAATAGAAAAGGGATTTTCCGGGTTAAAGCAGATCCGTCCACTAACACGCTTTCTGTCTATTCTGTGCCCCTCGGTGTAATTGAAAAGGAGTTTACGGTAACAGATACCATCTCTTTTATTTTTGAAGGAATTCTTCCCGACATGCCTCAGAACCCTAATTCTGCAGAGGAAGTTGTCGATATAGGATACGGCAATAGTTCCAAAGATGACATTACAACCAGTGTATCAAAATTAGATATCAATGACAAAAAGAGAGCCCAATACCAGACGATCTATGATATGATAGAGGGAACTGTTCCGGGAGTGGAGGTTATAGGAAGGAGAATCAGGATACGGGGTGTAGGCTCATTGAATCTCACCACTGACCCTCTCTTTATTGTTAATGGGATGGAGGCTGCTGATATCTCAAATATACCTCCCAATGACGTTGAGTCAATCAGTATTCTGAAAGGAGCATCTGCATCAATATATGGTTCAAAGGGAGGTAACGGAGTTATTCTGATCAAACTGAAATAACGGTAGATTGCTCTCCCCTCTTTTTGTGATTCCGTCTTAACACCACGGCCTCTCATATAATTGTTTTTTAACATTTATCTATAGCCTTCCTGAAATGGATAATGACTGGAAAAAGAGATTGGGTGTTGTCTACTCAACAAACCCTGAATTTAGCTTTAACAGGGATGATCAGGTAGAAGGAAACACTCTTCCCCCTGATAAGCAGAACCTTAAGGTAAGACCTGAAAAAAAGGGTCGCAAGGGTAAAACAGTCACTCTGGTTACAGGTTTCTCAGGTAATGATAAGGATATTGAAGAGCTTGCACGTTTGCTGAAAACCCGGTGCGGAACAGGAGGCTCAGCCAAGGATGGAGAAATAATTATCCAGGGAGATTTTACAGCCAGAGTTATTACCATTCTCTCCGAATTAAACTATAAAGTAAAAAGATCAGGTGGATAAAAGCGTAAGGGTGTTTGCTCCGGCAACAGTATCAAATGTAGGCAGCGGATTCGATATTATGGGGTTTGCAATAAGAGGTGCGGGAGATATTATCAGCATGGAGCTGGCTGAACCCGGTACTTTTGAGATCATTAACCTTTCCGGGGCTCTTCTCCCGGAGAATCCAGAAGATAATATTGTTACCCCCTCTCTCAGGGCTATGCAGGCCGCAACAGGAACCATGCATGGTTTCAGGATTACATTTCACAAAAAAATAAATCCAGGAAGCGGAATCGGGTCAAGCGCAGCAAGCGCTGTGGCGTCACTGATTGCCTATAATCAACTGATCGGATCTCCCCTTTCTCCAACAGAACTGATCCCCTTTGCCATGGAGGGGGAAAAATTCGTCACAGGATCAGCTCATGCCGACAATGCTGCACCCTGCATGCTTGGCGGCTTTACACTTATCAGGAGCTATCATCCGCTCGATATAATCTCCATTCCTTACCCTGCTGATCTGTGGTGCACGGTGATTCACCCCGCTCTGGTAATAAGAACCAGTGAAAGCAGAAGGCTGGTGCCTAAAGATATAACCCTTGAGAATACTATCATCCAGACTGGTAACGCCGCTGCACTGGTAACAGGATTAATTACCGGTGACATGGCGCTTATCGGAAGGTCCCTGACAGATGCTGTTGCCGAACCGTACCGTAAAAAGCTTATTCCCGGGTATGACCATGCCCGCCAGGCAGCCATGGATGAGGGCGCATTAGGGTTCAACATCTCCGGGTCGGGACCATCTCTCTTTGCCTTATCCACAGGAAGGGATGCAGCCAAAAGAATTGGTAAAAGTGTAAAAAAGATCTTTACTGACTCAGGTACAGAATGTGATATCTATATCTCTGAAATCTCTGCTGAGGGAGCAAGGGTAATATAAAAAAATCTGTTTTGAAATATTTTTCTACCAATAATCCCGGAATAACCGTTGACACAGCGCAGGCTGTCATGACCGGACTGCCATATGACGGGGGCCTCTATATGCCTGTTTCATTGCCCGCCCTTACCCTCGGGGAGATAAGGGAAATGTCAGATCTGTCATATGATCAGCTTGCGGCCCTACTGCTATATCCTTACTTCGGGGATATTGGTACTGTAAGTCAGATGGAGGAGATATGCCATGATATCTACAATTTTGAGATTCCACTCAGAATGTTTTCAGACAACAGGGGAATAGTTGAACTGTTTCACGGACCAACCCTGGCATTCAAGGATTTTGGAGCCGGGTTTCTGGCCCGACTACTGGGTCTTACTGCCGCAAAAAAGCAGACTGAGATAACAATCCTGGTTGCCACATCAGGTGATACGGGGGGTGCCGTTGCCAACGGATTTTACGGTGTAAACGGTATCAGGGTTGTCATACTCTATCCTGACAGCAAGGTGAGCCCATTCCAGGAGCAGCAAATTGCAGGACGGGGAGGCAATATAAAGGCTGTCAGGATTAAGGGCACATTTGACCATTGCCAGATGCTGGTAAAAAAGGCATTCAATGACCAGAGCCTTAACCGGATGATGGAAATTACTTCAGCCAACTCAATCAATATAGGAAGATGGATACCCCAGATGGTCTACTATTTCTATGGCTGGCTGAAATGGATGGATAGCGGATTAACTGATTATCCTGTTTTTTCGGTTCCCAGCGGAAACTACGGAAACATTGCCGCAGGAATGCTTGCGTCAGCTATGGGGCTGCCAGTCAAACAGTTTGTAGCAGCCTCCAACATAAACAATACCGTACCTGAATTTCTCAGAACAGGTATTTACACTCCCCGTGAATCAGTTCATACAGTTGCCAATGCAATGGATGTAGGCGACCCGTCCAACTTTGTCAGGATGACCGCCCTGACTAAATCCGGAATACCACTTAACTCCACAGTTACCGGATTTGAATTCAGCGACAGCGAGATTATCGAAAAAATAGTTGATTTCCATGATAAGGAAGGCTATATAGCTGACCCTCACACCGCAACCGGAATACTTGCTCTGGAAAAATATGGTAGTCCCGGAATAGTTATGGGTACTGCACACCCATATAAATTCACCGGGGTAATGCCACCGAAAATACGTGACAGGCTGACACTACCGGTAACATACCGGGAGAGTACCTCCCCTTTAAGTTCAACAGCTATGGAGCCTGATTATTCCCTTCTTAAAGAATACCTGATAACTCTATGACAGAGCTCTCCTCCTACCTTAAGGTACCTGCTTTATACCCTGCGGCGTGACTCTTTGCCAGGCTTACAGGAGAACTCTTCTACCTTATGGCTCCTATTTCATACCCTGCAGAAGGCTCAGCTCCAGACTGACAGTAATATCCTTCTACCTTCCGGCTCCTATTTCATACCCTGCAGAAGGCTAAGCTCCAGGCTGACAGTAATATCCTTCTACCTTCCGGCTCCTATCTCATACCCTGCAGGAGGCTCTTCGCCAAGCAGATGCCTTACAAAATAGTCCCATCGCCTGCGTATCATATAGGGTTCATTACCGAATCCATGTCTCCTGTTGGGAAACATTATAAGGTCAAAATCCTTATTGGCGGCTATCAGTTCATTTACCACCAGCAGAGTATTGTAGGGCGGAACGTTTGAATCCATTGTGCCATGAGCCAGAAGCAGTTTCCCTTTTAAATTTGATGCCATCAACTGGTTGGCCTGACTATCATAGCTGGTTGACCCATCAGGAAAAACCTCCAGCATCCCGTGCCATTTTTCACCCCAGTCATCCTCATAATTCCTGTTGTCATGGTTGCCGGCACTGCTGACAGCTACCTTGAAAAAATCGGGATACCTGAACATGGCTGCAGTGGAAGCAAAACCACCTCCGGAATGACCATATATGCCCACTCTGTCAATATCAATCCATTCATGCCTCTCAGCAAGCTGCTGCATCCCGGTTACCTGATCCGGCAACCCGTTATCCCCCATATTACCGTAATAGGCGGCCTGAAAAGAGTGTGATCTCATTGGCGTCCCCATAGCATCTATTGCCACCACAATAAAGCCCAGCTCAGCAATTGCCTGCCTGTCGCCGCGTGCCGGTGAGAAATTTCTTGTGCCTACGCTACCCGATTGTGGTCCGGGGTAGATATAGTTAATAATGGGATATTTACGTGACGCATCAAAATTGGATGGCCTGTGCATAAGACCATACAGATCGGTTATTCCATCGCGCGCCTTAACAGTAAATGGAACGGGAGCAACCCATCCTGCACTGATAAGATGACTTATATCGCATTTTTCAAGTGTATAGATTTTCTTGCCCTTAATACTGGCTAAAACCGCTACCGGTGGCTCCACGGGTGTAGAGTAGCTATCAGTAAAATATTTGAATCCGGGCGAGAGGGTTACATTATGATTTGCATAATCAGGAGTAAGAAGCGACAGTCCCCTTCCGCTAAACTTCACACTATAGAGATAGCTATAATAGGGATCACCCTTTTCACGACCGTTCCCCATAAAATAGATTACCTTTCTGTCACTGTCAACGCCCATAACCTGCAAAACATTCCAGCTTCCTTCCGTTATGCTGTTCTTCATTTTTCCGCTTTTAAGATCATACAGGTATAGATGGCCATAGTCGCTCCTTCTGGAGTACCATATAATCTCATCCGACTCTTTAAGAAATCGCCAGTTCACGGTGTTGTATCCTGACTCAAAAAAGATAGTATCCTTTTCACTGAGTATATCTGTCACCTCCCCTGTTTCAGCATCAGCCACTCTCAGAGCCACCTCCCTGTGATCCCTTGATACAGAGACAAAGGCTATGCTCCGTGAATCGCTGCTCCAATCGGTATCGGCAAGCTGACCTCCTCTTACTGCAATATGATCAGTTATTGTTGACCGGTGCTGATCGGGATCCATTTTAAACCAGGTAATATCGCCTGTTTCAGTATTAATCACCATCCTCTCAATACGGAAGATAAGTGAATCGCCCGGAAGAGGGTATTTCCATGAATCAAGCACGGGATGCCCCACATTGGTTGTTGTAAGGTACATCTCACCAACACCCCTCCCATCATGCCTGAATGTGGCAATTTTCCTCGAATCAGGAGACCATTTGACCACAGGCCTGCTGCTCCTGGTCCAGCCGGCATTGTTTGTGGCATAGCCATAATCCTTCGTTCCGTCATGCGTCATTTGCTTCTCTTCGCCGGTTGTAACATCCCTGATCCAGAGATTATAATCCCTTATAAAAACTCCTGCTGCGCCGTCAGGTGAGAGCATCAGGTCTCCCGTATATACAGGTTTCACTCCGGCTTTAACAAGAGCATTGCCTGTTCTGCTCCATTCATATTGTTCACCGGAAAAAAGAAATTCCAATCTGTCTCCCCCGACTGACACCTTTATGCTGCTTAATGAGATATTCGCAGGATCCACTTGCTTTCCGGTGAAATCAGATAATGCACCAGCCAGATCCTTACTGTCAAATAACGGTTCCGTTTTGCCGGTTGCGGCATCTGTTATTTTATAATGCCCCCCTTCCCTTGAATTGGTATAATACCAGAAGGTTTGGTTATCAATCCATTCGGGAGAAAACCGGTCATTAAAAACCAGCGGGGTTG
Source organism: Bacteroidales bacterium (assembly GCA_020201035.1). Lineage (GTDB taxonomy): Bacteria > Bacteroidota > Bacteroidia > Bacteroidales > VadinHA17 > JAIVHO01. The sequence continues at coordinate 7,756 of JAIVHO010000058.1, forward strand.
TATTCGATTGCAGAAATCTTTCAGCCCGTGCATAATCTGATACGGAAACAACGGGTTGTTCCTGTGCTGAAACATCAGCTTCCGCAACACAAAATAGTGCAAATACAACTAAAACCTTAAAAATCATGTGAACCTGTTTCATAGCCGAATTGTTGTTATAGAATTTGGTTACAATTTAAGAAAAAGAAGGTGAATCAGGGAGGAGATTTCACTGTTTATAAGCATTGCTTAATATTTACTTTGCTCTGATTCCAAAGCGCCAGTCCGGTATACTGGTAATATGGTAAAACTGAATGCAGCTAATCAGCAATTCGGCATTCCGGTATTCTGGAATTCAGCCTATCAGGCAATCCGGTAATGCGGTGATCGGAATTTGGGTAATCCGTAAATCAGGCAACCCGTAAATCCTGGCAATCTAGTGCCCGGGTCAGGCAAAAGGGATATGATAGCTACCGCTATTTCACTATATTTGTAATTATTGCAGTTGAAATTTCAGCAGTGAACAGATACAATAAGAATGACTGAAGAGAGCAAAAATCTATTTTCGCTGCCGGTAACTGATCCGGTTCTGATATTTACAATCATTCTCTTTATTGTACTGATGGTTCCTGTTCTGCTCAGAAAGAGCGGAATCCCTTCAATTGTAGGTTTGATACTGATGGGTATCATTATTGGCCCCAACACAGCCAATCTGGTAGGAGAAAGCGAAATAGTTGAACTTTTCAGCACGGTAGGGCTACTGTATATAATGTTTCTGGCCGGACTGGGAATTGAGTTTGCGGAATTTAAAAGGAACAGCATCAGGGGTATATTCTTTGGGCTGGCAAATTTTGCTTTCCCTTTTATACTGGGGTATTTTACAGCATTACACCTACTGTCAATGGGTATCCTGGGATCACTGCT
>JAIVHO010000058.1:8793-14256 GCA_020201035.1 Bacteroidales bacterium
CTTACCCTTAACAGGCTTATTCCTTCAAGCTCAACGCTGATGAATCGGCTCGACTTTGTCGGGAACACTCTGTTCATCCCCGTTTTTCTTATCAGTGTTGGAATGATCGTGGACCTTAAGATAATTTTTACAGGGATATGGCCCTTCCTCTACTCACTGGTACTGATAACAGTGGCGCTGGCAGGTAAGTGGATAGCAGCAGCACTTACCAGACTTGTCTTCAAACTGACAGGTAATGAAATGAACACAATATTCGGTCTTACAACAGCCCGGGCAGCCGCAACCCTTGTTGTTGCACTGGTAGGACTTGAATACGAGCTTATCAGCTCAGACCTGTTCAATGCAATAATTCTCCTTATAATGGCCACCTCACTCTTTAGTTCATATCTCACTGAAAAGGCCGGAATGAAACTGGCAATCAGCCAAAAAGATCAGAAACCCGATACTGAAAGAGCCGATACAGTCCGATTCCTCGTGCCAATTGCCAATCCCGGTAATATTGAAAAACTGATAGACCTGGCAATACTGATGAAGAATCCCAAATCTACTGAGGCAATTAATACACTGGCAATTGTAAAGGATGACAGGGAAGCGGAAAAGAGGATCAACTATTTTAAACCAATACTTGATAAACTGACAAGTCATGCTGCTGCGTCAGGAATCCAACTGCGCGGAATAACACGTCTGGATGTGAACATTCCAAATGCTATAGTCAGGGCATCCCGGGAACTGGGAGTAACGGATATCCTCCTTGGCTGGAGTCACCGTACCTTTGACCTGAAGAGATTTTTCGGGAACCTGCTGGAGGGTGTTGTCAACGGCACCTCAAATACGGTAATAGTAGGTCATCTACCTGATAGCATAAATACTACAGATGTGATCAGAATTTCAGTTGCCGAGCATGCTGAAATGGAAAAGGGATTCAGGCACTGGCTCAATCTTGTAGGAAACCTGAGCAATGAACTTACAGCCCCTATAATATTCCATGCTCCTGCTAAAACAGGATCCGCGGTTTTATCTACACTTAAAAAGCTGCCAAGATTTACAAATGCAACACTGGATAATCCGGTAGACTTTTCACTGCCACAACCCGCCGAAAAGGACTATATGCAACCACTCTATATTCTGATAAGCGCAAGGCCTCACTCAATCTCCTACGATCATAAGCACTGGAATTTTACCTATGCACTTCCGGAACCAATGACAGAGAAGAATCTGCTTATAATCTATCCGCAGCAATTTGAATAGATTGTTTTCCCGCTTCAGGCACCTGAGCTAAGCAGGAAAGAAAGTGTTCCGGTATCAATAATCAATGTTCCGGCATCAATAATTTAAACAATAAAATAATTAGTTTGTCTGCTAAGGTAGGGTGACCACTTAATTAAACGGTATTAGATTAAGTGTAAATTTATTAATTAAAACTTTTATTCATGATAACAAGGAAATTTTTACTTTCAGCGATCGCTATAGCAGCTTTGCTGATTACGGGCTGTGATAAAAGTTCAGATTCAGGGCGCTTGGTAATCAAGCTTACTGATGCCCCATTCCCTATTGAGATGATTTCGGAGGCAAATGTTACCATAACAAAGATTGAGGCAAGACGGACTGATATTGAGGATGAACAGTATCCTTTTATCCTTCTGAGCGATATTGAGGCAACATTCAATCATCAGGCTCTATACGGGTGATGCCAGCGTTGTAATGACAAACGGTGATGTATACGAAATGAAAGTGCCTTCAGGCCCTCAAACCGGGATTAAGCTTAAGATTGATCCCCCTCTCGAAATTGCAGGAGGACTCTCTGAAGAGCTGATACTCGACTTCGATCTTTCGAAATCCTTTGTGATGAAAGGCAACTATGCAACACCTGCAGGTATTCTTGGCTTCAACTTCAAGCCTGTTATCAGGGTTGCAAACAGTGCAACAGCCGGAAGGATAGCCGGACACGTTACCGATACAGCCTCAGTAGTATTAGAAAATGCAGAGGTGTGGATTGCACAGGATACAGTAGTTGCTACAGCCTTTACTGATGAGGCAGGATTCTATTCAATAATCGGAATTCCTGCAGGAGACTACTATCTCTCAGCATATACTGCCGGTTTTGATACCCTTACAACAGATATTACCGTTACAGCAGGTAACCTGAAGGTTGCTGATCTGAAGCTTACCCCTGAAGGAGAGTAGACAAACCCACATACTTTATCCTGTCTGAGAATGGCAGAAACAGAAAAAGGAGGCTCAACAGCCTCCTTTTTTGTTGTGGTACCACCTGGAATCGAACCAGGGACACCAGGATTTTCAGTCCTGTGCTCTACCTACTGAGCTATGGTACCTTCTGTTCGGACTGCAAATATAAGCCGCAAATCTGAACCGGCAAATAATTGATTTATCTTTTTATTGTTATTTAGAAATATTCCAACGTATTTAAGCCTGAATACTTCTCCATATCATTTTGTTAGCGTAATTTTGCCCCCTTAATAAATTGTATGGAATTCTTTCGACACACCCTAAGTAACGGAATCAGGATAGTTCATATTCATATCCCAAACCTCGTGGCACATTGCGGGATAATAATTAATGCCGGATCACGGGATGAAGAACCCGCGGAACACGGACTGGCACATTTTATTGAGCATATGCTCTTTAAAGGAACAAAAAAGAGAAAGGCGTACCATATTCTCAGCAGACTGGAAGACCGGGGAGGAGAACTTAATGCCTATACAACAAAGGAGGAGACCGCAATTCATGCATCCTTTTTAAAAGATGACTATCCGGTTGCACTGGAAATATTGAGCGACATTCTGTTCAACTCAACTTTCCCGGAGAAGGAGATTGAAAAAGAGAAGGATGTTGTTATGGAGGAGATAAACTCATACAAGGATTCACCATCAGAGCTTATTTTTGATGATTTTGAGGAGCTGATATTCAAAGATGCACCCATCGGTCACCCTATACTCGGTAATAGTGATTCTGTAAGAAAATTTAACCGAATCTCAATAGCTGATTTCAGAGAGAAGAATTATTTCACAGATCAGATGGTACTCTGCTCCGCGGGGAATATCTCCCCGGCCCGACTTACAAGGATGGCGGAGAAGTACCTTGGAGCGGTTCCCGAGAGCAGCGGAACAGACAGGCGCATTCCTTTTACAGGCTATCAGCCGTCACGACTCGAGATTGATAAGGGGACATGGCAGAACCACTGTATAATTGGGAATATTGCCTATGACCTCAGGGACAAAAGGAGAATCGGAATGTATCTTCTGAACAACATCCTGGGAGGACAGGGACTAAACTCCCGCTTAAACCTGTCGCTCCGGGAGAAAAACGGTTTCGCCTACAATGTTGAATCCTCATATAATCCCTATCTGGATACCGGAATCTTTATGGTATATTTTGGTACCGAAAGCAGTACCCTTGAAAAGAGCATCGCTATCACCGGAAAGGAACTCAAAAAGCTGAGAGAAGTCAAACTCGGAACAATTCAGCTGCACAGGGCCCGGCAACAGATGAAGGGGAACCTGGCCAGAGGATGGGAGAATCATGAAAGCCTGATGCTTGCTATGGGCAAGAGTATAATAGTCTTTGACAGGGTGGAGACAGCAGAAACCCTCTACCGCAAGATTGATGAGATATCAGCCCAGGAACTTATGGACACTGCAAACGAAGTATTCAATCCGGACAAAATATCAACACTTATATACAGGTAGGAAAAGTGAAAAATCTGATTGAGAAATATATTCTTGACCATATCACCCCTGAACCGGAAGTGCTATCGGAGCTATACCGCGAAACTCACTGCAGGGTGATGAACCCGAATATGATCTCGGGACACCTGCAGGGGACTATCCTGGGTATGATAATAAAAATGACCGATCCGCTTAATGTACTCGAAATAGGAACATATACCGGATATTCCGCCATTTCAATGGCTATGGCCATAAAACCTGAGGGAACAGTTTATACCATTGAACGAGACGATGAACTGGAAGGCATAACACGGAAATATTTTGAGAAGTCCGGGATGGCAGGTAAAATCAGAAGCTACACAGGTGATGCCCTGCATATTATTCCAACCCTCACCCCCGTGTTTGACCTTGTCTTTATTGACGGTGACAAACGTGAGTACTGTGACTACTTCAATACCGTCTTCAGTAAAGTAAGGGTTGGCGGATTTATTATTGCCGATAATATATTGTGGGATGGTAAGGTTGCTGACCCAACAGTTAATGATAAAATGACATCCGGAATAAGGGAGTTTAACCATCTTGTGGCAAATGACTCCAGAACAGAGAACAGTATAATACCTGTCCGTGACGGACAGGGAATCATCATATCAGTCTCATAAGGTTCAGGTCTCTGTTAATTCAATCCTTATCCTGAAAATTAATTCTTAACAGACACTCTATTATCCTACCTGGATGGTCAGTGGTATAGTTTTTGAAGCCTGTAGAAATGTATTACTGCATAACATCAAAATAACAGATCAATGAAAGACAATTTATATTTTAAGAGAGCCGTGGTTACCACACTATTTGCTCTGTCTGCCCTTCTTTTACAGGCTCAGACGCAAACCGTAACCACAAATGCCGTATGCAGGCTACTGGCCGATCCGGCAAATACCAGCAGCGTGCTGATGTATGTGCCGGCAGGACTGGAATTTGAAGTACTGGGATCAAAAGATAACCATATCCTTATAAACCACGAAGGAACGGAAGGCTATGTCAGCATGGATAACGTGACCTTAAGTCAGCCCGTTGTAGAAGAGCAGCCCATAACAGACTACCGATCCGGCACAGGGGATGAAAATGATATTCAGGTTAACTACCAAACTGAATCATACCAGCAGGCACGTTACGATATACTCGTTCAGAAGTACGGTGAACGCTATGCCAGAGCCCTGTTCGAACATAAAATATGGAAGGGTATTGATCATAATATGGTACGCGACAGCTGGGGTAAGCCCATTGAGATCAAAAGATCTGTAAAAAGCAATGTGATAACCGAGGAGTGGATATACAGGAAACACCGGCTGGTATTTGTAAATGACATACTTACTCAGTGGGGCCCCGCAAGATAGATGAAAACCGCCTGTTTGTTTCCATACAATCAGATAACATGTAAAAAGGGATCAACCTGACACTTTTTCTGTAATCCGGTTCCTATCAGAAAAATATTTATAAATTTGCACCACGGCAAAATACCGTGGTGATGGTGATATTTTATGATATGCCCGGATGGTAGGGGCGAGGGACAAGGAAACACCCGGTGGGTGTTTTCCCCGAGCAGCCAGAATGAGCGTGGCAATTCCACCATCCGTATTTAAGAGAAGTATTTCAATTAAAAGAGATTTTATACTAAGCCGTTGATAGTGATAACAGGCCCGGATGGTGGAATTGGTAGACACGTTGGACTTAAAATCCAATGGCCGTAAGGCCGTGGGGGTTCAAGTCCCCCTCCGGGTAC
>JAIVHO010000059.1 GCA_020201035.1 Bacteroidales bacterium
CCAAAATTCTACCCTGATTTTATCAAAACAATACAAACAAAATACAAGGGAGATTCCGACAGGTATGTTGATGATATGTTTGAGAAATCCATCTTTACCTCACAGGAAAAACTGAATGCTTTCCTTGCAGCTCCTAAACTGAAGACTCTTGAGAGAGACCTGGCATATAAGGCCGGTATAAGCACCATGCAGTTAGCAGGCAGCCTGAGGCAGAGCTCATCAGAATTTGATGTAAACCTCGAAAAGGGAAGAAGACTCTTTATAGCCGGACTGCGTGAGATGGATCCTGCACGTGTTCCCTACCCGGATGCCAACTTTACAATGAGGCTAACCTATGGTACCGTACAGCCCTACTCGCCCAAAGATGCTGTAATATATAAGCACTACACTTCCATGGAAGGTATTCTGGAGAAATATGTACCCGGCGATTATGAGTATGACCTTCCGGATAGGCTGATAGAACTTGCTGAAGCAAAAAACTGGGGCAGGTATGCAGCACCCGAAGGCCATCTTCCTGTATGCTTCCTAACAACCAATGATATAACGGGAGGAAACTCCGGGAGTCCGGTCATCAACGCCAGAGGTGAACTGATAGGTCTTGCCTTTGACGGCAACTGGGAAGCCATGAGCGGCGATGTAGCCTTTGAACCGGATCTGCAGAGGTGTATTAATGTTGATATCAGGTATGTTCTCTGGGTTATGGATATCTACGCCGGCGCCCGTCACCTGGTAGATGAGATGGACATAAGGGAATAGAAAACCTGCAGTGTAAACTAATATTTAAGGTGCGGTTATTTTAACCGCATCTTTTTTTTATCCTCTCCCACATCATCAGTATCTTTGCAAAAAATTTAAACTACCGTAATGAACTTCAGCATTATTGAAATCCTGGCTGCCTTTATGGTGCTTTTCGCCATTATAGATATCTTCGGATCGGTTCCCATAATCCTTGATATCAAGACTAAAGCCGGTGAAGTGGGATCCGGAAAGGCTACCCTGGTGGCATTTGTGATCTTTATTGCCTTTTTCTTTGCCGGTGATCCGCTGCTCGGACTCTTTGGCGTTGATATCTCCTCGTTCGCCATAGCAGGATCTATAGTTATCATGCTCCTGGGGATAGAAATGGTTCTCGGCATCGAGCTCTTTAAACATGACTCACCGGGTGGCGGTACAATTGTTCCAATCGCATTCCCCCTTATAGCAGGAGCAGGATCGATCACTACCCTCCTGTCGCTGAAAGCTGAATATGAAACGGTTAATATCCTGATCGCTCTCACCCTTAATATGTTGCTGGTTTACATGGTGCTGAGGATGACCTCCACATTTGAAAGAGTGCTGGGACCGGCCGGACTGCATATCATACGGAAGATGTTCGGAATTATACTCCTGGCAATAGCGGTGAAGCTCTTTATTACCAATACAGGGATTGTACTTCCCAATGCCAGGTAAGATATGCCAGGTAAGATAACTATCTATACAGACGGTGCCGCGAGGGGAAATCCCGGTCCGGGCGGACTCGGAGTGGTTATGATCTCAGGCCCTCACAGAAAAGAGATATCAGAAGGATATCGACTTACAACCAACAACCGGATGGAACTGCTTGCCGTTATCAGGGCCCTGGAAGCACTGAAGCATAAGGGGTCTGATGTTACTGTATACACCGATTCAAGATATGTGGCAGATGCTGTAACCAAAGGATGGGTTTTCGGCTGGGAGAAAAAGGGGTTTGCCAAAAAGAAAAACCCCGATCTGTGGCGACTCTTTCTGCCGCTTTACCGTAAACATAATGTAAAATTTATATGGGTGGAGGGCCACTCGGGAAATCCCGGTAATGAGAGGTGTGACAGGCTGGCTGTAGAGGCATCGCTGAAAGATAATCTGCCTGAGGACAGGGGCTATATCCCGAATGATGTGAACGGGGATAGTGACAAACTCCTCTGATAAGAATAACTATTGTAACAGCGTAACCCGTAGGACAGGCGTAAATCCCGGAAAAGCACAGCTCATATGAAAAGCACAACCCTTATGACAGGCCTAAATCCCGGGAAAAGCACAACTCATATGAAAAGCACAACCCGTATGACAGGCGTAAATCCCGGGAAAAGCACAACTCATGTGAAAAGCACAACCCTTATGACAGGCCTAAATCCCGGGGAAAGCACAACTCATATGAAAAGCGTAATGTATTACTGATGAGAGGACAACCCGAATTATACCAGCTGCTCAAAAGGCTCGGCATTGAGTTTGAATACCGTGAACATCCTCCGGTGGCAACCATTGAAGAGGCTGCCATTCACTGGAAAGGGATAGATGCCGGAAGATGCAAGAACATCTTCCTTAGAAACCATAAGGGGAACAGACATTACCTGGTTATTCTGGAGCATATGGCAGAGCTTAATATGCGGGATCTTGAGCAGCGGCTCCGTCAGGGTAAACTATCTTTTGCCTCCCCGCAGCGATTAAAAAAATACCTGGGGGTAGAGCCGGGATCGGTAACCCCGTTTGGCCTGATCAATGATACTGAACACCACGTACACCTCTTTATTGACAGGGAGCTTCTGAAATTCGACCGCCTCTCATTTCATCCAAATATAAACACTGCTTCAATAGTAGTTTCGCGCACTGATCTGATACGATTTCTTGATTTCCACAGCAACAGCTATCAGTTCATGGAGCTGTATAGCACTGATTAGCTGAATCTTTAACGCTTCATTAACAAACTTTTCCGGAAATTTTGCATCAGGAGGGCTGGCTTATCGTCATTCACATGACTTTAACCAAACCGATATGAAACAAATAACCACAGCAATAGTGATTATTGCAATTTTTACAGCAACCGCTGCTGCACAGCAGCTTGAAAAGAAGAGATACAGGGCAACTGAAACAATAACCGCTCCTGTCATTGACGGCATACCGGATGAAGAGATATGGAACACCGGAAACTGGGCAGGTGACTTCACTCAGTTTGAACCATTTGAAGGCAGAAAATCCTCACAGCCTACCGAGTTCAATATCCTTTTTGACAACAGTTTTATATATGTTGCCTTTAAAGCGTATGACTCGGCACCTGACAGCATTGTCAACCGCATAACCCGCCGCGACCAGGTTGATGGCGATCATGCTGGTATCTCATTTGACAGCTATAATGACAAGCGTACAGGATTTACTTTTATTGTAAGTTCCTCAGGTGTTAAACTGGACCTGATACATGCAAATGATGGTATGACCGAAGATCTGACATGGGATCCCATCTGGCATGTTAAAACTGCTCATTTTGACTGGGGCTGGGCAGCAGAAATGAAGATCCCCTTTACACAGCTCCGTTTTGATAAAAACTCTGCCGACGTTTGGGGCATGGAAGTATTCCGCAATATCTACCGGCACAACGAGACAAACTTCTGGCAGCATATACCCCGTAATGCATCCGGACTCGTACACAATTTTGGAATTCTTGACGGCCTTCAGAATGTGACTCCGCGCAAAATACTGGATATAACACCATATGCCGTTGCTGCATATGACAGCTATGAAAAAGAAGCAGAAAATCCTTTTGCCACAGGACAGGACTTCAGACCCAGTGTAGGCCTTGATGCAAAAGTGGGACTTACCAATAACCTGACACTCGACCTTACCGTGAATCCGGATTTCGGTCAGGTTGAGGCCGACCCCAGCGAGGTAAACCTTTCAGCATATGAAACATTTTTTGCTGAACAGAGACCCTTCTTTATTGAAGGCCGGAATATCACCAGCTTCAGATGCGGAATCGGCGATGGAGACCTGAGCTATGACGGACTATTCTATTCACGGCGTATAGGGAGGCAACCTCAGGGAAGGCCTGTTCTTGAGGAGAATGAATATGCACGCACACCAAGGAATGTTCGCATACTGGGGGCCGCCAAGATCACAGGTAAAACAAACAACGGATGGTCAGTAGGTGTAGTGGAAAGCCTTACCCAGGAGAGCCTGGCAGAGATAGACAACAACGGGGTGAGAACCAGCCAGAGCGTTGAACCACTGACCAATTACCTTATCGGAAGAGTACAGAAAGATATTAATGAAGGAAATACCATTATCGGAGGTATGGTAACCAATACCAGAAGAGATCTTGAATCAGATAAAATACCCGATGGCAGCAGCCTCCTGGACCTTCACAGATCAGCAACAACGGCAGGAATCGATTTCACACAGTACTTCAGCAACCGTAACTGGATCTTCAGCATGGCAGCAGCTACCAGCCATGTAACAGGAAGCAGTGATGCAATATATAACACCCAGACATCTTCCAGACATCTCTTCCAGAGGCCTGACGCCGATTATATTACAGCCGACAGCACTCTTACATCCCTCTCGGGCCATGGAGGCAATTTTCAAATCGGCAAAATGGGTGGTAAATGGGTCTTTTCATTCTTTACCCTCTGGAAATCACCGGGCTTTGAGACAAACGATGTTGGCTATATGGTAAAAGCTGATGACATTATGAATGTATTCTGGTCCCAGTACAGGATCAATGAACCATTCAGTATCTTCCACAGAATCCGGTTTAACACAAATCACTGGACAAGATTCGATTTCGGGGGCAGCTATCTGGGATATGGAGGGAATATCAATATTTATACCCAGTACAAAAATCTCTGGAGCACCAGCATAAACTCAAACTGGAACAGCGAAGGAATTTCCAACAATCTTCTCAGGGGCGGACCCGCCATAAAGACTCCCGGATCAATGGGAATAAACTACAGCATAAACAGCAGTGACAGAAAAAAACTGAAAATCTCAGCCTTCGGATCAAACAGGTGGTATAATGATGATGAAGACAATCACTCCCGGAATCAATCCCTTGGGATGTCAGCAACCTGGCGCCCTGCTGATAATCTCCGGATCTCCCTCTCTCCCTCCTGGTCAGGTTCACGGACAAACCTGCAATACGTTACCACCAGGGATTTTGAAGGGGAAAAGAGATATATCTTTGGCTCCATAGAGAGAACCACAGTAAGTATGTCACTCCGCGTGAACTACAATTTAACACCCGAAATTTCAATTCAGTACTGGGGACAGCCTTACCTTGCATCAGGAGACTACTCCCGTTTCAAAATGATAACTGAAACCCCGATGGCTGACAGCTACAACGCCAGATTCTCTCTGTTTGACGATAATCAGATAGCGCCGGATGGCAATAATTATAATATTGATGAGAACGGAGATGGCAACAGAGACTATTCATTCAGAAATCCCAACTTCAACTTTGATGAATTTTTATCCAATCTCGTAGTGAGGTGGGAGTTCGTTCCCGGCTCAACCCTGTTCCTGGTGTGGTCACAAACCCGTTCAGCCTACTCACCCGTAGGAGATTTCATCCTGGAAGACAACTTAAACAACCTCTTTGCCGGCCAGAAACCACATGATGTTTTCCTGGTAAAATTCTCATACCGTTTCGGACTTAGATAATAACTCAATCATACTGCATAATGAGTGCAATGCCTTCAGAAAACGAAGGTATTGCGCTTTTTTTTTTAATAATCCTGCATCATTTCCTCCACTTATCCGTCACTACAATAAATAACCCATAAAACCTGATCTATGAAATCTCTTCTTACAGCAATCCTGCTGTTAACACTTTCCGGCGGACTGGCAGCACAGGAAATACCCAAAAAGCTCTACACAACCACCCGGACGGCAACCTCTCCGGTTATTGACGGGGATCTGGATGATCCGGCCTGGTCTGACGGGGCATGGGAGGGCGACTTTACACAGTTTGAACCATATGAGGGCAGGGTTCCTTCTCAACCAACTGAATTTAAAATACGCTTTGACGACCTGCATATCTATGTAGCCGTAAAATGCTATGACGATCCCGACAGTATTATAGTAAGGATGTCGCGCCGCGATAATGACGATGGCGATATGGTTGCAATAGTTTTTGACAGCTACCATGATCTGAGAACAGGATTTATGTTCGGAGTAACATCCTCAGGTGTCCGTCTGGATCAGATAATGGCAAATGACGGCGAATCCGAAGACTCTTCCTGGGATCCCATCTGGCAGGCAAAAGCCAAGATACACGACTGGGGCTGGGCAGCAGAGATGAAGATACCATTTACACAGCTGCGGTTTGAGAAAAACTCATCAGAGGTATGGGGACTGGAGGTGGCACGACAGATATACCGGCATAACGAGATGAGTCTGTGGCAACCTATAAGCAGAACATCATCCGGACTGGTTCATGCTATGGGAGAGATGACCGGACTGCAGGAGATAGAGCCCCGCAAGCAGCTTGACCTGCTCCCTTTCGCTGAATCGAGCTACCAGACCTCTGAGCCCGAGCCGGGAAACCCCTTTGCCAAGGGTAAACTTTTCGGTTACAATTTCGGACTGGATGCCAAGATAGGAGTTACAAACAACCTCACTCTCGACCTTACCGTTAACCCGGATTTCGGTCAGGTTGAGGCAGATCCGTCAGAGGTTAACCTCTCTGCCTTTGAAACCTTCTTTGAGGAAAAAAGACCCTTCTTTATTGAAGGAAGCAGTATTACAAGCTTTAACGTAGGGCTTGGTGACGGCGGTGCGGGAAACGATAACCTGTTCTATAGTCGACGCATAGGACGAAGACCCCACGGCTATCCGTCACTTGATGATGGTGAATATGCAGATGTCCCAAACTTCACCAATATTCTGGGAGCTGCCAAGATAACCGGTAAAACGGAAAACGGCCTCTCAATTGGAATCCTTGAGAGCGTAACCGCCGAGGTGAAGGCAGAGATAGATACCGAAGAGGGAAGAAGCAACGAAGTAATTGAACCACTGACAAACTTCAGCCTGGCAAGAGTGCAGAAGGATTTTGACAGGGGAAATACTATTATCGGGGGTATGATAACAACCACCAACAGGAGGCTTGATGATACAGGCATGGAAAACCTCCATTCAGGTGCCTATACAGGAGGCATCGACTTTACCCGGTATTTCAGTGATAAGAGCTACCGGATCAGGGCATCGCTCTATATGAGCCACGTTACCGGATCAGAAGAGGCTATTGCCGCCACACAGAGATCCTCAGCGCGATATTTCCAGAGACCGGATGCTGACCACCTTGAGTATGACCCTACCCGCACATCACTGTCGGGCCAGGGTGGCAAACTCGAGTTTGGCAAGCTATCCGGTAATTTCAACTGGCTCTTTATGAATATATGGAAGAGCCCGGGCCTGGAGCTTAATGATATGGGGTATATGAGGGAAACTGATCTTATGCTGAATGTACTCTGGGGTGGCTACAACTTTACTGAGCCATTCAGCATCTTCCGGAATCTGAGGCTCAACAGCGATATCTTTACCGGATTCGACTTCGGAGGCAACCTGGCAGGAGTTGGATATGAAGGCAACCTGAACGGCACGTTTAAAAATAACTGGAACTTCGGTTTCGGAGGTGGTTACAGCTTCAGCCAGGTATCAACCACCATCCTGAGGGGAGGGCCCTCGATGAAGATGCCTGACGACTGGAGGGTATGGTACAATGTCAATACCGACAGCAGAAAGAAAGTCTACCTGGGATTATCAGGTAATTTTAACAGGGCTGCCGAGGACTACTCCTCAAACAACCGCTACTCCCTCTCACTTACCGTGCGTCCTATGAATACTCTCAGGGTATCTCTGTCACCTGGTTACAGTAACTCCCGCAATGAACTTCAGTATCTTTCAAAGATGAACCTAAACGGATCTGATCAATATATTTTTGCTACAGTAAAACAGCAAATTATCAGCATGTCACTCAGGATTAATTATAATATTACACCCGATCTGACAGTGCAGTACTGGGGCCAGCCATTCTCAGGTGATATTGGTTTTTCAGACTATAAGGTGATAATGGATCCCGGTGCAGCGGAGTTCTCTGACCGGTTCCATGCCTATAATGATGCTGAGATTAGCTATAGCGACGAAACATGGTTTGTTGACAATGGTGATTACAGCTTTGATTTTCCTGACCCCGACTTCAAAACAAATGAATGGCTTTCAAATCTGGTTGTCAGATGGGAGTTTCTTCCGGGCTCAACGGCTTACCTGGTGTGGTCACAAACCAGAGAATATATGGGAGGACCCGGGACATACTCACTGGGAGATAACATGAATTACCTCTTCACCGGTAAGAAGGCAGATAACATCTTTATGGTTAAATTCTCATACCGTATCGGGTTGCGGTAATCTGCTCACCATAACATTAACTGCAGGCAAAACAGATGTAAATCACAATATAGTTACCTGCCGGCAACGTACCAGCAAATCATAATATAGTTACCTGCCGGCAACGTACCGGCAACTAACAATGGTATGGCCTGCAGACAAATTGGAAGTAATTTTCAATATCATTGCCTGTTGTCGCAATAGCTGCAAATAATAATATCATGACCTGCCGCGGTAAACCCGGCAGGTCATAATTTTTAAGCTGCCGGTTTCTATTGCCTTCAGATCAGAGAGCTGCTCTGCACTATCCTTACCCCGATATCTGTAAGCTCCTCCTTTATACCACTGTTGGCCGGAGGCAAAGCTCCTGTGACCACGGGGGTGCCAGTCCTGTGTGGCTACCACCAGATCAAATGATCCCACAATACTATTTATCACAGGTACAATCATATCACCATCCGGAACAGCAAGCGCACCTCCCGGCATAAAGTCATTCTGCGGGTCAACAATTACAAGTGTTTTCATCTCATTTAACCTTTTCGTTCTGCAATCAGCCTATGCCGTTCACTCTTCAGTCTTTCGCTTATCCCCACTTTATATATATGCGGGTTTTCAAACCTTTTGTACTCCGCCGGAAGCATTTTAAGCCGCTCCCTGCTCCAGGCTGCCGTATCACTGATGGAGTATTCAGGCAGCAGCCGGTTACCATTCTCCATCACTTTTTTCAGCAACGGCTCCTGCTGCAAACCTTCTACGCACTTATTTCTGAAATCGATCCAGGGGTGGAACATCATTCCGGCCTTCACCTCATCATGTATGGTAATCATGTCAGCTCCGCAAAACATTCCGGCGCCATTGATCATCCGGTACACCTGCTTCTTATATGGCAGTGTTATCTTCTTCTCATTCTCTGACAATTTAATCCTTGGCTTTCCTCCCGCAAAGGAGAGCTTATAAACACCATCCAGCGCTCCTTCAGGCGCTCCCGTGACCAGACTGGTCCCTACACCGAAGATATCAATGGGAGCGCCCTGCGCTATAAGGCTTGCAACAACATACTCATCCAGCTGATTTGATACCACAATCTTAACATAATCGAGTTTTTCAGCATCAAGCCTTCGGCGGCACTCTCCTGCCAGCCACGCCAGATCACCGCTGTCGAGACGGACACCAGCAAGCCTCCCGCCTTTCTCCTCCATCTCCCTGGCAACCCTGATGGCATTCGGCAATCCGCTCGCCAGAGTATTGTAAGTATCAATAAGCAGAATGGTTTTATCAGGATGCACCTCAGCAAAATCGCGGAAGGCTGTCAGTTCATCATCATAACTCTCAATATAGGAGTGGGCCATGGTGCCGGCAGGCGTTATACCGTAGTCACAGGCTGCCCTTACATTACTGGTAGTGTCAAATCCCCCTACAATTGCTGCCCTGCTGGCAGAGTATCCACCGGCTCCCTGTGACCTCCGCAGACCAAACTCTGACAGCATACGGTCTCCGGCGGCACTCCTTATCCTGCTTGCCTTGGTTGCCACAAGGCTCTGAAAATTAAGGATATTCAAAAGAATTGTCTCTATGATCTGCGCCTCAATAATATCAGCCTCAACCTGAACTACCGGCTCTACAGGAAATATAATATCGCCTTCACGGAAAGAGTATATATTGCCACTGAACCTGAATTCTGAAAGATAGTTAACAAAGCCGGGGTCAAACCCCTGACTGAGAAGATAATCAAGATCCCTTTCACTGAACCGCAGTTCACTGAGCACCTCCAGCAGTTCACCCAGTCCGGCAAAGAGTGCATATCCCCCTTTAAAGGGAAGCTTCCTGAAAAAATAATCAAATACAACCCCGGTATCTTTCTTTCCTTTCAGGTGGTAGACCTGCGCCATGGTCAACTGGTAAAGATCGGTGTATATCCCTGAGTAATTTATCATCCCGTAATTGAATTAATGCTTTGAAAAAGATTAATGCTCCTTAATAAATTGTTTCTTTTAAATTTAGCACCCTGACAGCTGTCCTGCTCCCTGCCTGCCCCATTTATGTCCTGCTCCCTGCCTGCCCCATTTAGAGAGCCCCTGGCACCGGGTTTCCTGAAGTAATTAACAATTGTGCTATATGCGAAGGTACATAAGATTTTCAAACTCTTCCAGGGATGGGATTCAGGGAAATGCATATATTTGATTGACCTGACTTTAATTAAACGATGTGGAGACAGTTCAGTAATGTCTGGGAAATGGTTTAACCAGACCCTTTGATTATTCTCTTCATATACAATGCCTTTATCCATGTACAATTTAGTTAAATTATTCTTTCCGGTTGCTATAAGTCAGCCCGACAGCGATAATTTGCCGTGATGTGAACATTAAAATTTAATTGGCCCTGAAAAATAAATTGCATAATTTGCATATAATAACTTAATACAAACCAAAACCCTAAAACATGAAAAACTCAATTTTAAGGCTTTCTGCGTTTCTGTTATTGGCCCTGATTATTCATGGCTGTAATGAATTGTATGATTCCTCACAGGAACCAATGCAATTGGACCAGGTGCCCGGTTTAACCATTGCTATTGAGAAGGTTCTCCCGGTAATGGATCTGCAGGACCGTATCACCGGAGCATTTTTCAGGAATCCCGAAGTGGTTGGTACCGGAACGGGAATTGATGAAAATGGCAACCCGGCAATAGTGGTTTACACTCTTTCCAAAGTGGAACAGAGATCTGATGTGACCATTGAAAATGTGGGCAGGGGCGAAAGGCCCACGGCACTTCCCCTGTCCGTTGACAAAGTACCGGTGATCGCAAAAGTTACCGGGATGTTCAAAGCCTATGCGGATGATCCTACCGCATGGTTCCCCCGGCCGGTACCCATTGGCGTATCAACGGGTCACACTGATATAACTGCAGGTACAATAGGTTGCCGTGTAAGTGACACTCAGGGCAATGTTTTTGCACTTAGCAATAACCATGTATATGCCAATTCAAATAACGCATCCATTGGGGATAACGTGCTTCAACCCGGTCCTTATGACGGAGGATCAGACCCGGGAGATGCCATAGGAACCCTTTATGATTACCAGCCTATAAGCTTCTCGGAAGATAATGAGATGGATGCGGCCATTGCCCTGGTAACAACCTCCACCGTAGGAACATCAACACCATCCAGCGGCTATGGAACACCTTCAAGTACAATAAAAACGGCAACTATCGGTTTGAAGGTGAAGAAATATGGCCGTACCACCGGCTATACCTTCGGAGAAATTTCCGAGCTGAACGTGACAGTTGATGTATGTTACGAATCAAGAGGCCCGTACAACTGTGTAAAGCTGGCAAGGTTCGTTAACCAGGTAACCATTACTCCGGGCACTTTCAGCTCCGGAGGCGACTCAGGTTCACTTATTGTCACTGATGACGGTAAAAATGATCCTGTAGGGCTATTGTTTGCCGGAAGCTCAACACATACCATAGCAAATCCAATTGGTGTAGTGCTGTCAAGATTTGGTGTAACCATTGACAACGAAAGCGGAGGTGTTGACAATAATCCTCCAACAGCCGGTTTCACTTATACAGCTGACGGCCTTACCGCATACTTCACAGATCAAAGTAGCGATTCGGATGGCACTCTGGCAGCCTGGGACTGGAGTTTTGGCGATGGCACCACTTCAACAAAACAGAGTCCCTCTCATACCTATGCTGCAGATGGTGACTATACGGTAAGCCTAACAGTGACTGATAATGATGGCGCAACAGGATCAACCTCAAAAGATGTTACAGTGTCGGAGAACAGTGTCGGAGATATAATACTTACTGCCACCGGCTATAAAGTCAGGGGTGTCAGGTATGTTGACCTGGCCTGGACAGGTGCGGCAGGCACTGTTGATATTTACCGGAATAATGTAATTATTGCCAAAGCATCCGATGGCTCCTATACAGATAATCTGGGAAGGGTAAGCGGAA
>JAIVHO010000036.1 GCA_020201035.1 Bacteroidales bacterium
TGAAGAGAATTTCCTCCGTGTAAGTGACAACCTGGTAACCCTTCAGGGGCATATGAGTAAGATTAGGAGCAGGATCAATGAATCAAACGCCTTCACAGACAGGTCAAAAGTGAAGGTGGATCCGTTTTTCCGGGAAAGCATCCCCGGGTTTGATCCCTGGGAGAGCAGGCTGGCTCACTTTGTTCAGCTCAACTACCCATATTACTCGCTTGATGAAAAACGGGAGATGGGACCTGGATGGGACAGGATGAAATGGGCAATGGTCAGGGTAGGGGACTACTACCATATGCGCACCGATCCCGGTTTCAGCCGGGCGGAGGCAGATGAGGTCAGAGAATTTGGAAAGTATATGGACAACTACTTTTTCAGGATGAATCATATCTCTTCTCCCGATGGCACCTACCCCTTCGCTGAAGGAGCGGGCTCATTTTTACATAGCCACAGGGGAATACGTGACAATGTAAAGGAGGAGTATACAAAAGCGGGAGGACTGGAGCGACAGATATTATCAGGTAAAGTGATTGAGCACATAGTAATGGGCACTGTTCCTGCAGAATTTATTACAGATACCACAACCCGGTGGGATCCATGGAAAAATGAATTATACAGGATGGAAGAAGGTAGTCCTGAGCCCATTCCCTTTACACCTGAAGGCGAGATCAGGTATGCGGGCCTTCGCAGCGCCTTTCTGAACAGGACATCCGAAGATGTTCTCTATGAACCGAATTCCACCGTTATAACACGCACCTTTGAAAATAATAATCTCAAGCCGGATGAGGTTGAAAAGCTGATCAGGGATTTTCTTTCTGATCCGGTTTTTGCTGAGGTTGGCAAATTGATTGAAAATCGTCTGGGAAGAACACTTCAGCCTTTTGATTTATGGTACAGCGGATTCCAGGAACAATCCCTTTATGGGGCCGAAATGCTTGATTCAATTACAAAAGCCCGCTATCCCGATCCGATGGCCCTGCAGAATGATCTGGGAGATATCCTGGTGAGGATGGGCTTTGAGAAGGGTGAAGCTGAATATATAGGAAACCATATCTCGGTACGACCGGTTGGTTCAGGCGGATACTCAAATCAGCCACCATTAAGGAATGATACTGCCCTGCTCACTACTATGTTTGGTACGGACGGACTCGATTACAAATCGTACCGCGTAGCAATGCATGAGCTGGGGCATAACGTATGCGGAATTTATTCAACACGGAATATCGACAATTTTGTGCTTGCCGGCGTTCCCACCGGAGGTATAACCGAAGGGTATGCAGAGCTGCTGGCCTACAAGAACATTCAGGGACTGGGACTTAAGGCCTCTACACCTGAAGAGCAGAAGCATAATCTGGCGCTTGCCGCCTTCTGGTATCTTGCTGAGATGGGCGGACAGGCACTGACAGAGATAGAGGTGTGGAAATGGATGTATGCCAATCCCGGTTTTTCTGCCGGAGAGTTGTCAGATGCAGTCAATTCGATCACTACCGGTATATGGAATCAGTACTATTCAGAGATATTCGGGGGGCTCAGCGATCAGCATATACTGGCTATCTACAACCATTTTATAACCGGAAGCCATTACCTCTATAACTACTATATGGCCAATGTCATTGTTTTGCAGCTCTCTGATGCATTTGAGGGAGATAATCTGGCCGCCAATCTTGAGAATGCATGTCTGGAGGGCGAAACGCTGCCAGAGCTCTGGATGGTCCGCGCCACAGGAGAGGATATCTCCCTGAATGCTGTAATCACGGGCTCGCAGGATGCTGTAAGGTACTATAAGCAGAAATAGAGCCCTGGTATTTACTACTATTCTTATAAAGCAGAGCAGTACCAGACAACTTGTTTGTCTGGTACTGCTCATCCCTCTATCTAATGATCTCCCAATGCATCCAGCAATGATTTAATATGATCGCGGTCACCTTTGAGCATTGCTTTTTGATTGATAATCATATTTCGGTGGTCCCCGGTTAAATGTTCCGAATCATTCTCCAATGCATCATCATATGTATCCTTTGCCTTCTCTTCTCCAAACTCGCATGAATTGAGAATTGCTTTGCGGTCTTTCCCTGAGAGGGCTACCTTAAAATCCATCCATGCACGAAAGAATTTTCCTGAAGTCTTTGTACCTTCGGCTACCTCGCCTCCCAATGCGGTTACTTCCCTGACCAATTCTTGTCTGCATTTCTGACTGGTTGAAATGAATTGTGCAAACAGGGTTTTTAGATCAGGTTCTTCGGTCTCTTTTGATGCCGTTTCATATCCTTCTATTCTATCGTTGTTGATAGTGACAAGTGAATTTAGCGCGTCTATTGCTTTTTCTTTTTTCATTTTGTTTTTTTTTAATTGTTTATTATGAACTGTTATGTGACTTCATTTTCAGGGTAAGTGGAACTAATCTCTGTTTTTAAGCCCCATTTCCCGGTTTGAACATATCTATCTGATTATGCCGGCACATTTCTGAACTCTTCCCGATTCCAGAAACGATGTTTGGCAATAGATCCGATAAACTTATCTGCATTGCCATCGGTAATCACTCCGGCCTCTTCCATATTCAGTTTTTTCTCTTCAATCTCTTTTATAAAGGTCTCCTTTAAAAAGGCTACACCATCTGCTCCTGTCGCGATTGCTTTACAATGCTTATATGCTTCATTTACAAAGTGTATTGATTTGGGCTCGGTCATTAAACCTGCAATACTTTTTTTACCATCAGGAATATAAACGGCATCATATAATACTGAAGCTTCGGTCAGGAAACTTCCGTCTAACTTTACCTGGTTGCCCTCTTCAGTATTAATGGTACCAAGCTTCAGTGAAATTAATTTCACCATAGCTCCCTTATCCGTTAATGCTTTTTTCATTTTTTTTAACGACTCATCCTTTACCCCATTCGCTACCAGAAAAGCCACTTTCCTTGCTTTAATTGTATTTTTGATTGTCCCTTCCATGCTTAACGCCGGAGATTTTTCTACATCTGGTTTTGCCTTAATGGGTTCCGTATCGTTCTCATTTGCATCAGGAGAGACACCATGATTCATGGGCTTTTCAGGTGCGTTTGGAACAGGTAATCCCAATCCACCGGCTACTTTTGCAGCCAGGGTTTGATCCACCTGTGTCAGCAGCCCAACCATCCTCTCTCTTATGAAGACTCTGTCAACTTTGCCCAATTCAAAAATAAATGCATCAATAAGGTGTTTCTTTTCAGGTTTTGACTGGCTGTTAAAAAACATAGTTGCCTGGCTAAAGTGATCAAAGAAACTTTCGCTTCTGCCTCTGATTTTTACTGCATCTATTCTTTCGGCATGACTTACAAATCCACCTTCTGCAGCCTTTGCCTGCAGAGGATGACCCTCTGAAATAGAATTTGGATGGTAACTTGTTATACCGGCGTTTATGGTCTGCCTCATGTACCCGTCACGCTGATTATTGTGCAGAGGCGACAAGGGGCGGTTTATAGGAATTTCGTGAAAATTGGGACCTCCCAACCTTATGAGTTGCGTATCAGTATAAGAGAATAATCGGCCCTGCAAAAGAGGGTCGTTGCTAAAGTCAATACCCGGCACTATATGCCCCGGGTGAAACGCAACCTGTTCTGTTTCTGCGAAAAAATTATCCGGGTTTCTGTTGAGGGTCATTTTTCCAACGCGCTTTACAGGAACAAGTTCTTCAGGAATAAGCTTTGTTGGGTCAAGCAGATCAAAACCATATTTATGCTCATCAGCTTCCGGTATTATTTGCAAACCTAATTCCCATTCCGGAAAATTTCCAGCTTCAATAGATTCCCACAGATCCCTTCTGTGGAAGTCGGGGTCTTTGCCGGAAATACCCTGTGCTTCATCCCATACTACTGAATGCACACCCAGCAGAGGTTTCCAGTGAAATTTTACAAAGGAGCTTTCGTTTTTCGAATTGATAAGCCGGAATGTATGAACTCCAAACCCTTCCATCATGCTATAGCTGCGGGGTATTGCCCTGTCGCTCATTTGCCACAATACCATATGCATGCTTTCCGGCATCAGTGAGATAAAATCCCAGAAAGTATCATGAGCAGAGGCGGCCTGTGGTATTTCATTATGCGGTTCTGGCTTTACAGCATGCACCAGATCAGGAAATTTCATAGCATCCTGTATAAAAAATACGGGCATATTGTTCCCTACCAGATCATAGTTGCCTTCCTGTGTATAAAATTTTACCGCAAATCCTCTTACATCTCTAGCTAAATCTGTTGACCCTCTGGAACCGGCCACAGCTGAAAATCGTACAAAGACAGGAGTTTCAGTTGTTGTATCATTTAAGAAAGCGGCTTTAGTGTATTTATCAAGTGACTCATACAGCTTAAAGACTCCATGTGCTCCACTTCCTCTTGCATGTACAATCCGTTCTGGTATGCGTTCATGATCAAAGTGAGTTATTTTTTCTCTCAGAATAAAGTCTTCAAGGAGCGTAGGACCCCGTTCTCCTGCTTTCAGGGAATTATTGTTGTCGTTTATTCTTAAGCCTTGATTGGTGGTCAGGAATTGGCCTTCACCATTCTCTGTATTAACAGAGAGGTCATCAATTTTTGAAAGGCTTTTATTTGTCGGGTTTTTCTCTTCTTTAGCCATATGAAATAGGTCTAAATATGTGATTAGTAAATGTTAGCGCTATAAAATTAATAAAATTAACCCCGGGAAGTATTACATAATTTATTGGAAAAATTACAATATTCGTACACTTGTAATGTGTATGCAACGAGATTCCGAATATGGGAATAATGTAACTTTTTTGCATAGTTATATAACACTCATTCGGTCAGGTATAATTAAGTTGTGGGGAAATTCAGGAATTTATGAAGATTGTACCTTCCATTATAAACGATTCGTTACACCTCTTAAAATCCCATCTCGGGGAAAAAGACCTCTCGCAAAAATATGCTGATGGTGAGCCTCCGCTGCGTTCAGAATTATTCAGTGCCGAGCAGATGGAGCAGTATGGGAAGGTACTGGCAGGCTTACATCTCCTGGGGCCAAAAGTTGAAAGTGGACAGCCTCTTCTTTCCCGTCTTGCAGAAAACGAAGCTATACTCCTCGAAGTACATGATCTCATATCAGAAGCAGTAAAAGCCAGCCGGCAAATTACGCCTGCTGGTGAATGGTTGCTGGATAATTTTTATTTGATTGAAGAACAAATACGTACAGGACGAAGACATTTGCCGAAGGGTTACAGCAAGGAGCTTCCGCGTCTGCTCAATGGTCCGTCTGCCGGACTTCCCCGTGTTTACGATATAGCAAAAGAAATCATTTCGCATGGAGAGGGGCATATTGATCCGGAAAGCCTGCACCGTTTTGTAGCAGCATATCAAACAATCAATCCTCTGAAACTTGGCGAATTGTGGGCTATTCCTATAATGTTGCGATTGGCACTCATTGAGAACCTGCGACGCGTAGCAGTGAGAGAGGCTGCCGGCCGGG
This sequence comes from Bacteroidales bacterium, assembly GCA_020201035.1. Lineage (GTDB taxonomy): Bacteria > Bacteroidota > Bacteroidia > Bacteroidales > VadinHA17 > JAIVHO01. Next base: position 5,445 of record JAIVHO010000036.1, read on the forward strand.
TAGAAAGAGATATGGCAGATGCCTGGGCAGATAAGATGATAGACAAGGCTGAGAATGATCCCAAGAGCCTGATCCTGATAATTGCTGATATGGCAAGGTCAAATCCTCCAATGTCGCCACCTTTCGTCTCCGAATTTGTCAGACGGTTACAGGGACAAAGTCCGGCCCTTGCTTTTCCCTTGACGTGGATTGAACAACGTCTGTCAGAATCAAACAGGACAACAGTGCAGTTGATACAGTCTGGATCCCGTCAACAGGCTGCAGATCAGGTTTCAATAAGTAACAGCATAGGCAGCCTTCGGTTCCTGAGCGCATTGGACTGGCGTGAATTTGTTGAATCAATGAGTCATGCCGAAAGGGTCCTGCGGAGTGACCCTTCCGATGCCTACATATTAATGGATTTTAAAACCAGAGACCATTATCGTCATATTATAGAAAAGATTGCAAAAAAAGGCAGTTTTTCTGAGATTGAAGTGGCTCAGAAAGCTATAGACCTGGCAAAGAACGGGGCTGACCTGTATGGTCAGGAGGATCGGAAAGCTCATGTTGGATATTATCTGATTGGTAAAGGTCTTTCACGGCTTGAACACCTTGCAGAATCAAAAAGGAGCATCAGATCCATAATAAATAATGTGATTACCCGGGTTCCCCTTTTATTCTATCTGGGTTCGATTATGTTGTTAACAGCTATCTGCTGCTGGAGCCTGCTGGAGAAAGCTCAGAGTGACGGAAATGGCACGTGGTATCTCTGGTCTCTGGGTATTCTTCTGGTTTTTTGTACCAGTTATCTGGCAATAGCTCTTGTGAACTGGTTGTCGACAATGCTGGTTAATCCTTTTCCGTTGCCACGAATGGATTATTCAAAAGGGATACCTCCGGAAGCAAGAACAATTGTTATTATTCCCTCCATGCTGTTAAATAACCAGAATATTGAAGATCTGGCAGAAGATCTGGAGGTTCGTTTTCTGGCAAACAGGGACAAATCCCTTCATTTTGGACTTCTGACAGATTTTAAAGATTCAGAACATGAGAAACTTGAGGAAGATGATCATCTGATACACTTGATAAGTAAAAGAATCAGAGAACTAAACGAAAAATATAAGGGTGAAAACAGTGATACATTTTTTCTCTTCCATCGTCCGCGAAAATGGAATCCGAATGACCGGATATGGATGGGTTATGAGCGAAAGAGGGGAAAGCTGTCAGATCTGAACTCTCTGTTGCGAGGAGGCCCTGAAGAGTTGTTTTCGGTTATCATTGGGAACAGACAGTTTCTGAGAAATATCAAATATGTGATTACCCTTGACACTGATACACAATTGCCCCGTGATTCAGCCCGACAGTTTGTCGGGGCAATGTCGCATCCTCTGAACAAACCGGAATACAATGAAAAAAAACAACGTGTTACAGACGGATACACAATACTTCAGCCAAGGGTTGCTGTCAGTCTACCCGGAACAAACCTCTCAAAATATGCAAAGCTTTTTGGTAATGAGCCAGGAATAGATCCCTATACCAGGGCTATATCAGACGTCTATCAGGATCTTTTTGGTGAAGGCTCTTTTATAGGAAAGGGTATATACGATGTAGACTCATTTGAACAAACTCTCAAGGACCGGTTTCCTGAAAACAGAATACTGAGCCATGATCTTCTTGAAGGTTGTTATGCACGATCTGGGTTGCTTAGTGATGTTCTCCTGTTTGAAGAGTATCCTTCAAGTTACAGGGCAGACGTAGCCCGCAGATCACGCTGGATAAGAGGAGACTGGCAATTATTACCCTGGTTATTTCCAATTTTACCCAGGATAAATGGTACCTCCCGAAAAAATCCGTTATCCCTGTTATCGTGGTGGAAAATACTGGATAACCTCAGAAGAAGTCTTGTTCCTTTAGCATTGACATTACTTTTATTATCAGGCTGGACTATTTTGGCCTCGCCATGGTTCTGGACTCTGGTTGTGATAGGAATTATATCTGTTCCGTCATTAATTGCTTATGTTGTTTACCTGTTTCAAAAGCCGGAAGAAGTTAACCTGGTACAACATCTTAAGGCATCCAGAGAACTGGCTGTCCGGCAAATATCCCAGGCTCTGTTTATCCTGATAAGCCTTCCTTATGAAGCATTTTACAGCCTGAAGGCTATCCTGATAACATGCTGGAGGTTGATTTTCTCAAAAAAGCGACTTCTTGAATGGAATTCAGTAGCAAGTGGCCATTCCCATGGCAGGTCTGAACTGATTGAATCATTCCGAACAATGTGGATATCACCATTTCTTGCTATCATTTCCGCAATTTTGCTTGAGATTTTATTCCCTGTCACACTCTTAATGATTTGGCCAATTTTAGGATTATGGTTTCTTTTTCCCGCTATTGCCTGGTGGATCAGCATACCTGTTATATCACGTGAGGCAAAACTGACAGAAAAGCAATTCAGTTTTCTAAGAAGTTTATCCCGTAAGACATGGTTATTTTTTGAGACTTTTGCAGGGCCTGATGATAACTGGCTGCCCCCCGATAACTATCAGGAAAATCCGGTTTCAGTAACTGCCCACCGGACATCTCCAACGAATATCGGCCTTTCTCTTCTTGCGAACCTTTCAGCTTATGATTTTGGGTACATCCTTACCGGTGAGCTTATTGCAAGAACCTCCAATGCATTCAGCTCAATGAATAGAATGGAAAGGCATAGGGGGCATTTCTTTAACTGGTATGATACTCAGACTCTTGAGCCATTAAGGCCACTCTATATTTCATCGGTTGACAGCGGAAATTTCGTAGCTCACTTACTGACACTGCAACAGGGATTGCTCACTCTTCCGGATCAGGTAATACACGGACCAAGGATGTTTGAAGGGATTTATGATACCTTTCAAATTCTGCTGGAGCATTCGGAAAAATCATTACCGGTACAGCTTTCTCAATTCCGGGTGTACATGAATGCTATTTTGCGTGAAAAGAAGGTTACACTTGCCTGGTTGCGAAAATGTCTTGAAAAGCTTACAGAATCATCTTCTGAAATTGTAAATACCTTAGAGGTCAATAGTGATGAACAATACAGAGTCTGGGCAAACAAACTGTCACAACAATGTAAGTCCGCTCTTGATGAATTAACCTACCTGGTGCCCTGGATCTTTCATCCGGGCTTTCCTGAAACGGTAAAAAAATATCCGGAAATTAATACAATTCCAACGCTTCGGGAAATAGCCATCGCTCATTTACAGGAATCTGACAATTCTACTAATCTGATATATACCATGACCAGATCAGAGATACCAGATATGGATGATGAGTTTAAGCGTATGGTCAGACTTGCTGCTGATCATGCAAAGAGATGGATTGAGGTGATTGAATCACTTGCCAGTCAGTCGGGACAATTTGCCCAAATGGAATATGGCTTCCTCTACGATAACTCCCGTCACCTTCAGTCAATAGGGTATAATGTTGAAGACCGGCGACGTGATTCGAGTTATTATGATCTGTTGGCATCAGAGTCACGATTATCAAGTTTTGTGGCTATTGCGCAGGACCAGTTGCCACAGGAGAGCTGGTTTGCACTGGGGCGTCTTCTGACAACAATTAATGGGGAGCCAATACTTCTTTCATGGAGTGGTTCAATGTTTGAATACCTTATGCCCCTTTTGGTTATGCCATCATATGAAAATAGTCTTTTACATCAGACCTGCAGAGCAGCAGTAATGAGGCAGATAGAATATGGTAAGCAACGGGGAGTGCCATGGGGAATCTCTGAATCAGGTTATAACAGGGTTGATGTCCACCTGAATTATCAGTATCGTGCATTTGGAGTGCCGGGTCTTGGGTTCAAAAGAGGGTTGGCTGAAGATCTGGTAATTGCTCCCTACGCCACGGCCCTTGCCCTTATGGTTATGCCTGAAGAATCCTGTGCTAATCTTGAACGACTTGCTGACGAAGGATTTATGGGGATATATGGCTTTTATGAGGCTGTTGATTACACCCCTTTTCGTGTGCCACGGGGACAATCAAATGTTATTGTGCGTTCATTTATGGCTCATCATGAAGGAATGAGTCTGCTTTCACTGGCCTTTGTTCTGTTGGACCAACCGATGCAAAAGCGCTTTGAGTCTGATCCATTAATTCAGGCAACACTTCTGTTACTGCAGGAGAGAATCCCAAGGGCGACATCATTTTTTACGCACACTTCAGGTGTAATAAATATTCGCACTGCCAATAGTAATAAGGAGATGCCTCTTCGCATCTATAATACCCCTGACACACCAGTTCCTGAAGTCAAATTATTATCAAACGGAGGTCAGTACAGGGTAATAATTACAAATTCCGGCGGAGGACAGAGTAGATGGAAAGATCTGGCACTAACAAGATGGAGAGAGGATACTACCTGCGACAACTGGGGCTCTTTTTGTTATCTGCGTGATGCTGAAAACGGAGATTTCTGGTCAACCACATTCCAACCAACACTTAAGCAACCGGAGAAATACGAAGTAATATTTTCTGAAGGCCGTGCAGAGTTTCGCAGGCGTGATTACGATATCGATTCTCATACTGAAGTAGTAGTATCGCCGGAAGATGACATTGAACTGAGAAGGGTCAGGCTGACAAACCGGACAAGAACAAAAAGGATTATTGATATAACCAGTTATGCAGAGGTTGTTCTGGCACCAAATGAATCTGATCTGGCACATCCGGCATTCAGTAATCTTTTTGTGCAGACAGAAATTATTTATCAGCGCCAGGCTATTCTCTGCACCAGGCGCCCCAGGTCAGAGGAAGAGGATCCGCCCTGGATGTTCCACCTTATGGCAGTGCATGGCGCCGAAATAGAAAATATCACCTTCGAGACTGACCGTTCGGGATTCATCGGACGAGGTAACACTCTTGAATCACCACAAGCGATGACAAATCTCAAACCTCTGTCGGGGAGTGAGGGTTCAGTACTTGATCCGGTAGTTGCCATACAGTTCCGGATAGTACTGGTACCCGAAGGATCAGTTACAATTGATATGGTGACAGGTATCAGTGCATCACGAGGGGAAGCATTAGCACTGGTTGAAAAATACCAGGATAAGCAAATAGCAGATCGTGTTTTTGAACTTGCGTGGACACACAGCCAGGTTATATTAAGACAGATCAATGCCAACCAACCGGATGCTCAGTTATATGGTCGTTTGGCCAGTTCTATAATTTATGCCAATTCGATTTTGCGGGCAGATCCCGGAATACTTATTAAAAACCGACGGGGACAATCCGGCTTGTGGGGCTATTCCATCTCAGGTGATCTGCCTATTGTCATTCTGCAGATTGAAGATCCTGACAATATAAACCTGGTACGACAACTGGTTCAGGCTCATGCATACTGGAGATTGAAAGGATTGGCCGTTGATCTTGTAATATGGAATGAAGATCATGCCGGCTATCGTCAGTTACTACAGGATCAAATATATGGGCTAATAGCAGCTGGAATAGAAGCCAATACCATTGACCGTCCCGGGGGAATATTTGTACGCTCTTCAGACCAGATATCAAACGAAGAACGTATTCTTTTCCTGACGGTTGCCCGTGTTGTTATAAGCGATAAAAGAGGGGCCCTTGAGGATCAGGTAAACAAGCGCGGTTATCAGGAAGTGTCAGGTTCACTTTTCAAACCAACCCGTGCCTATAAGCCCATACCTCAGTCGGAAGAGGTATTACCCCGGAAGGATCTGAAATTCTATAATGGTATCGGAGGATTTACACCTGACGGCCGGGAATATGTAATTACTACATCGAAAGGCAAAATTACGCCGGCACCATGGGTAAATGTCCTGGCAAACCAACAATTCGGTACTGTAATTTCTGAGAATGGGATGGCATATACCTGGGCTGAAAATTCCCATGAGTTTCGTATTACGCCCTGGAATAACGATCCTGTAACCGATTCCAGCGGAGAAGCGATGTATCTCCGTGATGAAGAGACAGGCCACTTCTGGTCTCCAACACCACTTACCAATAGCGAATCACCATTATACCTTAGCAGGCACGGATTCGGCTATAGTGTTTTCGAACATAATGAAGGAGGAATAATTACAGAGCTATGGGTTTATGTGGCAACGGATGCTTCAGTGAAGTTTTCGGTTCTGAAAGTGCGGAATAAGTCGGGTCAGCCGTGCAAATTATCCGCAACAAGTTATGTGGAATGGGTATTGGGTGATTTGAGGCACAAAACTCTCATGCATATAAATACAAGTGTCGACGTCAATAATGGTGTGATATATGCAACAAATCCATATAACCGGGAATTTGCTGACAGAGTGGCGTTTCTGCAGACCGATGATACATCAATATCAGTTACCTGCGACAGAACAGAATTTATTGGACGTAACGGTAATCTGAAAAATCCGGATGCAATGTTGAGATCACGTTTGTCGGGGAAAAATGGAGTAGCTCTTGATCCATGTGCTGCGATTCAGGTACCGTTTGATCTTGCTCCCGGACAGGAACGGGAGATAGTATTCAGGCTTGGAACAGGAAGGCATATGGAGGATGCTAACAATCTGTTACGTCGTTTCCGGGGGTCAGCGGCTGCTTATAAAGCTCTGGAAGCAGTATGGCACTATTGGAGTCAAACGCTTGGCGCCGTGCAGGTTGAGACACCGGATGTCTCACTGAATTTGCTTGCTAACGGATGGCTTTTATATCAGACTATGGCATGCCGGGTATGGGCTCGCACCGGATTTTATCAATCAGGAGGAGCATATGGTTTTCGCGACCAGCTACAGGATGTTATGGCATTAATTCATAACAGGCCGGATATCCTGCGGGAGCATCTGCTTCTTTTTGCGAGCAGGCAATTTTCCGAAGGAGATGTCCAGCACTGGTGGCACCCACCTGCAGGAAGAGGAGTTCGTACCCGTTGTTCAGACGATTACCTCTGGTTACCATTAGCAACATGCCGGTATATATCAGCTACCGGGGACACCGGGATCCTTAATGAAATGGTTTACTTTCTGGAAGGACGCCCTGTAAATATGGAAGAAGATTCCTATTACGACCTTCCGGCACGATCAGAAGGTAAATCTTCTTTATACGAACATTGTAAACGTTCTATACTTCACGGACTCAGGTATGGTGATCATGGTCTCCCACTGATTGGTACCTGCGACTGGAATGATGGGATGAATCTGGTTGGGCACAAGGGCAGGGGCGAGAGCGTATGGCTGGGCTTTTTTATTTATGATATTCTGAATCAATTTATTAAGGTAGCACAATTAAAAGATGATCATGAATTTGCTGAGCTATGTGGTAATGAAGCCAAGGTAATTCAGCAACATATTGAGGATAATGCGTGGGATGGAGAGTGGTACCGCAGGGCATATTTCGACAATGGAGTACCGCTTGGGTCAGCAGATAACGATGAGTGCCAGATTGATTCCATATCTCAAAGCTGGTCCGTGCTTTCAGGCGCTGGCACCCCTGACAGGATACAGATGGCGATGGAATCACTCAATAGCAGACTTGTCAGGCATGATGATTCACTGGTACAGTTGCTGGATCCTCCATTTGACAAATCAGATTTAAATCCGGGGTATATAAAGGGTTATGTCCCGGGAGTCAGAGAAAATGGAGGCCAGTATACACATGCTGCTATCTGGGTGGCAATGGCATACTCAAAACTTGGCGACAATAAAAGAGCATGGGAAATTTTTAGCATGATCAACCCGGTTAATCATGCCAGATCACCTGAAGAAGTTGCCACCTACAAAGTTGAACCTTACGTAATAGCAGCTGATGTCTATGCCCTTTCACCACATATTGGCAGAGGAGGATGGACCTGGTATACAGGATCAGCAGGATGGATGTACCGGCTGATCATTGAGTCGTTGCTCGGCTTAAGACTTGAAACAGACAAATTATATATTGAACCCTGTATTCCATCTGACTGGGATTCTTATAAAATTCATTACAGATACAGGGACACAGGATATCAGATTTTGGTAACCCAGATTCATGATCTGTTTACCAAACCAAAAATAATAGTTGACGGGATGGAATGTGAGGGTAATTTTATCTCTCTGACCAACGACCACCGGAAGCATTATGCGGAAGTGAAAGTATCTCCAAACCTCAAATAGTAAGAACAATACCTTAAAATAGCAAGTACAATACCTCAGATAGCAAGCACAATTCGTTTAATTTCGATGGCAATATCCTCTGGTGAAAGAATATAATCAATGCAGCCGCTTGCTATGGCACTCTCGGGCATATCTGGTTGTGTGGCTGTGTCGGGTTTCTGAGCAATGGTAATACCTCCAACCTCTTTTATACCGCATAGCGCATCCGCACCGTCGCCATCATAGCCTGAAACAATTACAGCAATAAGTTTGCCATCCCAGTTCTCTGTCAGCGAACGCATAAAGACAGTAATCACATCGGGCCATCCCCGGGGTTTTGAAATCGGCTTCAGGCGAAATTCTTTATTAAGAACATGCAGATCCTTCTTCTCCGGGATTATAAATACATGGTTGGGTTCAACAACCAGCTTTTCCGTAATCAGTTCCACAGGCATCTTTGTGTGGTCTGGCAGTATCTCGTGTAACCGAGTAGCTACTGTCCTCAGGTGATTAACGATAACAATGGCAACTCCCAGGTCAGAGGGCAAATTTTGGAGTAACCTGATATAGGAGTCAAGACCGCCTGCTGATCCTCCCACGCAAACTATGGGAAAGTTTTTTACTATGCTCTGAGATTTTATATCCTTCACTTTTTCCACATTTTCTGAGTAGTAAATTTACAACATTTCTCAGTTAAAGTCAGAAAATTTACGGCATTTCCTTAAGCAGATTTGCTTTTCTGAACTGCTAAACCAATATATTTTCCATATCCAATGTCAACGGAGTTTTTTTTACACAAGGCTGTTGGAAAATCTCATTTATTAGTTTAATTTTAATGATGTAACGTACATATAATATTGATTAAAAACAAGTTGTTATTTTCTAATTGAAATGAATATTTTTTGAGAAACTCATGAAACTATCCTTCCAAAAACTATTTTTTGTATCAACCTTTATATTTGGCCTATTTGCTATTTTGGTATTAGCTAAGTCAGTATTAATACCCCTGAGCATGGCATTGTTGATTTCATTCATTTTATTTCCGGTTGTCAAAAAACTGGAAAGCTGGGGCTTGAATACATTACTTTCCGCATTTGTTTCCCTGTTGATGATATTCATTATCATAGGAGGAGGTATCACTCTGTTTTCTGCTGAAATACTTAGTCTTTCTGATAAGGTGAGTGATTTTACCGGAAAAATAATGAATACTTTATCAGAAGCTGTAGTATTCATTAATAGTAATGTGAATTTTATTGATGATTTAAGCAGGGAGGAGTTAGTTGAAAAGGGAAAAGAGTGGCTTAGTGAATCATCAGGATCATTGGTGCAAAATACTTTTAACAGTACAGCGGCATTTCTTACAGGACTGATTACCACTATAATATTCACCTTCCTGTTTTTAATTTACAGGAAGGGACTAACCAGAGCTTTTGTTGCATTTGGTGATGATGAGAACAGGGAAAAGATTTTCAGGATGCTCAAAAATATACAGAGCGTAGGGCAAAAGTACCTTTCCGGGATGTTCCTGTTGATTATAATACTGGGTTTTGCCAATAGTTTAGGATTGTTGATTATTGGTATTGACAGCCCGTTTCTTTTTGGTTTTCTGGCAGCTCTTCTATCTATTGTGCCTTTTGTAGGTACCACAATAGGTGCAACTATTCCGGTGCTTTATGCCTTTATGTCCTCAGATTCATTATGGGTGCCTGCAGCTGTAATAGCTTTGTTCTGGTCAATTCAAACAATAGAAAGCAATTTCTTAAATCCTAAGATTGTGGGTAGTAGCTTAAATGTAAATGCTTTGGTGGCAATCTTAAGTTTATTAATCGGTGCTTCGGTGTGGGGGATAGCAGGTATGGTATTATTTCTTCCGTTTGCTGCAATACTGAAAGTGATATGCGAAGAGTTTGATCAGTTGAAGCCCATTTCCATGTTAATCAGCAACGATATTTCCGGGGATAAAAAAAAGGATCGTAAAATTTCCAGATGGTTTAAAAAAGTAAAGGGCTGGTTTACGAAAAAGTAACTCTTTTTTATGGTTCCCCGATTTTAACTTTACTCCGCATAAAGATAATTCAACGTTGGTTTAGAGAATCTGTTGGTTTAGAGAATCTGTTGGTTTAGAGAATCTGTTGGTTTAGAGATTCTAAATGTAAAGAAGGTACCTCGTTGAATGAGGTGCCTTCTTACAATTCCATTCTTCATATTGTCTCAACACTGATTTAACAGCAAGAAGATAATTACAAAAACAATAATAGTTCCAAAGCACCCGCCACCTAATTTCATTGCTCCGTAACCTGCAATTAATCCTTTGAAAATATTTCTCATTGTGTATTGAGTTATGCTTCCTGATAAGCAGCTTCTACGTTTATAGCATTTGTTGCAACTTTAGTTAGTTTTTCATCAGCCGCTTTTTCTTCTGTGAGAGTTGCTTCAAGTAGCAATACGGCTTCCTTTAAACCTAATGTGTCTGCAAACTGCCGAAGCGTTCCGTAAGATGCAATTTCGTAATGTTCTATTTTTTGTGAGGACGAAATAATCCCTGCATCGCACATTGGGCCTGATTCACATGATTCCATTTTTTCTTCTGCCTCTTTTATCAGACCCTCCATTGCTTCGCATTTTTTGGCAGTGGCTTTTCTGTCAATGGATTTAAAAACCTTCTCCACTCTGGTAATCTGTTTTTCTGTTTCGGCAAGATGGTTTGTCAGTAAAACAATCAATTCCCCGGATGATGCGTGCTTAATCATTTTAGGAAGTGCTTTGTTTATTGCTTTTTCAGCCCAGTAAATGTCTTTCAGTTCATTTTCAAATAATTTCATTAGTTGAGATGCCAGTATAGTACCATCTGTTGTGTTTTGATTTTCCATTTTATTATAATTTAGTTGTTAACTATTGTTTTACAAAGATGATAATCATCAAAGTGCATAGCGTTACATATTTTTTGAAATATGTTGCATTTTTCACTGACTCCCCTTGCAGGGAAAATCAAATGTGCCTGGTGATCCAGCGTGAACTGACCCTAAGGCAATGGTAATAACAAAATCAAAGGCGTTCATTTTAGCCAGGGTCCTTTTACCGGAGAACCTTAATATAAGCACCATAGCAATAAAGGCTAAGGGATTTTTTCTTCGACTTTTTCTTCCTCAGCGGCATTTGTTTTCTCCAACCCTTCCGTGTTATCAGTATCCGGTTCATAATTCAGACCAATCAGCAGAGGGAAATGGTCTGATCCTATATCTTCAAGTTTTTTAAGGATTAATAGTCCAAATTCCCGTGAGTAGAAAATATGATCCAGCGGATAGCGAAGTAACGGTACAAAGACACTATAGGTATTGTATAATCCTCTCCCTTCACGAGGGTCTACCAGCTCACTGTACTTTCTGAAAAGCTTTGAAGTAACCGACCATCCAACATCGTTCAGGTCACCTGCCACTATGGTTGGATTCCCGGTCTCTCTGATTTTTTCACCGATAATAAGCAATTCTGTATCTCTTTTATAGGAATCGGTGCCCGGTGTTGGTGGCTCCGGGTGAACACCATAAAAATCAATTAAGCTTCCTGATGGTAGGGTGATCCTGGTAAAAATAGATGGGATATCATCCCTTACCAAAAAATTTACAGCGCTTTCAGTCAGCGGAAGTTTTGATAGCAATATCATTCCGTAGGTGTTTTCCTGCGGATATTTGACTGAATAGGGGAAATCCCCGTCAAGCTTACTAATAGAGGCGGCCCAGGCCTTATCAGGTTCGTTTACCAGCAGAATATCAGGATTATACTTCTTTACAAGTGCATAAAAACGCTCTTTATCTTCATTCTCCATACGTACATTTGAAACCAGAAGGGAAAAGCTGGTTCCTTCAATCGGCATATTGCTATCCTTTGCCTGAGTTTTGTATAGGGGAGTATATACCACGACTAGCTTTACCTGATATACCAGGGCAACTACCAGAAGTGCCATCAACGGCAACTTGAATTCCCATTTAAAATCTATAAAAAAATAAGCCAGAATTAAGGCTAATATGGTTAACAGAGCAATCTGTAATCTTGGGAAATCAAAAATTCTAATCCACCATTCTGTTGTGTTGATCAGGGGCAATCCTGTGGCCAGTAAAACAATAGTGCATAATATTAATGTAATTATCTTCATCTATCTGAATTTAACAAAACCTCTCCTTTGTCCTATGTTTCTTGTTCCTTATTCCTTGTTTCTTATTCTTCGTTCTTTTCATTCTCTCCTTTTCACACCATCTCTTCCTATACCGCAATAAAGGTGCCCCTCAGTTCTGCGCTAACGGGGCTATGATTAGCCAGGTATTCTCTCAATACATCTATAGTCTGTTTTGACTGATTTTCACGATTACGGCCATATTTTTGAGGCACACCCTGCATGGTTACGAATGTTGCTGAGTAATATTTGTCAGCCTGAATCTCTTCATTGCCAACAAATAGTTTTTGAATACGGTTGAGACAGGTGGATTCATTGGAATAATATTGTAAAGGTCATTCAGGGTTATCTGTCCCGGAACTATTGGAGCGCCATAGCGCCAGCCATTCGAAAATGCCAGTTGAGCACCGGTGCTGTCAAGTAAAGCCTGAAGAAGGAAATTGTCCATAGTCGTCTCCAGAGTTGTTTCCCGGTTAAGTGCTGTGGATGTTTCACCAACAACCTCTGCCATCTCATTCCTGAACGGAGCAAGGGCCTGCTTTACCAGGTCAGCTACTTCCGGGTCAGGTTTAATAGATGGTTCAACCTCGATCAACCGATGCCTGTAATCAACTATTTGTCCACCATCCATCTCCAGATCTAACCGACCCAGAAATGAACCATGACAGCCTGATTGTATAACAATAGTTTTTCCATTGAGAACCGGTTTGTAAAGACGGTTATGAGTATGGCCGCTGAGACAAACATCGATGCCCTGTACTTCAGATAAAAGCTTCATGTCCTGAGTGAAGCCAAGATGTGAAATCAGGACAATCAAATCAATCTTTTCTTTTATACGCAGCAAATCAATTATTGGCGGAAGTTCATCCTTACCCAGTGTAAAGTATATACCTTCGCTGAAGGATGGCGGCATAGTCTTGTCCACAATATTGGAGGCTATCCCAATAAGTCCGATACGCAATCCGCCGATCTCTTTTATAGCATACGACTGATAAACCAGCTTCTTTGTCACTTTATCAAAGACATTATTTGCCAGCATCGGATAATTAAGCTCAGCAACCCGCTGGTTGAAAACTGTAGGCCCATAAGCAAATTCCCAGTGAGCTGTCATGGCATCAAGTCCGAGGGAATTTAATACAGGAATCATAGCTTGTCCCTTTGTGGAGACGGCAGGGTAGGTGCCATGCAGAGTGTCACCGCAGTCGCAAAAAAGACAATTTCCGGAACTTTCAGCCCTGATCTTTTTTACTATTGTGGCTATGCGGGCATAACCCCCGGCCTGATGATATACTGCATGGTCACCCTGCCAAAACATCTCCTGATGAAGATCAAAATAGGCATGGGTGTCGTTCATCTGAACTATGGTGATACTAACTCTATTTTTTGATCTCATCTTATTATTTTATTATATGATTCTTTTACCTGTAAAAAGCCTGCTCTTTGGAAGGAATCAGCAAGCTCCTATTTCAGGTTACTGGCAGCAAAATCCCAGTTAACAAGCTGCTCAAGCACGGTGGTGACATAATCGGGGCGCTTGTTCTGATAGTCGAGATAATAAGCGTGTTCCCACACATCGATTGTTAGCAGTGGTTTTACACCCATGGTAAGCGGGGTTTCAGCATTTGGGGTTTTCATCACCTTTAGCTTGTTGCCATCCATCACCAGCCACGCCCAGCCACTTCCAAACTGAGTCTTGGCGGCTTCGGTGATCTCTTTTAGAAAGACGTCGAACGAACCAAATGATTCCTCTATCTTTTTCATTAAAACATCTGAGGGTTCTCCACCGCCATTGGAGGACAGGCTATTCCAGAAAAATGTATGGTTCCATACCTGTGCAGCATTATTGAAAATGCCTGTATGCTCAGATTTACCGACCGTTTTTTTAATAATCTCTTCCAGCGACAGGCCTTCAAATTCGGTTCCTGAAATCAATTTGTTAACTTTATCAACGTACCCTTTATGGTGTTTGCCGTAGTGAAAACCAATGGTTTTTGCCGAGATTACCGGCTCCAGTGCATTCTCTGCAAATGGCAGAGAGGGTTGTGTAATTTGATTGTGGTGACTCATAATAGTACTTTTTTAAATTTGAAATAATTGTTGATTCAAGATATTATTATTGTTGACTCGTTATTGTTAAAACAGATTTAGCGAAATCTTCTTGCGGCAATTTGTACCGGGTCCCAACCGGTAGAGAATGGCGGGGCGTATGCAAGATCAAGATTTTTTAATTGCTGTACTGTAAACCCTGCAGTAATTGCCGTTGCAATGGTGTCTATACGCTTGGCTGCACCTTTAAAACCTACTATCTGCCCGCCTATAATTCGTTGGTTTTCTTTGTTTACCACAAGTTTCACGCTTATATTTTCTGAACCCGGATAGTAGTTTGCCGGGGTAACTGAAGTGATTGTCTCAGTCTGATAGTCAATATCCAATTTTTTTACTTCTTTTTCAGAGAGGCCTGTACGTGAGATTTCCATCTCGTTGAATTTTGTAATGGCAGTTCCTAAAACGCCGGGGAACTCAGCGCTTCCGCCGCTTATATTGATGCCTGCAACCAGCCCGTGCTTAATGGCAACGGTACCCAATGCGATATGAACCTGCTTTCGGGTAACCAGATGATACGATTCGGCACAATCGCCTGCTGCCCAGATATCGGGCACAGAGGTTTCAAGGCGTTTGTTTACCCGGATGGCATCTTTTGCACCCAGTTTTATGCCGGCATTGGCTGCCAGTTCAGCGTTGGGTTTTACACCCATGCCCAGAATGACAATGTCGGCAGGAATGGTTTGTTTGTTAGTTATTACCGATTTCACCCTGCCTTTGCTATTCATTTCAAATTTTACCAGTTTCTCATCCAGAAAAACCTTTACCTGCTGCTCGGTCATGTACTCAAGAAGAATGTCTGCCATATCCTTATCCAGAGTAGTCATTAATTGTGAAGCCATATCGATTACGGTAACATCTATTGAGCTTCCGATAAAGGCTTCAGCCATTTCAATGCCAATATAACCACCACCCACGACTACTGCCTTGGCCGGTTTTTCCTTCTCCATAAAGTTCAATACATCTATCCCGCTTTGAAGCGATGAAAGGGCAAAAACTCCACTGTTATCAATCTTTTCCATTTTAGGTACAATAGGGGCGGCTCCTGTTGCTATAAGCAGGTCATCCCATGGTTCCCAGAAATCCTTTTCTTCAGCAAGGTTTTTGACCTTTACGCGCTTATTCTTCGTGTCAATTTCAGTTACTGCGTGCCGAATTCGAACCTCAATATTCTTATCCCTGAAAACTTCAGGTTTGCGGGCTATCAGTTGTTCCCCGGATTCAACCTGTCCGCCTATGTAATAGGGCATTCCACAGGCAATGTAGGAGATGTGATTTCCCCGCTCGAATACAACAATTTCCCGCTCAGGCTGCTCTCGCCTGACTTTCGATGCAGCCGTCATACCTGCAGCATTTCCACCTATTACAACCAATTTTCTTTTATTCATCCCCTGAATCCTTTTTTGTTAAAGTATTAAATCTCTCTTTTATATCCTGCACACTTTACTTTTGCCATGTTAATTTCTCATCTCTTTTTAACTCACCAGCTGATTTCGTTAAGTAATAGATTCTCACGGTTTATTTACAGCATTGAAATTTCTGATCTCTTTTTCCAAAAAGTAGCTGATCAATGTTCTGATGAACACAATGCTGGCCAGAATGGCAATCTCCTCAAAAACCGGATGTATTACCGTGGCAATAATATCAGCCGCAATCAGAAACTCCAGTGTAAGCAACAGGTAAGAAGCAAACTGATGGCGCACCGATTCCCTCTCACGGTATATTGACTCATTTTTCAATCTTCTGAATTCCAGCTTCAGCAACCTGTAAACCGTTAATACCACACCCCATACAATTATCACTACACCAGTGCTGCCGATGACGAGGTACAGAAATTCAAAAACGGTTTTCAGATAAGTTTCCATCTTGAGTTATTCTTTAAAAACCTGCTTTCTCAATCCAAAACAGTAACAGAACTATAAGGCCAACGGCAGGCACTACCACCACCCAGTCGTTTACCTTTAGCAGGCGCGGAATGGTAATATCTCCGAAACTGCCCTTTTTCAGAATACCATTCTTTAATCCGGGGTACATTACCGCAAAAATCCAGGTTCCCAGAACAATACCTGCCAATCCACCAACTATTGCGTCCAGATAACCGTTGCCAATAGCACCGGCAATGGTACCCGGGCAATAACCAAGTACGGCAAAGCCAACGCCGAAAATAAGGGCGCCAATCACATTTTTACCCACCGAGCCGCTTTTAAGCGAGAGCTTAATCCAGCCCAGCGATTTCATAGTATAAATCCCAATCATACCTGTTGCTACTGCCGAAAGCATAATTTTCACCACAGTATTATCGGTGAGCAGTAACTGACCCACAATCACATCGTATTTGGTTGCTCCACCCTTATGCAGCAGAAATCCGAACAGGATACCAAAACCCAATCCAAAGAACAGAGGTCTTCTGTCTTCAGCTGGTTCTTTATCCTTTGCGTCCTGCCTTGTTTGTGAAACTTGTTTTTTTATTTCCATTATGATCTGGTTTGAGTTAAGCAATAACAAGATATATGAAATGGGCAGTTATAATACCCCCGATAAAAAAGCAGATGGCCGAAACCCAGCTTGAAACGGCAAGTTGCAGTGTGCCGCTTATGCCGTGCCCGCTGGTGCATCCACCTGCAAAGCGTGCGCCGAAGCCCAGTATGATGCCCCCGGCCAGAGCAACAAGGACCCTGAGGAGTGCATTATTACCAAAAGCTGAAGCCCAGAGTGATGGCACCCATGCATTTGCCTGTAAATCACCTGAGATGACTGCCGACAGGAATGACCCTATAACAACCCCTAATACCAGCATCCACTGCCAGTTTATCCGGAGTTTAATCTTTTTAAAGTAGGGTCTTTGTTCGGCTTTCCCTCCGGTAATAAAGTTTTCTATCATACCCCCGGTACGGGCAAATGTGGTGGAAGTGGCAATGGGTTTGCCCGAAATCAAAAAACTCATCCAGCTCAAAATCCCAATCCCAATGCCAGCAGCATAAGGCGACCAGTAGGTATCTGTAAAAATTGAAACAATTGTTTCCATATATTACCTGTTAAAATGAATTTTCACCTCTTTAACATTTGTGTAAAACCTTGAACCGTGCGGATTTTGACAAACAGCGCATCGCTTGGCGTATCCGGCTGCGCTATATCCGGTCATGCCTCCTGCAACATTATACAGGTTTTTAAAATCGTGCTGACCCAAAATACTAACGCCCAGACTGCTACGATTTCCTGAGCTGCAAACCAGAATAATGGCATCCTCTTTTTTCAGTTCGGTGTGCCTTTCACGCAAATCGGCCACAGGAATATTGATGGCCCCCTCAATATGAGAGTCTTCAAACTCCAGAGGTGCCCTTACATCTATTAAAATGAATTTTTTAGAACCTGTAACCATCTCGTGTAAATCTTCGGCTGAAATTTGTGTTGCATAATTGGTTTTGTAACCATTTGTTACCCAGGCAGCCATTCCGCCATCCAGGTAACCCACAATACGGTCCTGACCAACGCGCCTGAGCCAGACATTGGTTTTTTCTGCTTCTTTAAAACTGTCTGATACCACCAGAAGGTCTTTGTCAATCGGCAGTATCCATCCTGCAAAGGTGGGTAGGTTGCCATTGAAGTCCAGGCTCCAGGAACCGTGAATATGCTGGCTGCCAAAGGCAAGATAGCTACGGGTGTCAACAACAGCAACGTTTTCTTCTTTAATCATTTTTTTGAAGTCCTCCGCATTAAGCTCTTTCATACGGGGTAGCTCTGAAACAAGGGCAGGCCCTGTGCGGTTTATTTCGGAGCAACGGCTAAAATGGTCAGGGGCAGGGGGCATATCTTCGGTAAGGGACTTGATGAACTTATCCTTTTCCTTGATTTGCAGTGCTGTGTTATACTTTCTTTCGTAGCCTATGGTTGAACGCCACTTGGCACCCATTGCCCGCCCGCAGAGAGAACCGGCACCATGTGCAGGCAGTACCTCGCAAAAGTCGGGCAGCTTCAGAATCTTATCAAACAGGCTGTGGTATAGTTTACCGGCAAGCTCCTCAGCGATATCCGGGAAAAGATCTGGACGCCCTACGTCGCCCACAAACAGGGTGTCGCCCACAAAGGCACATACAGGGTCCTTCCCGCGCGTTGTGTCGGTAACTACATAACAGAGATGCTCTGGCGTATGCCCCGGAGTTTCCAGTACTTTGATAACAATGTCTTCTATCTCTATGGTATCCCCTTCGGCTAACGCTACATGATCGAAAGTGCATTTGGCCGACCTGGCCACATAGATTTTGGCACCCGTTTTCTCAGCAAGATCCATATGTCCCGAAACAAAATCGGCATGCAGGTGAGTTTGCAGTATATGGGTGATTTCTACACCCAGCGCACGAGCCTCATCAATGTAAACATCTATGTGGCGTTCCGGGTCAATAACGGCACAAATATCTGATCCGGCCAGAATGTATGAACTGTGTGCAATCTTGGTAATAAAAAAATGTTTGATCAGCATATCGTTGGGTATTATATGGTTGAATAATGGTTTATTAAATGATGAAAAAATAGAACAGAGAAACTGTTATTATCAGAAAAAGGATTGTCATGCCACTCCCTGCCTTAATATAGTCAGCATTGCGATACCCGCCTGATGACATCAGGAAAGCATTCACCTGGTGTGTGGGTAAAACAAAGGAGTTTGCTACACAAATGGCAGCCATCAGAACGAGTGGCCGGGGGTCAATTCCTGCAATACCTGCCATGCCCATTACCAGGGGAGCCAGCACTACAATTGCCCCCACATTGGACATAAACAGTGAAAAAACGGTTGACAATATCCCAACCATCAATAGAATAAAAACAGGGTGTAAATCAATAACTACACTCATAATGGATTCGGCAAGGAACATGGCAGCACCGGTTTTTTGCATGGCCACCCCCAATGGAATCAATCCTGCAAGCAGAAAAACCACTTTCCATTCAATGGCCTCATAGGCCTCTGAAATATTTAATACACGGGTAAAAACCATGCAAAGAGCTCCGGTCAGGAATGCCATGGAAATGGGAAAGCCAACCATTGCCAGGGTAATGGCAAATACAAAGCAGCCAATTGCCGGCCAGGTTTTTGATTTATCATTTTTATCCACATCAAATCCGGTGAGTACAACAAAATCAGCACTCTCTTTCAGACTCTTGATTTTGACCCACCTGCCGTAAACAATCAGGGTGTCACCCATGCTGATTGTCACATCAGAAAAATCTCCATCCACTCTTTCTCCTTTGTTGAATAGTATTACCGGCTCAACAGCATAGCGTTTTCTCAGAGAGTATTCTCTTATACATTTCCCTGCAAGTTCTGAATCGGGTGGAATAATTACCTCGGCAAAACCGCCAACGTTGGGATTAAAGTCATCAGAGAAATAGCGTGACGCAGAGAGGTCCTCAAGCTGAAAGTCTTTTGAAAACTGCTTAATGTTCTCAGCAGAACCCAGAACTGCAAGGGTTTGCCCATCTTCAAATTTGGTTTTGCGCCAGGGGGCGTAAACCACATCATCACCCTTACCGATACCTAACAGGTTGACATGGTATTTTTTCCATAAGCCTGCTTCTTCTGTTGTTTTTCCGGCCAGTGAGCTTTCACTGATTATGGTTAGCAACTTGATGTTGTCTGGTAAATTAAGCTTCTCAACCAGCTTTTCCTGCTCTGTTTTTCCTGTTTCCCCAACTTCTTTCTTCGGCAAGACTTTATTTCCAAGCAGCAAAAAATAGCCTATGCCCGACAAAAGAAGCACAATGCCAACAGGGGTTACACTAAATAAGTTGTAGGCTTCATGCCCCTCGTTTCTTAACAGGTCATTTACCAGGATGAGCGGACCGGAGCCAACCATGGTAAGCGTTCCCCCCAGTATGGCTGCAAACCCTATTGGCATAATAAGCGATGATGCAGGAATTCTGGTGCGTCGTGAAACCTGCATAATTCCAGGCAGAAAAAGCGCAGCCGCGCCAATGTTTTGTATTAAGCCCGATAGTAAACCTGTTGAAATTGAGAGTAATCCAATTAAGTTTCGTTTGCGGGTGCCTGCCTTGCGGATAATAAATTTTGAAAAATCATCCATAATGCCCGTGCGGGCAATACCCCGCCCCAGAATCATTACACTCAGCATTGCAATGACTGCATTACTTGAGAACCCCGAAAACATCTCCTGCAGATCTAAAATGCCGGTCCAGCCAAGCGCCAGCATACAACTAATGGCAACAATGTCAATACGAACCAGATCGAGTACCAGCATTATTACTGTTACACCGAGGATTAACAATACTATAATAATACCTTGTTCCATTATTCTTAGTGTTATGTTAATCACTCAAACCTCTCCCAAAGCCTTTTTACCTCCTTTGGCTAAAATATTATTTGAATGATAGTGCCTTAATCCGGACTTATCAGTTTAAGCCGGTGTTGATTTTTTGTATCGCGAATTCTAAGGTCACCAGAAAAAGTGCATTCTCCATTGCTTTTATCCTGAACTTTTTCTTCTCGCTTACAGTAAGTATCATTCCCGGGTTAAGGGTTACTGATTCCTTTCGGGTTCTGAAAACAAGTACCCCCTCAATCACCTGAAGGCTAACTGAATTAGCTGTCGGAGGAAACTCTATATCTGAGTTTTCATGTGCAGCGCTGATGATAATCTTCTTGTCAGGCTCATTTAGAAGAGGGACCGCCAATATGCTTGTTTTTGAAAAAGGAAGACAGCTTCTCAGGTTTTCCATTATATCACTCAGATTAATACTGATAAGTGAAGTATCAATTTGCAGGCTGTCATACTGAAGAATGTTATATTCCAGAGTTTTAATTTCCATCTTCCTTTAATTTTAATTTTTGCTATTACTTAGCCAGGATCCACCGCACTTTGCACTCAATTTATTGACATGTATAACCGCCATCAATGACCAGTTCACTTCCGGTAACGAATTTTGATTCGTCAGATATCAGGTAGAGAATACCATAAGCAATATCTATGGATTCGCCAATATGTCCTATTGGATGCAGACTGTCAAGCTGTTTTCTGAACCCGGGAGTGTTTTTTCCAAGTTCTTCAACCAGTGGAGTCCATATAAATCCCGGATGCACAGAGTTTACTCTTATATTGTCTTTTGCATAAATTAATGCATCATTTTTTGACATCAGCCGTACTGCACCTTTGGCAGCGTGATAGGGTGGTAAATCTCCGGCCCCTACTAAACCATAAATTGATGAAAGGTTAACAATGCTACCGCTACCTGATTTCTTCATGTGAGCAATTGCATGTTTGGTGCAGAAGAAAACTCCTTTTACGTTCACATTCATAACGGTATCCCACTCTTTTTCACTTAACTCATGAGTAGGCTTGTCGGCTCCCGCAACTCCTGCATTATTAACAGTTGCATCAAGCCTTCCAAATTCCCTGACAACTTCAGCAAAAACCTTTTCAACCTCATTTTCTTTTGCTACATCCAGGTGCCAGTACTTTGCCACACCCCCTGAACGGGTTATTTCATCTGCCAGTTTTTTACCGTCATTATCAGTGACATCTGTTACAGCAACTTTTGCACCCTCTTTTGCTAATAAAATGCATGTTTCGCGTCCTATTCCCGATGAACCTCCGGTTACGATGACTACTTTATTTTCGACTCTTTTCATATTGAAATTAATTATTTTGAATGATTTTCATAAAATTAATTACATTAAAAAAGAATACGTTACACAATTATTGAAAGGATTTACAATATTCGTAAATTAATATCCGGAAGGCTCATTTTAAGAAATAGCTCCCGGGTATCTCTTTATCAGAAACACCTTGCCCGGAAACCCCATAATCTTCAGGTATGAACTACACCTGATATCCCCCCGGTATGGAGAGTGTACTATTATATACCCTTCTATTTGGGTAAACCATGTCAACAGGATATTTCCTTTCTTTCTGTTTTAAAGGATTATCAGATAATGATTCCTGCAAAAAGGGCGATACAGATCTTAAGAAATGAATTGTGAAAATTATGTTTTAGGGCAGATTAAAAGAAGGATACAGGAAAGGGACGCTGTTGAACGGACAGGGCAAAAAAAAGCCGGCAGTGTGTTAACTGCCGGCCGGTTGGAGTCCTAAAACCTGGAATTATGTCAAAAACTGAGCGTGATACCAAGATTGAGGTAAGCGACGCCATATCCGAGTTCGGCCATAGCGGCAAAAGAATCATTAAATGAATACCTTCCCCCTATATACCATGAATATGACATACTGCTGCCCACCGAGGAGTAGTCGTCCCAGATGGAATCTCCAAAAGAGGAGGAGCTTACTATATTATAGCCAAGCATTAATCCTGTATAGGTGTCAACATTCTCAATCAGCTGATAATGCAATGACCCACGTCCGCCGATTATTATACTTGAATATTTCCAACCGTAACCCATCTCTTCCCATTTGGCACCGGTATATCCAATATATCCACCAACACCAAGTGAACTTTTCTCATCAAACAGTTCGTCCTTTACACCTATTTCAAACGACGCTGAGATAGGTGGGATCCTGTTTGTATAGTAGCTGCCTGTATAGAGCGTGCTGCCAATGCCTATGCCAAGATTTAACTTTTTGTCGCCCTTGTTAAACATATTTTGTGCATCAGCACCCTGGCCGCAAAGCAGCAGGATTATAAAAACCAATAACTCTCTTTTCATTCTTTTAAGGTTTAAAAAATTATTAAATCAGGATATTAGGGTCCAAATATTATAGTGTACCGTTTGTCGTTGTTATTCAACACTGTCTGTTTTGGAAGAACAATGACACACAATTTGTTTTGCTTTTGTTATTGCTGGTAGTAGGTATCAACCGAAGTGTTACCCGTGTAGGTATTGCCACCCATATCTATCAGGGTAGAATACCGTGAAACATAGACCCCATATCCGGCGCTGTAATTAAAGGAGCAACCTATTATTTCTACCCTGCTGCCTCCTGAGAGCCAGAGGTTTGCCACGTCAAAACCTGACCCTCCGTATGATATATCAACATAATGAAGTGCATTAAGCGGATTATTTGAATCCTCAAAGGTGACACTCTCAAAATATCCTGGTGATTGCACATCGCCGGTAAAGGAAATTCTTTGGGTTGGTGTTCCGCCCAAATGCATTGACCCTGTTGACTCAACATTTAGTTTTGCATCGGCTCCCATAACAAAACGTGAGCCCGCCTCTACGGTCAGATCACCATGTATATTATTATATGGCCCCATCAGAAGGGCAGCAACCGGAAGTTTCTTCCATGTAACATCCTGGTAGAGTCCGTTGCCTTCAACTTCAATATAGTTATTGTTTCCGTTGTTCAGGTATTGTGTTGCACCATCAATAAAATGAAACTGGCTGGTGTACAGCCTTATTGGCAGATTGATGCAGTTTGATATAATATTCCCTGAAAAGTTGGGCAGGGATGACTCCTCGTTTACTATGTATATACCATAGCTGCCTGAATTATCTATAAGGGTACTGGTGAAATTTACCTTTGAGCTTCCCTTAATCTCGATCATGCCCGAGCTGAAAGTGCCGCCCCCTCCGTCTGAGATAATAACCCTTTCAAATATATTGTTGTTGTTGTTTGAATTGTCAAAGGTTATCTCATCCCAGTATCCTGAGATATTCGATTTCCCCTGTATCACGATAGGGTTGTTTTCGAGTCCGACCGCTTTTAAAAATCCGTCTATTCTTACACGGATCGATGCCTCCGGATCCATTATTATATTTACCCCGGGTTCAATAGTTACCCCGGCATTTAGAACCAGGCTTCCTGTAATTAAATAATCCGGAAGGGTTATTCCTTCGAAACGATCTTCAAGGATAAGCGGTGAGCTTATCTCGCCGGTAAGTATTACAGGCTCATTTCCGTCCGGGTTATCAGTACCCTCTTCACACGATACGATAAACAATCCTATAGACAGGATAAGCAGGTAATTTAAAATTTTCATAATGGTTGATTTTGATTATTACTTTTGTCAATAAACCCTTAATTGGTTGATTAGGCACAAAGAAACCATCTGAGGTAATTGAAAAATTGGAAAAATGCGACAGACAGACCAACATTTATCCCGCCGCACTGTTCTGCAGAAATGGTGCAGGGCTGAATCTCAAGGAGTGGTTATATCAGTCCTGTAAAGAGTGAGTTGAATTTGTCTCCTTGTCTGAGATATCTTATTGGTGAGCAGCCTGAATATTCCCTGAATTCATTTATAAAATGGGGAAGATCATAATATCCGTTCAGGTAGGCTATATCCTGCAGGTTCATATCAGACCTCTCCTTAAGCATTGAAAAAGCCCTGTTAAACCGGATAATCTTTAAAAACTTTTTCGGCGTAAGACCAATATCCTGTTTTATATTTCTTTCAAGTGTGCGTCTTGATGCCCCTGAATTGGCAATAATCTCACCGTAATTCAGCTTGTCAACAGATAGACAGTGTTTAAGTACGGAGGAGGAGAGTGCATTGATTGAATCACTGTTGATTCTCAGCATCTTTCTGAGAGTGGTCTCTATTATCCTTACTCTTTCCATATCGTTACCGGCATCGGTTAGTTTATGAAAGAGATATTGATTAAGGCCTGGGTCCACTTCCCCCATATCTGTTGTTGAATCTGTGAAGCTGCTGCTGTTTACCCTGAAGATTGCACGAAGTGAGTAAGGCATCAGCTTAACACAGAAGCACTGCAGCATTCCGCTGAAGGTAAGATTTACAGGCCGCGTGATCTGACCTGCAATGAGTGCCAGCGGCACTGAGCCTTTCTCCATGCTGCCTATCTTAATAAGGACAGGATCACCAAACTGGAATATCAATTCGGGATATCCGGACGGAGAAATGGATGAAGGCGCCGGATATGGCGTGGTTACTTTCCAGTAGTATTTCACATACGGAATAAGATCGGATGAGGGTGGGTAGAAATTTACCTGCATATTAATCTACCCTCCCCTTTTTGTTTTGTCCATAATGTATTCCAGCCTGCCGTTGGCCTGGTACTCTCAACAGGTACAACCTTCCGCTTGAACGAGAATGAACTCACAAGAGTGTTGGCCACCGCATCATCAAGCATCCGGCATAAGAATCCTGACCCCATGCCCGGGCTGGTTTTTCCATACATTTACCCTCTGTTTATAACAAATAAACCCGGCATAGTTCTATACTTTTTGTATTGATTCTTCTGTTTCGGCAGGCAGTGAAACAAAGAATGTTGATCCTTTTCCGGGCTCCGAGGTGACCCATATGTTACCTCCCATAAACTCAATATACCCTTTGGAGAGTGAGAGTCCGAGGCCGGTCCCTTCATGTTCACGTGTCTTACCACTGTCAACCTGATAGAAACGTTCAAATATTTTCTGTTGCTGGTCTTTATCTATGCCGATACCTGTATCGGTAACGTGAAATTCCAGGGAGCCCTGTTTAATAAAATATCCGAAGGTTACTGAACCCTTATCGGTGAACTTAAGGGCGTTGCCTATCAGGTTTGTCAGAATCTGTGTTAGCCTGACATTGTCAACGATATATATTGGCTCTTCATCTGTAGCAGGAACTGAATGTCTCAGCTCCAGTCCTCTCAGGTCTGCGACCGGTTGAAACTGTTTATAGAGATTGGTTATTACAGTATTAATGTTGGTTTTGGTCTTATTGACATTCATCTTGCCAGCCTCTATATTTGCAATCTCGATAATATCGGTTACTATGGCAAGAAGCTGGTCGCTGCTCTGGGTAATCAGTTCAAGATAAGCTTTGAAGGATTCAGAATCCAGATCCGGCTCTCTCAGAAGAGATGTAAATCCTACAATACCGTTCATCGGGGTTCTTATCTCATGTGATATGTTTTGCAGGAAGGCAGTCTTAAGCCGGTCACTCTCTTCGGCCCTCTCCTTTGACATAATCAAATCATCCTTTACCTGTTTATGAATTGTAATGTCATGGAAGATCTCAAGCATTGCTTTTTTTCCCTGATACATCATACCGGTATGGTATATATTGAATGTTTTGCCTCCCATTAAACCGTCCGCTTCCAGTATCTCAGTTTTACCCTCCCTGATTCCTGAAAGCAGGGGGCATCCGGCACACTGCAATTTGTCATCGCGATAGAGATCCCAGCATTTTTTTCCGACAGCCTCCTGTCCGAATATCCTGCGATAATTCTCACTTAAAAAGAGAACAGTCCCTTCCTCGTCAATAATATCCATTCCGAAAGGGATAGTCTTCAGCAGCACATTGTTAAATTCAGCATTGCTCCGTGAAAAGTCCTCTGCTCTTTTACGTTCGGTAATATCATGGCGGATAGTGATCAGTCGTGACGGCCCCCCATTACTGTTGGGTATCGGTATCCTGCTTGTCTGGTGCCAGTACGTAAAGCCTGTGTCATAATGTGTTCCGCTCTCAATCATATCGAGGCTAAGACGGCCTGTCTGCAGCACCTTCTGATCTTCAATGGCTGTTTTTACAGCCTCCTCTTCAGGGAGGAAATCACCCAGTGTTTTTCCTGTTGTCTCGCTCTGTGATTCAACTCCTATAAAGCTGAGGTGTGCTCTGTTGTTAAGCAGGAATCTTCCCTCATTGTCAGTCAGTGATACCGGATCGGCCAGATTATCAATAAGTGTACGCAGAAGGTTACGTTCCTCACGGGTAACATTATCATATTTTTTTTCTTCAGCCTGAACATCCTGGTGTAGTCTTTTGCTGTACATAAGCACCAGACTGTATGTGAGCATAATTATAAGCATATTTACCATAATGATGCTGAAGGAGTCAAAAGGTGCTGCGTTAAAAAAATCCACGGGCATCTCTTTTTCTCCGGTAATAAAGTAGATGATATTTATTGCACACACCAGAGAAAATAAGATATATACGATCCCTGCCGTGAGGGTGAGATTCCTGCTTTTTGCAGGCACTCTTCTCAGCATAAGCCAGGCTGTCTGAGAGGTTATTAACAATCCTGCGACTGAGATACTCAGGTTTCTTGCTTCCAGAGCGGGATTGGCGATTGTAAACCATATCTGGAAGGCTGTAAATAGTATCAGCACTGCAATATTATGCCATTGGAATGATCTTTTACCTGTAAAATTTTCAAGACCTCTGTGGCCTAAGATAAATCCTGCAATAAGAAATGTATTGGCTGCTATAATTGAGATCCAGTCAGGGATTTGTCCTCTCAGCGACACCAGTAACAATGAAACTGTCAGCATTGCAAAGTTTAGGACAAGGTAAATTGTCCCCATGTATCTTTTACGATACTGCATCCACAACATAAACACAACGAGAGTACTTACCAGCCCGGTAAATGTAAAGCTCAAGATTATGGTGCGAATATCGATAGATACCATTTTCGGTTTCTCCTGTTTATTTAAATATTTGTGGTAAGCTTTACTATTATCCTGTAATGCCTCTCCGGATTATTTCTGATTTTCTTCATTCAATAATCCGGTTATACTGGCCATAAACTCTTTAAGATCCAGGGGTTTTTGAAAAGCCAGGTCTGCCCCCAGATGTTTTGCGCTTTTGAGGTACCCTTCATACTGGAAGCGGCCTCCGCCGGATATAGCCACAATTTTAAGGTTTGGATTTTTACGTCTCAGATCAAAGATGATTTCAAGGCCCTCTTTTTCAGGCATAACTATATCCGTAATCAGCAGATCAGGATTAAAAGTGTCAAACACCTCCATACCCTCTTTACCGTTAACTGCAATTTCAACCATATGACCTGATTTTTCCACCAATCTTTTCAGCATCATGGCTATTGCTGTTTCGTCGTCAATAATAAGAATTTTCGCCATATGACAGTGTCTCTTTTATTCTGTTAATTCTCATCTAAAACTTTTCTGATCACCTTGCTGAAATCACTAAGTATTAAGGGCTTCATTATGATTTCAGAAATTCCGTGCTTCTCCTTCATCTCCTCGGAGATGGTATCAATATATCCGGTAATTACAATAACCTTGAGTTCGGGCCGTATCAGCCTCATCTCATCAGCAAGCTCTGTTCCGAACAGTTTTGGCATTGTAAGGTCAGTCACCAGCAATGAATATTTCATGGGATTTTCCCTGAACTCCTCCAGTGCA
Source organism: Bacteroidales bacterium (assembly GCA_020201035.1). Lineage (GTDB taxonomy): Bacteria > Bacteroidota > Bacteroidia > Bacteroidales > VadinHA17 > JAIVHO01. The sequence goes on from JAIVHO010000036.1 coordinate 33,860, forward strand.
GAAAGGCTGTCAGTTTTAATGGTAACCCTGTAGCCAAGGTTCTCAAGCATCTTTTTACCCATATAGGTAATCTCCTGTTCATCATCAACAAACAGTATATACTCATTACCCTTTGTAACTGTTTTATTCAGTTCTTCCAGGCTAGCCGGTTTGGTTCCGTGTTGAGGAAGATAAATGGTGAACAGTGTTCCCTGACCGGGGGTGCTGTCAACAGTGATTGCACCTCCGTAATTGTTTACTATTCCGTGCACAACTGATAGCCCGAGTCCGGAACCAGAACCAACCTCCTTCCGGGTAAAGAAGGGCTCAAATATCCTCTCTCTGGTTTTACTGTCCATTCCGTGGCCGGTATCTGAGATGGCCAGTTTGATGTACTTTCCGGTTTTCAGGTTTGGAACCTTCGTCACCAGACTCTTTGTTACGTTTATTACATCCAGACTCACTTCCAGAACACCTCCGGTCTGTATCATTGCAAAGCTGGCGTTTGTGCACAGGTTCATTATGATCTGGTGCATGTGGGTAGCATCGGCAAGTATCGTTCCTGTTTCCGGATCCAGCTTCTGTCTCACCTCAATGCCTGGAGGAAATGACCCTTTCAGGAGGTTCAGTACCTCAACCACCACATTGTTCAGTTCTATCGGTTTTTTCTCAAAATTAACCTCTCTGCTGAAGGTGAGAATTTGCTGCACAAGGTCTTTGCCCCTGATAGCTGCGTTGTTAATCTGCTCAAGATCAAATTTAAGGGTGCTTTCATCAGGCAGCTCCTCAAGTGCCATATCTGTATAACCGAGGATGGGAGTAAGGATATTGTTGAAGTCATGGGCAATGCCACCGGCAAGAGTTCCTATTGTTTCCATCTTTTTTAACTGGAATAGCTGGGTCTCAAGTTCAGCACGTTCCTTCTCATACTTCTTACGCGTTTCTATCTCCTTCTTCAGGTTCTGGTTTACCGTGGTAAGCTGTTGGGTTCTCTCTCTCACCCTTTTTTCGAGAGCATTGTTGGCGTTCTGCACATTTTCCTGCTCATGCTGCAGCAGCAGTCTCATATAGAAATCGTTTCGTGATGAGAGCTCCAGAAAGTAGCTGATAAACATCCCTATAATATTGGCGCTGATAAAGAAGTAATTGTTGTTGACAAGGATCTCCATTGGCGTGTCAGATATCCATATAGCAGAAATCTCATATGTTATCACGATCAGCCATCCGGATACTGAGGCATATATAAACCGGGCCCTGATAAACGTGTATCCGAAGATAAATATCAGTATAAGACCGGCATAATAGGAGTAGTTTGATACTCTTGCAGCCAGAATAATCATTATAATGATCCCGAATCCGGTCAGGAACATAATAAATGATATTATAGGCTGCATGTACTTTTTAAAAAGGTTTGAGAAAGAGAATGCAAATACTGCAATAAGCACAGGGTAAACAATGCCAAAGCGGATAAGCCAGAATACCTCCTTTAGCTGTGGTACCGATATTGCATCAAGGAATGCAAATGCACCGTAAAAGATCATTGCCAGAATAAGGGAGAACCGGAACGGGGTCAGTGATTTTTCAAAGTTATCAGCAAGATAGTCCTTCTCGTATTTTGCCAGGTCCCCGGTAAATGATAGAGTTAGCCTGTCAAGAGTCAGTGATCCCGGGGTATGTGAAGGTAACCCCAGCAAGTTTGTCATTGATCCACCGAAGACTCTCATATTCCAGGATTAAAGATGGTTAATAGTTTAGTCAGCCTCTCTTTTGATTCTGAGAAAGAGGTTTACACCAAGGGGTTCTGTTTCAACAGTGACATACCGCTCACCAATCCCTGCCTCACCGGCTATACGCAGAAGATCCTCCTTACTCCGGTGATTCAGGTACCATTCTGACAGCACTTCCATTAACCTTCGTGTAGGGTTTTCAGTGCTGAAATTGCTTATTATATAGTCACCTTCGTCGGCAAGGAAGTTTATGTATTTCTTTATCAGGAAGATAAAGTGTTTGTCCCTGAAATAGTCGAACAGTCCTGCACTCCATATAAGATCATATACCTTAAATGGTTTAAACCGGAGTACATTGATCCTGTTGTATGATATCTGGCCATTGAACTTTTCATTCTGCCGCCTGGAAAAGTCTATTGCATTCTGGTCAAAATCGATAAGATCAAAGGAGATATGTTTCTCAGGTTTACTGTCTAAAAATTCATATACGTCGGTTGCCGGACCAGAGCCAAGGATTAAAACGTTTATATCCTTTTCTTTTTTGGCGGCAAGATCATTACAGTAGTTCAGAAAATACTCTTTCCTGTTCCTTACGGCTACCGCTCCGGCCTGATTCTGAAAAAAGATATCCCAGTTTTGATATTCCTTGTTCCCGTTTACGTGGAAGTCATAAATATTGTTGATCAGATTAAAATCGCCAGGATATCCGAAGGGTTTTTTCAGTCCGTACCCGATTAATGTATTCTCATTTAACATGGGAGCCAGTAACTCCCTCAATTGATCAACCTGTGAAGGATCAAGGTTATTCACAATGGATGTGAACGTTTCATATTCATGAAGCTCGGGGCCTCCCTTTTGAATAAGTTTTTCAAGAAATACCTTTTTTTCAGCCTCAATTATAGCCGTTGGTGCGAATAGGTTATCCGACATCTATTATTGGATAATTAAATTTAAAATAATTATTTACCTGCCATCCATGTGTAACCGGGGTAAATGTACTTTTTACTTTTTAAAAACCAAATTGGTCAGGTAAAAAAAATGAGATTACCCACTTGCGACATGGTTAGAATTATCCATGGGAAGCCGTAAAATATTTATCCCTCCTTTGAATTTGCTCCGGATGGTATTCAATAGTTTTTCTGGGAGAGAAAAGGCAGCATATAAAATAATTATTCAGCTTGCAGGTTTTTCTTTTATCAGCAGAAGGTGTTGTCCGGTGTGGGTGTACCATTGGTCCTTGGATTCAACAGTTATCAGCCAGACTCCCGGTGAAAGATTGCTTACATCGGTTGTGCCCTCCCACAGGTGGGGGGTAGGTGTGGGACGGGAGGGCCTTCGCCAGGATACCTCACCCAGTGTTGCTTCTCTTTCAATAACCCTGTGAAGGAGGGAGTCGGTACGGATCACATTATTCATCGTTATCCACTCCTCCTGCTCTCCAATCTTCATTCTTACCACTGCCGATGGAAGAGCATTGAATATATTTGCCGTTACCCGTACCTCAGTCGCTTCGCCTTCGGTAATGGCTGCCGGGGCATCAATATGCATCTGGAACTCTGCGGGCCTTCGTGCGCCCTGCCACTGCAGCTTATAATCGTTTCCGTCAATATGCAGCCATGAGTAGCCCGTGGGTGTGCCGTCGGCCATCATTGAATGAGGAATGCCATATTCATCGGGCGCCCCTGACCACCAGCTTCCGCATGTGGTTCCAACACTTATCATATGATAAGGTGTCTCACCCGGGTAACCATCGTTCTTATCCATCATATGATGGTAGTGCAGGTGTGTATGTGCTGCAAGAGTTACACTCCTGGGATGTCTGGCAAGAATCTCCATAAAGTCTGCCCGCTCTGCCTCATCATACCATGCTGTTGTTCCGGAAAAGGGGATATGGGTCAGAATTACAAGCAGCTGACCCGGATCAAGGCGCTCTGTTTCGTTTTTGAAAAACTCCAGTTGATCCGTGCCTAGTCCGGTGCGGTAACGTCTGCTATCCTCATCAACAATCCACTTTATGGTATTAAGAACCACAAAATGAGCCGGTCCCCAGCTAAATGAGTAGTAATCGGGTCCAAAATTACGGTTCCATGAGCCCAGCGCATCGGTACGATTGTCCCCGGTAAAGTCCAGGTCATGGTTTCCGGGCACATAAATCCAGGGAAGACCTATAGAGGCTATTGACCCTGTTATATGGTCATATAGCTCAAGGTCATCAAATACGATATCGCCCAGTGTAAGACCAAAGGAAGCCTCTGCTCCAACCAGACCGGCGATTATATCCTTCTCAATATATTCAATTTCAGTATGGTTGCGGGGTTGCGTATCGCCAAAAACCAGAACGTTCATCTGGTCGGGTTCATCGTTCCGGTAGAGGGGGAAGTTAACCGGACCGGTAATGGGTGCGGTTGGTTCCATCCCCTTAAACCTTGTCCCGGTGGCTCCCGCAGGCATATTAAGCCTGTAAAACTGAGGTCTGTTTTTGTCATCCACAGGGAACCGGTAGCCGCGCGGTTTGATAACGAATATCGCGCAGTTATCGCGTAGCGGAAGTGTGTATATACCGTCTTTACCGGTAATAGCAATATCCCTGCCGTTTGATACGGCAACGTCTCTCAGAACCTTGTCTTTGCCTGCATCCCATGTGCCGTTTTCATTTTTATCGAGATAAATAATTCCTGTAACCTCGCCTGCCGCGGCTACAGGTTCAACAGTTTTGCGACATGCACCTGATGACACTGTCAGAAGAGCAAAAATAAGGAGGATTTGTGTTTTATTCATAGCTGGTGGTTTAATCACGGTGGAAAGATAGGGAACCAATATTAACAGAACGTTAATTTAAGATGGTTTTTAACTGTCCCTTTTTTTAGTAATAAGGATATCACAAAACAATGTTGTGTGAACTGATATTTCCGCTTACTATGAATATGCGGGTGGCCATCCTTATCTGTGTTATAAACTTTTGTATTAATAAGTATAATATCGTATATTTATTTGGTTATTAACATTTAAAAGCTCTTCATTATGAAAACTGCAGGTATTATTATCCTGATTCTCGGCATTATTGGCACTGTTTTTTTTGGAATTCAGGCAGTAAACAATTCAGATACATTTAACTTTCTGGGAATTGACATAGCAGTGAGTTCAGCAAACTGGACTCCTGTAATAATCAGTGTTGTATTAATCATTGTAGGACTGTTTATGATGAGGTCGCGAAAGTAATGTTGATGTCTGTAGTCCTGAATTTTGCTGACTTTCACCTTAAGGCTGGCTGTAACCGATTGCCACGGTATTTCTGAACTGCCATGCCTCTGGTCTTCCTTATCACTTTACCTCTGAAGAATCGGAAATTGTCCCGGGTCTGTACGTGATAATTGTTCACACGGCTGTGTCAAAATAGAATCTTTTGAGCGCAGATAAATATTACATATTTCCAAGGAAAGTGTCAAAATAGGCAGTAAAACTCAAATCTGATTCTCTGTACTGACTGACCGCTTTTTCAAGTGCTTCGTATAAAAGCCATCCATTGTCTATTTCCATTAACCTTACGCGGTTGTATTTCACACTGCCTTCTTCGGTATCAGGCTTATAATATACCATATTGCTTATTACCCGGACAAGGTTCTCATCAAAATATGATATCTTATCCTTATAACTTTTTCTGGCTGGACTGTTTTCTGCCTCTTCCCACACCTTGTCAACTATCTTAATGATTTTCTGCTCAAATTCGGGGTTGCGTGTAACCGGAGCTACCAGACTGTGTGTAAACTCATGGGGATGGTATCTGGGATCCTTGCCTGAACCTTTTATATCGTATTTAATGCCCATATATTCAAACCCCATTTCAGTATTCGCGTTTTCCAGCAGGTTAGGTGTAAGCCTTATCTCTGTTATTCTCTCCAGTTCCTTTGCAGGGGTTCTTGTAAAGAGAATTGCCTCCCTTATCTGTGCTGCTGCCAGTTGCATATATCTTTCACCGTTTTCACGGTAATGGGGTATGCATTTACTGAATAATAAACCTATATTCTGCTCCTGATAGAACCGACTTAAGACAGGTCCCAGGGATTCTATCTCTTTCATACGCTTTATGCTCCACAAATCAGTTGAATCGCCTCCGTTCCTGTATTGTTTCAGTTCATCAATCCTGCATTTTATTACGGGCGGGGGTGTTGAATTTACGGCAAACACTGAAGCAATATATTCAAACATAAAATCAAATTTTGCCTTGTAACCCTTGTAAAGGGTGATCATATCATTACGTTGCGACTCTGTCATGGATGAATCAAGATAAGCTAAAACCATGTTCACGGGTTCTGAGTCAGGCATTTTCTCATTTTCAAGATATCCTGCATACCTGATCCAGGCATATGTGGTAAACAGGGTTTCATCCATTGTAAGCCTGAATTTGGATATGGTAATATCTAAGGAGTCTTTTGATGGTGATGCTCCGCTAATAACCTTATTTGGGGATGCTGGGTAATTTATACAAATCAGCAGCATAAGGGAAATTGACAATTTCATATTTAACTTTATTAAAGAGCTTATTAAAATAATCTGGTAAATGCTTTTAAGCCTAATGACGTTTTGTATTTAGGTTCGCTGCACCTGACCGTAAATATGAAAGTTGATCTATCTTGTTTAAATATCCATTCTATCAGTCAGTAATCAAATCCTCAGACAACCCCTGAAGCCTCTGGCACCATAATAGGATTGCGCACCATTATGATTAAAACCACTTTCTTTTTTTCAGAAATACTATCATGCCTGCAAAAATGATGATTAATAATACCCATACTGCCGGATATCCATATTTCCAGCGCAGTTCAGGCATATGTATAAAGTTCATTCCATAGATCCCCGCGATAAATGTAAGGGGTATAAAAACCGTTGAAACAATGGTCAGGGTTTTTACTATCTGGTTCATTCTGTGCCCCTGTACCGAGAAGAAAAGGTTAGTATTGCTTTCCAGGGATGCCAGGATTATATCACAGCTGTCAAGCAGGGTTAAACATAAATCCTTAATCTCAAGGAAATACTTTAAATGTCTCTTTTCAATGTATTTGTTTTCGCCCCGTTCTATTATTTGTGTAAACTCCTTTATCGGAAGTATTGATTTTTTGATGAAATGGACAAATTTTTTATGATTCTCAATCATTACCAGGACATTTGGCGACAGCTCTTTATCAGGATCAGTTAAGTTCAGTTGTTCAACTTCAGTGTCAAGTTGATTTAATGTTTTAAAATAGTTATCCAGAATTGATTCAAGCATCGCAAAGAGTAAAAAATCAGATCCCCTTTCTCTGATAATGCCTTTTTCTTCCCTTAACCTGTATCTTATATGTTCAAAAAAGTCTGCTTTCCTCTCCTGAAATGACAGTAAGAATTTATCACCGAAAACAAAACTGATCTGCTCGGTTATCATCTCCCTGTCAGAGGGTACTATAGATTTTAATGTTAAAAAGGAAAAATTATCAAATTCCTGATATTTTGGTCTCTGGTTAACGTCCAGAATGTCCTGTATCACCAGACTGTGAATATCATGTCTTTTACATATTGATGCAATAATGTCCGGTTCGTTTAATCCGTACACATTCAACCAGTAGGTGTAGTCATCGGTTTGAAATTTCTCAATGCTGTCATGTGAAATACCTCCTTCCTCTCTGCATTCTTCCTTGTTGTATTTAAACAGCTGAATATCAATTTTATCAACTGGCACGCTGCCTGTAAATATAAATTTGCCCGGGTCTCCTTTTTTTCTGTTAAGAAGAGGGATTTTTCTTATTGTTTTAAGGGTTTCCATGTTTGATCTGATTTTGATTATCTTGTTACACTGTTGATTATGACGGGGCGATATTTGCGGTTTCGATAGTTTTACCTGTCCTGACAAACAGATTCTATTGAGGCCTCAGGTTCCAAATTTTGTTCTCAACCTTCCAGATCACTTTCAGGAATCCGGGTAAAGTGGTCCTGCTGTCCTTGATTGTCTGGGCAGTCGATGATATGCCCGGCACCCAGATCATAGTTGTCATACTGTATTTCATGCGTTTCGGGTTTTGTTTAGTGTAGCCTTATCTCCATGCAAAGTTTAAACAAGGTAATAAATAAAATGCTGGATAGGGTTGCCAGGCACAACAACAATACATCGGTTATCCTGAAATGGTATGTGGAGAAGGGTTTTGAAGTGATATCCTTACCAAAATGGTATACCCCCAGGATGCCCCGGGTGCAACTACCCGTATAGCAATTCATTTCAGGGACGGGGTTCCTGTTATGGTGAAGAACAACAGTGATGGCGCTGTGGTGGAAGGGGGAGTGCCATTCAGAGAGGCGTACAGGCTGGTGGCGGCAGTGATTGAGACAACTACATTTCCGGCACCTGAGCTGAGCAGCTATACGCATAGTGGCAGCGCGGGGAATCTCTGCCTGGAAGAGATCACCGGCAGAACAGCAAACCTCCGGCAGCATTTCACGTCACCCTCAGCCAGGGAGTTGTTTGACAGGATAAAACTGGTTTAATCGTTTATGTGGTATTCTCTGTTTAACAGTTCCCGCGAGCAGGTATGCGGGGTGCAACTGTTGTTAATAGTGTCACCGTATGAATTATTGTGTTAAACATATTAAACTGCTGGTTGTTATATCCTTGTAGATACTACAGGGAAAGTATTAAAACATAAAGAGGAGACAATTATGAAAAAATGGAATGAAAAGAACGATCTGCTGACAGCCGATTTTTCCTTTAACGATTTTAATGAGGCAATTGGATTTGTTAACAGGGTAGCCACACTGGCAGAGGAGCATAATCATCATCCGGACATCCTTATTCACGGTTACAGTAATGTGCGTCTGACACTCACTACACATGACAAGGGTAAGGTTACGGTCAAGGATTACTCACTTGCTGAAGAAATTGAAAGACTCTGATCGGTGAATAAAGGTTTTTTGATAGAGTCGAAACGTAGGGGGAGAACCTCGATCACTGTTAACCTGCTATAAAGAACACATTATGAACTACCGCATTGAAAAAGATACGGGTGGAGAGGTAAGAGTGCCATCCCACAGGTACTGGGGTGCACAGACTCAGAGGTCGCTGGAGAACTTCAGGATTGGAGCACCCGGGTCTATGCCCCGCGAAGTGATATATGCCTATGGTTACCTGAAAAAGGCTGCCGCCATTGTGAATAACAGGTTTGGCCTTCTGTCAGAGGAGAAAAGGAATATTATCTCAGAAGTGTGCAATGAGATAACTGAAGGTTCTCTGGATGATCATTTTCCGCTGGTAATATGGCAGACAGGTTCAGGAACCCATACAAACATGAACGTTAACGAAGTTATAGCACACAGGGCAGGCATTCTTCTTGCTAAAAAGGGAGAGGCGCTTTTTGTGCATCCGAATGATGATGTCAATATGTCGCAGTCATCCAATGATACTTTCCCCTCTGCCATGAATATTGCTGCGTTTAAAAAATTAAGTGATGCTACTATGCCTGCCATTAAGTATCTGGAAGAGGGTATAAGGAAAAGGTCCAATGAGTGGAAGAACATTATTAAGACCGGACGCACACATATGATGGATGCCGTTCCCCTGACTCTGGGCCAGGAGTTTTCAGGATATGCGGCACAACTTGAACACGGGATAAGAGCACTCAGCAATACACTTTCACATCTTTCAGAACTGGCTGCCGGCGGTACAGCAGTGGGTACCGGACTAAATACTCCGGAAGGATATGACCAGGAGCTTGCCCTGACGGTAGCATCACTTACCGGTCTGCCCTTTAAAGCTGCTGCAAACAAGTTTGAGGCTATGGCTTCACATGACTCACTCGTGGAGGCTCACGGGGCATTAAAACAGCTGGCTGTGAGTTTAATGAAGATAGCCGGTGATATAAGGCTCCTTGCATCGGGTCCGCGAACAGCAATAGGGGAAATTCTGCTGCCCTTCAATGAACCGGGTTCATCCATTATGCCCGGAAAGTCCAATCCCACACAGGCAGAGGCCCTGGCCATGGTCTGCGCCAGAGTGATGGGGAATGATACAACCATCTCTGTTGCCGGGGCAGGCGGGCAACTGGAGCTTAATGTCTATAAGCCGCTTATAATAAGTGCTTTTCTGGAGTCAGCATCGCTGCTGGCTGATGCCTGCAGATCATTCACCGATAACTGTATGTCTGGGATAACTCCTGACACGGCAATAATAGAGATGCACCTGGGTAATTCACTTATGATCGTTACCGCCCTGAATAAACATATTGGATATGAAAAGGGTGCCCTTATTGTGAAAAAGGCAGCCGGTGAGGGTATAACTCTCAGGGAAGCCGCCGTATCAACGGGATTGCTGACAGGGGAGGAGTATGATCGTATTGTTGTATTGTCAGATATGACAGGTCCCTTTAAGCAATTATGATGTTATGAAACCCTGTAATGGACGTTTGTTTCCTTCACTTTTGATTTAGTGAACCAGTAATTTCCTGTCGGGTCGCCACTTCCTTTGCCAGAATCAGATATGGCCTGGAAATTATCAGGTAATATTAAATATTATAGTTCCTGACGGGCCCTGTTGTAAGACAGATCGGTTATCTCCAGGTTACACCAGGTCCAGTCTCCCTCATCTATCTTCTCGCCGGTCTCGGTGCCCAGATTTATAATGGAATTCATCTTCATCTGCATCTCTCCCCTGCCGTCCACAAACTTATCGCGGCCTCTTATTGTGATAAAGGGCGACATCCTGAGATCTATTGTCCAGATAAAGGCAGGGTTTGCAGTTGTGAAGTATTGCTCTGCCACTGCTTCATGCCACTGCCTCTGTTCCGGCTTCAGCTTCAGCCTGAAGTTTTTCTGTACCCCCTCCCCAGTGGGTGTTGATCATTAGTATTAATACAATAATTCCTGAGAGATGAGTGAAACGGGGTCTGCTCTGATGTGCTTCTGCTTCATGATCTCAATTTTGCTTTTAAAGAATATTATAATCCACCTTCGCGTTCCGCTTCGGCGGACGAGAGGGTGTGGTTAAATTCCCCGGGGCTTGCCCTGGGGTATAATACCATTTATTCGTACAGAAACAAAAATAGAAATTTTCAGGGTGTTTAGGACACTTATCTGTTGTTTGTCCCGTTCAGTGCCAGCTGAGCCTGCTGAGGGCAGATTTTTTTAATATTGGATGGCATAAATGGTGACTATATGATAGTTGCAATCAGAGACTCTTCACTGTTTTACCGTTCTGAATAACCATCACCACATTACGCAGCTCTGAGATATCCCTCAGCGGATCACCGTCCACCACAATCAGGTCGGCGGTCTTGCCGCGTTCAATGGTTCCCAGCGTTCTGTCAATACCGAGCGCTTCGGCACCAATGCGTGTGGCAGCCTCTATTGCTTCCATGGGGGTGTAACCGTTTTTTACAAATCTCTCTGTTTCAAGAAAGTAAAGCCCGGGGTTCTCCTTCATAAATTCATAGAGGGCATCGGTGCCAACCGCCATCTTTACACCGGCATCCTTCAGTTTCCTGAATATTATTTCATATTCATGAAGCTCGCTGTTGTCAGGGTCAAACCTGTCACGCAACTGGTTTTTCATCATTATGGTCATGGTGGGAACGCTATAGATTCCTTTACGGCTCATCTCCTCTATAACATCATCAGGCAGGGCATAGGCATGCATAATAATATCCGCGCCAAGCTCAGCCGCCCATCTCACGAACTGATACTGTTTGTTGTAAATACCCGAATGGACGGCAACCCTTTTCTGGTGGAGGTGTGTCTCCTCTATTGCAGCCTCCAGCTCAGCCTTTGAATAGGGTGGGAGTATCTTTACAATATCTGCTCCTGCATAGAGCTGTTCCCTTACCGCCTTTCTGAACTGATCAGCACCGTCGGCCTCAACAGCCATATCGAATCGTGATACTCCGTGTCCGCCCGTACCGTTTATCCGTTCACCGCATACGACAGGACGGGAGCCGGTTATATACCCCTCATTAAATGCCTTTTTGGCCATAATGGTTGTGTTGTGATATCCGCCGGCATCAAAAAGTGTTGTTATACCTGCCATCAGGTGGTTGTAGAGGTAGGGAACCGATCTGTAGGCACAGATTGCCTCATTCAGAAGGGGTGGTTTGTCACTGAAATCGGGGTAGTTCATATGAAAATGGGCATCTATCAGTCCGGGAAGCACTGTTTTGCCCTCCATGTCAACAACACGGTCGTTTCTTCCGGCTCTCACCCTTTCTGTTGTGATTTCCTGAATCCTGCTGCCACTGATGATAATGGTTACATCCTCCATGGCATCCGCTCCCGTTCCGTCTATCAGCCGTGCATTGGTAAGGATCAGCAGCGCCGGCTCCTGTTGTGCCGCCAGTGGCATACTGGTTATTAGTGTCAGGCACATCATCAGGATTACTGTTATCACTTTTCCTCTCATATCCCGTTATTTTTTTTATTTAGTGCAAGATATAAATAAGAGTGTGGCAGACTCACTGTCCAGATGTTAAAAATGTCAAAAAATAAGAGTGAACCAGCCCTTAGCCGTGACCTTGACTGCTACCGGTTAATGTTTCGGGAAGACTGATTGAGCGGATCACTGTTCATTGGACCGATTTACCAGCTGAGATGGTTCTATTACGGATAAGTATGGCTATTTTTGCGGTACAAGCTGATTATTATGACAACAGAGGAGAGAGCCGAACTTATAGGGATTATTGAGGAGCAGATTGAGAAGCTGGAGGGTAAGATTGAGGAGTTAAAGGAGTTTACCGAACCGATTTCACCTGACGATTCAATAGGCCGGATATCACGTATGGATGCTATCAATAACAAGACAGTCTTTGATGCAAGCATGAGAAATACAAGGGAGAGGCTGCTGCAGTTGCAGAATATCCTGACACAAAAGGATGATCCGGATTTTGGCCGTTGCCTTAAATGCCATCAGGAGATTCCCATGGGAAGACTTAAGATAAGACCAGAGATAAGAGTGTGTGCCGGCTGCCTACGGACTGTTTGATTACTCCTTCATAAAGGGGGTACACTCCTTGACATACATAAGACTTAACCTGTGCATAGCTCTTGTGCATGCTATATACAAAAGACCACGCTCCTCCTCATTGCTGTAGTTTCTACTGTCAGTTCCCGGAACAATTACATGGTCGAACTCAAGTCCCTTAGCCATATGAACGGATGTGACAACTATTCCATTTGAAAAGGCATTGCTCTGGTCCGACAGGTGCACTGCTTTGGGATAATACTCCTTAATGGATTTATGCATATGGTCTGCCTGTTTTCTGGTTTTGCAGACTATTCCCAGAGAGTTGAAACCGGATTCTTTGAAGGAATCTATTGTATCTCTTATTGCCTTAAATTCCTCATCCCGTGTTTTGAATCCCCTTACCGATGGCTTTTCCCCATGTCTGTCCACCACCTCCATCTCACTGTCGGGTCTTATCTTCTGGGCAAAACGGGCAATTTCTGATGTTGACCGGTAGCTTTTTGTCAGTTTCATACAGGAGGCTCCCGGAAAGATAGCTGCTATAGCTTCAGAGTCGGATGATGCTGACTCATTTACTATCTGGCCGGCATCACCAAGAATCGTTTTTCTGCATGGAAAGAGACGGGCCAGTACTGCATACTGTACAGCTGTGTAGTCCTGCATTTCATCTACCAGAAGGTGCTTAACGTTATCGAACGGTTTAATACCCTCCATCCTTAATCTGAGGTAGATAAGAGGGAAGAGGTCTGAATACTCCCATACAGAGCCTCTGGCATATCTGAACATCTCCTCCTTTTCCATCCATTTGAAAAAGTCAATATAGAGATTACGCAGGTTGGTAATGCGGAACATATTTTTCACTGATCTTCTGAGGTCATTACGTTCCTTTGCAGAAATTGTATAGTTATTATAGAACTGCAAATCACGTTCTATATGGTTGACTATTTCGTTAAACCGTTCAAACAGTGGTATCCTGTGCAGGGTCCTGAACTTCTCTTCTACATATGTTGCCGGCACAGGGTACCTTTTAACAACAAGGGTTTCTGCATTGAAATAGTTATTCTCAATATGGGTGATATATTGATTCAGCCGACCTGTAAACTCTGAATTAGCCTTGAAGCGGATTCGCTCCCTTAGCCCTTCATCATTTTTTTCATGCAGCAGGTTAACCTGATCAAAGAAGGTTTGAAACCGGTATTTATTGTCGATTAGCTCACGTGCCAGCTCCTCCATTCCCTTTTCAGGGATCTTTTCCTCACCCAGTTCCGGCAGCACCCCGGAGATATAGTCGGCAAAAACCTTATTGGGTGACAGGATCAGGATATCCTTTGATGCAATAGTATCACGGAACCGGTATAGCAGAAAAGCAACCCGGTGCAGTGCAATGGATGTTTTGCCGGAGCCTGCCACTCCCTGGATAATCAGCACCGGACTCGTTTCGTCCCTGATGATAGCATTCTGGTTGCGCTGAATTGTTGCAACAATATGTTTCATCCGATCGTCAGAGGCTTTGCTGAGCTCCTGCTGCAGTATGTCATCGTGGATATTCAGAGAACTCTCGAGCATATACTCCATCTGCCCGTTTCTTATCCGGTACTGCCTCTTAACCGTTATCTCACCCTCAACATATCCTTTTGGTGCTTTATAGCCTGCTGTGCCCAGTTCAAAATCATAGAACATTGTTGAAACGGGTGAACGCCAGTCGTATATTATATTCTCTTTCCGTTCCTCATCATACCAGGCATGCACTCCTATATAGACAGGTGATGGAACTTTTTCTTTTTCCTCACGAAAATCGAGCCGGCCAAACCAGGGAGACGAAATAAGCTTCTGAAGCCGTTTCTTCTTCTCAACAGCAGCTTCACCTGTAAGGGCAGCCCTGGTAACGGACTGCCGTACAGCCACCTTTTCAACATGATCCATCCCGGCACGGTGTTCCCACAGATAATCCTTCTGCTCCTGAAGCTCTTTGGTATAGCCTGCTACTGCACTGTCAATCCTGTCTATGGCAGCCCTGAGCATATCCTTTATTTTTGTCAGGTATTCTCTTTCGTCTATCTCCGTTCTGTTAAACATTAATTTTTGGTTTAGTCCTTCTCCATATTTCCGGGAAAATCATCCTCTGCCGGCATCTCTTACCTGATTGTTAACAGGTGATTGCCGGTATCAATATTACTGTTGATGGTAAACCCGGAATGCAGCGGGGATAGTCCATTGATATTCACTCCATCGTTAACCCGAACCTTTCTCTCAGCTTGCTGGTGGAGATTTATGGCGATACAATACCCGTTGCTTAATCAAGAGTGCAAAAATAGCAGAAAATGGGACAGGTGCCAAACAGAATCTACCGGTACCCTGTTATCTGAAACCGAAAATCAGCGGGAAGAGGAAAACAACAATCACTAACCAGATGACATAAACCGCTGAGCTACTGGTTACTTCTTTTTTCTGACTCTGTTTCGTGGTTTAAGCTGACAGGCACATGAACCGCTTAGTTGCTGGTTACTGTTTTTTCCTGACTCTGTTTCGTGGTTTAAGCTGACAGGCGCATGAACCGCTTAGTTTCTGGTTACTGCTTTTTTCTGACTCTGTTTCGCGGTTTAAGCTGACAGGCACATGAACCGCTTAGTTGCTCTCTTTTGTCAATTGAAAGCGGGAGGCCGTCACGTTCCCATTCGATAATTCCACCTGCCAGATTTGCGATATTTTTATATCCATTTTCTATCAGCATTATTATTGCATCATGGCTTTTCAGTCCGGCCGAATCAGCCACAATCACCGGTCTGTCAGCCGGGACCTGACTAATATTCTCGTTTAATCTGCTGAAAGGTAAGTATATTAACTCCGGTACATCAAACCGTTTTGCTCCTATAAGTTCAGGTTCCCTCACATCCAGAATCAGAGCATCTTTGCTTACTGCCTCGGATAAGGCATCACGCGGAGTAAGATTGTTAAATCCTGAACTGAGAAAGCATTTTCCTGAAAAAAAATCCTCTTGCATGGTTTAAGTAATTTAAAGTTAATACACTGTGCATTAGTTCCTTGACTGTGCGGAAAGATCTTTATGCACCATAAAGAATCAGCAACATCCTTTGGAGTTAACGGCTGAGCCGCACCCTGCACATCCGCTCCCGCATCCATCAGGAAGATCATAATCTGTGTGGTTTTCCCAGGGCAGGCCTTTTGACCGCCACAGGTCATACCCGCCATCAAGATTGGCAACATTTTGAAAACCCTTCATAATTAGCAGGTTTGCCACTTTTGTGCTACGGATTCCTCCGGGACATCCGGTAATAATATTCTGATTTGAAGATATATTATCAATTCTGTCCAGTATCATAGACATTGGATGGTACAGAACGTTTTTAGTTCCGACACCATTCTTCACTATCTCATGTTCTTCACGTACATCTATTAGCACTGCACTGTTTTCTGCGAGTAATTTGTTTGCATCCTCCGGGCTGATATGTTTAACGCCATCTATTTGAAAGTCCTGGAACCGGGGTTTATCTGTTGTTTTCATTATGGTGATTGTTATGTATAATGTTAAAAGGTTAATGTATAGACTTGCAGGGATTATCATAGTTATGAAATAATTGGGGTCACAGCCTGATAATAGGCCTGCATCACTTAATTTGCTATTTCGCAAAATAACGAAATGATTTTGTTCCGGTCAAGAAATGCACGGTATCTTTCCAAAAAAAGTGCAGATAATATGAGAAATATCACATTTGACGGGTCGGAATTAACTCTCACCCCCGATGGAGCGCGAAATCATTGGTGCTGAAATATATTAAATACAGTTAACCATATAGATCCGGTTGTCCTGATTATTATTTTCCAGGCCCGCGACTCAGGCACTGTAAGTACAATTTTAATAGTATCCGGCAATAATGGGAGGCTGATAGTGCTCTTCATACGATGGTTGTGTCTGTTCCCACCTGGTAGGGTCGGCAGGGGAGGGCTGAAGGAAGGCAATTGCAGTTGAGTTGAAGCGGAACGAGTAATTATTTTGCTCAGATTTCATTATTCCGTCTGTTATTCCAAAAAGTGGTTCTATTTTTTCTCAGCCATTCCTCCGTTGTAACCTCTGTTATCCTGCCTTACCCATAAACTTTCCTGTCTCATTACCCTGTTACGAGCGGGGGGGGTCAATGCCTCGATTGCCGGTTTCCCGGCGGTAATTCTCCCTGCTATCAGGCAGTAACTCCCCTCCTTCAGAACCCCTTCGCGGTTCTCTTCTTCTACTGTATAATTGTCTCCACAGGTGAGGTTCCTTTCAGCTTAAACCTGTAGGGCCACTGCTCCTCTTTCGGTTGTTCGGTATTTCCGCGTCTCCTGCCAGGGATCTGCCAGGGATCTGCCACTGTTCTGTTGGTGCTCCGGTACCTCCAGCCGGATGCCGTTATAGCCGTAGTTCTGGGGGGCTTTCTCCGTGGCTATACGGTACCATCCCTTGCCGTCAGCATTAATTATTCTGTTTTATTGTTTTTTCTTTGATTGCCATTTAACTTTTTTCTCTCTTTCTGCCATCCGGGCAGGGTATTCGTGATGCCCCGGTCCAATAATCCTTCTTATCTATCCTTGTCATTCCTGAAACACTTCCGGGTTACACTCTTTATTATATACGTGTAAATACTAAACTTAAAGGAATCAGGGTTTAATCCATTTTGGATCAATACCCTTTACCTTTCTGTTATCAGCCGGCGACTTTTCAAGGCCTTGCGGTACAGTTACTTCCGCTCTTCAGGCCGGCGATCGTTCAGGGCCTCGCGGTGCAGCGTAGAACTATCTGGGATCAGTCTGGTTCATCAGTTCACTGATCTCTTCTTTTGAAAGAGCCCTGTCATACATTCTCAGTGATGCCATAAATCCGGAGTAGTTTTCACCTCTTCCGTCAGATGCCCCAACAATAAATCTGGCATTGTCAACAGCCGATGCCAGGGTCATTATCTGGGAGTTGTCAAGCACCCCGTTCACATAAATCTTTTCCACCACTCCATCAAAGGTAAGCACTATATGGTGCCATTTATTTGCTTCAGGCACATTGCTATAGCGCATATCAAAATGTCCGTCGAGGTGTGCAGCAGCACCGTGGTTACCGCTATTGTAGAACAGGGCGTTCCATGAGTTTGCCAGCCGGTGTTCATGTCTGTCGCACCACGACACCAGGCATTCTCCTTCGCGGGGAACCTCAGGATTTTTAACCCAGGTGGAGACTGTAAATGCTCCGTTCCATGCCAGCGTCTGTGGCACAGGCGTATTGTCCAGGGTAAGAGAGCCCCTTGTAAACTCTATTGCCTTTATACCCTCCTCATCGCGTACCATTTTTACATCGCCACGTTTTGTAAAGGTACCCCCTGCGGTGCCGCTGTTTGGCAGTGCATCCAGGGGATCATTATACTCAATATCAGTAAGATCAATTTCAAACACCAAATCTCCGCTGCCTGCCTGACCGGGTTCATTTTCAGAGGGTTTGTTTACCAGTCCGAGCGGAATATCGAATCGTGATCCGTATACCCTGATATTCCACACGGCTGCCAGAAGTCCTGTCTTTTCTGTTTCCAGCACCGTCAGTCTTATATAGCGGGCTTTCACACTGTTATCATCTATCATTGGACTGCCTGAGGTATAATTCCCGGACCTGTCGGCGTACATCTTCCACTTTTTGCCGTTTACCGAATATTCCAGCCTGTATCGGTAGTAGTAGCTTGCAAACTCAAACTGGGTCATCACCCTGCTCACCTGTTGCACCGATCCCAGATCAAGGGTAAGGTTCTGCGGAAAGGTATTGTCTGCAGCTTTCCACATGGTGGCATTGTTGTTGTCTGTTGCGTACGACGGGAGGTAGGGATAGTCATGTCCTGCCGCATCCAGGTGGTAGTATGATGATGCTGTTGTTTTGGCCCGCCAGGCAATATCTTCAGGAGCTTCGGACTCTGTGAAAAACTCTATTCCACGATGCGATGGAATTACCTTTCTTATTGTTGAGTCATTTTCAAATATCATGCTGTCAATGGCTACCTGTCGTGACAACCCCCCGCGTGTCATGGGGTAGTCGTGGCGATGATAGACTATATAGTAATCGTTGCCGTTCTGCAGAACCGAGTGGTGGCCGGGGCCGTGCACCGAGAGATCCTCGTTGGTACTCAGAATCGGGTTATTGGCCCCGGGTGTGAAGGGGCCGTACGGACTGTCAGAGTAGGAGTAGCGGACATTGTAGGTCTCATCATGACACACCGCACTGGAATACATAAGGATATACTTATTGCCCTTTTTTATCATATAGGGCGCCTCAAAGGGTTCGGGTGTCTGCTTAATGGGTATATTGGCAGCATCGGTTACCTTGTCAAGAGTTTTATTATCAAGTACACCCACTGCATATCCGCCGTTATAGTGTACCCATGTACCCCAGTGAGCGTATATGGTACCGTCATCATCCATAAAGAACTGTGCATCCAGCGATGGAAATCCCCTGCGCGGATAGCCATCGGGTATCACCGGAGTATCATTCTCATGCAGTTTTTCCCAGGGTCCCACCGGAGTGTCTGACACATAGCCGTAAATTTTGCATCCGGCCTGACAGTTACCAAAATATAGATAGTACCTGCCGTCGGCTCCCTCTACCATATCAGGAGCCCAATAGTTGCGGAGGTTAACCGATTCGAGCGACGGAATCTCAGGGGTATAGTTATACCAGTTCTGAAAGTCCCTGCTGTACCAAAGGGTAGGGGCTCCTGATGCCAGCATCTCGTTGTCAGTTGTGGCGTATATATAGTAAATATCACCTATCTTTTTAATTGTTGGGTCTGCAAAATAGCCTGGCAGCAACGGGTTTCCTGCACCAGGGGTGTTTGCCTTAAACTCTTCCTGTGCTGTTGCGGCTGCATGGGATAACATTATTATGGTAATCAGTATCAGCGTTTTTCTCATCTTTTTGTCCCTTTTATCTGTTATTCTTTTAAAATACCTTCTGTAAAGATTTTGTTCATTTGCCAAAATACGCAATTCCCTTTTAGTTTCGAAGTTTTCCGGAGTCAGAGACTAATATTATGCAGCAGCTTTTAAGGATCCCGCTGCCATACTGTGGTTAATCCCTGAACCCCAGGATATCTCCCGGCATTTTATTATACTGGAATAATTTATGAGCCGGTTTTAGGAAAGATGCCTCATCGGGAGTTAATGCACGGCTTGAAAATATTAACTTTACATCATGAAAATGAGATTAATTGGAAATCCGGGCATTGAGGTGTCTGCAATAGGCCTTGGCTGCTGGGGGATGTCCGGAGCCTACGGGAGCAGCGACAGGCAGGAGGCATTGGCCACAATAGACCTGGCAATAGGGGAGGGTATCAACTTTCTGGATACCGCTGATGTATATGGTGAGGGCCATAATGAGCAGCTGGTGGCTGAGGCTATTCGGGGAAGGAGGCCGGCAGTGGTGCTTGCCACCAAGTTTGGGTTTGTGGGGTCTGAGAGCGGGGAGCTGGATGTTTGCGGGCGGCCCGATTATGTGCGCAGGGCGTGCGAGGCAAGTCTGCAGAGGCTGGGGACCGATTATATTGACCTGTACTATCTGCACCGTATAGACCCTGAGGTGCCGGTGGAGGAGACAGTAGGGGCTATGGCCCGCCTGGTGGAGGAGGGGAAGGTGAGGTTCCTGGGGCTATCGGAGGTAACTGGCAGCACACTCAAACGTGCTGCGGCCGTTCACCCCATTGCGGCACTGCAGAGCGAATATTCACTTACCACACGTGATATAGAGGATGAGGTGATACCGGTATGCCGTGAACTGGGGATAGCAATAGTTCCCTTTAGTCCGTTGGGCAGGGGACTGCTTACCGGATCAATACGCAGTGGCAGCGATCTGGAGGGGGGCGACTACCGCAAAAATCTGCCCCGTTTCAGTGATAAGAATCTCGCCGCCAACCTGAGGCTGGTAAAGGTAACAGAGGAGATTGCCGCAGCAAAAAGGGTGAAGCCCACCCAGATTGCACTGGCATGGCTGCTGCAGCAGGGAGGGGATATTATCCCCATTCCGGGAATGAAAAGGCCGCGCTACGTAAGGGAGAATATCGGATCGTGCAATATCGTTCTCTCGACAGAGGAGCTCTCTCAGCTTAACGTTATCTCAGAGCAGGTTGCCGGTGCCAGATACGGTGATACCGGAGCCAGGTTTGTGGATCATTCCGGTTAAACCATAAACCTGTATAAACCTGAAACCTGTATAACACTCAACTCTGGCTGGTAATCTCATCCAGCTCTTTCAGCAAAAGACTGAGCTTGTTTTTGGTCAGGTTAAACGGGGTAAGCAGTTTATGATTTTCTGACAACTGCCTGCAGGTCACTATATGCTTGTCGAGCAGCTGCTGTTTCTGATCGCGGGTAAGATTTTTCAGGATGGTAAGCGGGAAGATATTAAGCCTTTCAATCATATCCTTGAGGCCGTTGCCTTCGGGGTAGTCCCACCCCAGCAGGTTGATACCCCGGCATTTGCTGTAGTTTTCGGAGTCAGAGGAGAAACGGGCATTGGTCACCACCCATGTGGTGAAGTTGAGATCCTGGTACTCAGGGAGCTTACCTCTCTTGTCAATAATATCCTCAACACGTGACTTGACATATAGCGGTACCTGTATGCCGAGGTGATTGCCGCGGTCGTGGGTGTACTTGCACTCCATCAGGTGCTGGGTGCCGTTCCTGGTAGCGATAACATCCATCTCATGGGTGACGCATTTGCCCTCAAGTACCTGTGCCACGGAAACCTCATAGCCGTCGCAACGAAAGATCTCCCCTACAAACCTCTCAAAGGGGTATCCGCTGGGACCAAACTCAAAGAGTGCCTCTTTCAGCCTGTACCTGTAGCCTGATGACCTGCTCATGCTGCGGAACAGCTTAAAGGCCCTGTCGTAGATCTTTTTTGTGGTTACGCCATCCGTGATCCATGATGCAATGTCTGCTGCAATCTCATTGACCGTCTCTTCTGAAGCGCCTGCCTTGCGCAGTGAGTTTTTTAGCTTATTGGTATTAAATGGCTCAGTTTCGCCGGAGGCTTTTCTTATAATAATGGAAGAATGGTTGGTCATATACCGTATTTGAGGGTTCAGGGTATCGTTAATTGGATTTTGGAAAGATCAAATTTAGCGATTCCTTTCGGAAAACCGGATAACTATCTCCACTCTTCTCTCTTCATTAATAATTGTTTCTGAGGCGTACTGACTGCCAAAGTTCTGTGTAAAGATAATAGTATCGTCAATCCCCATGCCGGTAAGCGACTCTCTTAACAGGTTGAGTCGGCGCGATGTTATTGCCCTGTTTACTTCGGCTGATCCCGACCGGTCAGTGTATCCCTTAAGTATTATTGTGACCGGCTTTTTCTCCGTGGTTATCTCAGCAATTTTCCTTAGGATATCATCCTTGTTCATGGCCTCTGCTGATCCGCGGGTATAATTAAGAATCAAGGTATCAGGAGTCGCCTGCTCTATTGCCCTGGTTTGTGCCGCTGATTCTTCTGCTGCCAGTGAATCTGTCTGGCTCTTAAGTACGGCCAGACTGTCCAGTTTTCGCTGATCTTCAAGTGCCTGATTATTGAGTGCGGCCAAACTGTCTCGCTGCTGCCTGATTATCAGTTCCTGTTCCTTAAGTTGAGCCAGACTGTCCCGTTGCTGATGTATTAATAGTGCCTGACTTATCAGTATCCTCTGTTTCGTTGCTGCCACTGAATCGCTCTCCGTTATGACTATGAGTGAGTCGGGGCGCAGAGTGTCAGCAACTACTGTATCCCCGCTATTTGCCAGGTTATTTACCTCAACAGGCACCTCCACGGGTACGGGAACCTCCACACGAACCGGTACTTCCACCGGTACGGGTACCTCCACACGAACCGGCACCTCCACCGGTACGGGTACCTCCACACGAACCGGTACTTCCACCGGTACGGGTACCTCCACACGAACCGGCACTTCCACAAACACTGTGTCATGATGCATCTCCCGGTTCCCCGGCAGCAGGGAATCCGGTGTTGTCTGAACTGTTTTCTCACGTTCCTCCATCTGCAGTGTGTCAGGCATCTCAGCCGCTGCATCATAGGGTTCTGCTTGCAGGTTATCCGGCACCTCAACTGCTGCATTTCGCTCTACCGCTTTCAGGGTATCCGGTTTCTGGATATCTGCCGCCAGCATCTTCTTCAGCAGTGTGTCAGGCATCTCAGCCGCTGCATCATAGGGTTCCGCTTGCAGGTTATCCGGCACCTCAACTGCTGCATTTCGCTCTACCGCTTTCAGGGTATCCGGTTTCTGAACCGTTTCATGTTCTCTTCTATCCTGATTATTCGGCTTTTTGATATCAACTGAGTCTGATCGTGAACCTTCCGTTACTGCCTGATCGCTGTATTGATTTTCAGAGACATACAGTGATATTCCAATCGGCCTATTAGTGCTGCAGGAGGCAATGGTTAGAAGAATAACCACAATAAAGGCACTTCCTATTTTTTCAGTCCAAGCCATATATTCAGTTCCAGTGAGAGTCCGGCCGTGGGCAAGACACTCAGATTGCTAAAATCCTCGGTTCCCTTTTCTCCCAGAATAATTACGCCTGCGTTGAAGCGAACGACTTTAAACAGCCTGAAGCCCAATCCGGTATAGACAGGCAGAGTGACTCCCGGTGTTACAAATTCGGTTCCGTCAGCATCGGCTACCGGTTCAAAGAGCAGTCCAATCGAATAGCCAAAAGAATCAAAAAGCCTTGATCTGCTTGCCAGTCGGCTCCTGTTGCTAAAGGGTATTGTTACACCGGCCCCGGGAGTAAAGTTTACATTATGAACAGAAGCGTTGTTAATGGTCATGCTCTTATCCCAGGCATACATCCCGATATTTACAGGCAGCGTAAACTGTTCCCTGTCGGTTGATACTGATCTTACCAGCACGGTCCTGTGATGCTGTACCAGGTCACTGCTTATAAAGGGGTGAAGTTCTGACATAATCAGATCATTAATATGTTTAACCCTTTCATTGACCATTTGGTCGGCAACGCTGTCACGTTCGAAGTTACCGCGGCTGCGAAGGAATCTTTTAAACCTGAAATCGCTTTGGTTCTTAAGCTCCTCCAGTACAAGTATTGAGGGAGCGGCATAGCCAATGCTGTTCTTTGATATCTGGTAGATCAGAGCTTCGTCTATAAGTGTTTTGAGATCTGAATATACAGAGTTGGGATTGCTGATATTGAGGTTTTTACCGTCAAAATAGTAATTGTTTTTAAGAAAGAAGGTTATCCTTTCGGCGAGATTGTCTGCCAGAATATGCTTCTGCTGTTCAGACATCTGTTTGTATGTGGTTATCTGAAAATCATATTTACTGCCAGATTTAAGTACTCCCGGTATTACCACGCTGAATGTACTTGTGTTATTATCTGCTGTCCTGTTCCAGGCAAAGGAGTGAATGGGCTTTTTGCTGTTCTCATTGAATATATGCACCACGACATACTCAATATCTATGCCCGCATCACCCTGAATAATAAATGGCTGATCAAACGGGACTACCGGGGTGTTTACAAATGACCCCGATTCAAAATCGACCTTTACCAGCCGCTCCTGTGTAAAGGCGGGATTTACTGCAATGAGTAGCATTATTGCGAAAGCAGTACCTGAAATGAGTTTTATTCTTTTCATCATATTTTTTTGTTTGGTCAGTTTTTGCTGGTGTGTTTCCGACTCAGATTGTAACAATAGTTTAATTATAGAAATATAGGTAAACAGCAATCTCATTTCACACCTGTCTCTAATCAACAGTTGCGGGCCATCCTGTTTACCATTGATATATAGTTGTCATCGTAAATTTTTCGCCGCAAACTCCCAGTTAAGCAGTTTGTCAATCACCGCACTTACATATTCAGGCCTGCGGTTCTGGTGATCAAGGTAATATGCATGTTCCCATACATCAATGGTAAGCAGCGGTTTTGTTCCCCTGATAAGAGGAGTGTCTGCATTACCTGTTTTTACCACCCTCAGCCTTTCGCCGTCGAGTATAAGCCAGGCCCATCCGCTACCGAACTGGCCGGTTGCTGCCGTAGCCAGTTCTTTCCTGAATGCTTCGGTTGATCCGAATGACTCATTAATTTTCTGAGCCAGTTCAGCCGGGGGCTCACCTCCGCCTGCAGGCTTCAGGCTGTTCCAGTAGAACGTGTGGTTCCATACCTGGGCAGCATTGTTGAAGATAGCTGCATGGTCAGGTTCTCCTGCCGATTTAATTATGATCTCTTCAAGCGACATCTTCGCATAATCTGTTCCCTTAATAAATTTATTGAGGTTGTCAACATATGCCTGGTGGTGTCTGCCGTAGTGGAATGATATGGTTTTAGCAGAAATTACCGGTTCCAGAGAATTCTCAGGCCAGGGTAATTGTGGTAGTAGATGAGTGTTTTTTTCAGTCATTTTGTTAAGTTTTTATTAGGTTCCACATCTCTGTTTTTGTTTCTGCTGAAAGCAAACAGAAGTACAGAATCAGGTAGGAATTAAGATTATAATATACTAAAAAAATGGCTTATCTCCAAATAAATTATCTTCAAATCCGATTGTATACTGACCGACACATGGTGAATAAAGACAATTGGCAGAATAATTCCGGCAATAGCTGTCACCATTGCTGCAAATACTGAAATTACCGGAACAAAGTTTATATCCCCGTTCCCCTTTATGGAGTTAAGGATAATCAGGCAGTAAATAAATGACGATACATAGGTATCCGGCACAACCTGATTAAGGCGGTCATACATAAAGTTGCGTACCAGTCTTGAGCCAAACTGAGACGATGCCAGTGCCAGAACCACCCGGGTAATTAAGAAGATTGTTCAGGCTACGCCGTTCATGGCCCCTGAAATAATGGAAAGTATAGTGCTGGCTGAGTCAACGCTGCCTGAAAAGAAATATTTCAGGAATCCGTTATGTCTTACGAGTGGTCTTCAGTATTAAGTGAGTTGCCGCATTTCTTGCAGTAAAGGGCATCATCATCATGTATGTCATACAGACATTTTGAGCAAACCTGAGTATTATACTTCCTGGGCATGTTTATCATTTCGGAAGTCACTATACCTGTTGGGACAGCAATTATAGCATATCCCATTATCATTAGAAGGCTGGCTATAATCTGACCGGCTCCTGTAGCCGGAGAAATATCACCGTATCCAACGGTTGTCAGGGTAACAATAGCCCAGTAGATACTTACCGGGATACTGGTAAAGCCATTCTCATGGCCCTCTACCATATACATCACTGTACCAAAGATCAATACCATCGTCAGGATTACAGCCAGGAACATAAAAATCTTTTCCCTGCTTCTGTACATTGCAATCCCCAGCATCCGGCCTGCCGACGTATAACGTGTAAGTTTCAGTACGCGGAATACCCTGATCAGTCTTACTGCCCTTATAATCATCAGGCTCTGGGCACCTGCTAAAATAAATATAAGGAAACCAGGTATTATGGCAAGCAGGTCAATTATTCCGTAGAAACTGAAGATATAACGTGAAGGCTTATCTACTATATAGATACGGAGCAGGTATTCCGCTGTGAAAAGGCCGGTGATTATCAGTTCAGCAAACTTAAGCTCAGAGGCATATACCTTATTTACCGATTCCATGCTGTCGGCCAATACCAGTCCCACACTTGCCAGAATAAATATGATAAGGATTAGGTCAAAGGTTTTTCCTCCTCTGGTGTCAGCCTCAAAAATTATCTTATAAAGTTTATCCTTTGTTCGATGCATTAATTAATAATTATCAGGATTAAATTAATTCATCAGTTCAATTCAAAAGGGGCGTTACCGGTAATCTTCTGTCTTCGGCACTGATAATCCAGTAGACAGTTATACTGATAAATGCCGCAAAGAAGCACCATACAGATGTAAGGTACTCTCTGAAAAAGATTCCTGTCAAAAATAAGGAGATAGTTGCAAGAATGCCAAACAGGTAAATGTTTTTTATACTGGAGATATAGAGCGGTATCAGAGTCGCGAGCAGGTATAGAATAAACACCGGGATTACCAGTGAACGCGGAAAGTCGTTGACATACTTTATATGGTGGTGACTGATCTGCGGCTCTACATTATGAATTATCAGTCCGGTGCCATAATAGAGTGATATGATAATACCTGCCCCAAGGAAAATCTTCAGGTATCTGCGTCTTGAAGGATTGTGTTCCATCTTAAGCACAGCCAGTGGTACCATGGTTGGCCAGATAACCACTGCTGCAAGCAGGAACAGGTAACCGGATATGTTCAGCATAACCTGGTTTCCCGGGTTCTGCAGCGCTACCCAAACAAAGCCCTCCGAGATCTGCTGCAGGCCAAATAACAGCGGGATTGCAGAAAAGAGTCTCTGTTCAGGTTTCCGCATCCTTTTTACCGTCGCTATACCAATGGCGGTTACCACGGCACCACCTGCGAAACTTGCTCCTGCTGAAAAACACATAGGCAGATCATCTATTTTGGCTTCGGAGAGCCATCCCTTACTTCATCAGGAATAAATATAGCCAATTATAAGGGAAGATACTGCATTAGCCCGGGTTAATCTGGGTATTTCCTTACAACCGGGATCTTAAACAGATTATTTTCCTGCTTTCTCTATCATCTTCTCGTTAGCGGTTATTACAAACTCAACCCTTCGGTTGCTTGCCCTGCCTTCATCGGTATCATTGGTGTACCTGGGGTCAGATTCTCCGTATCCTGCAGTTTTTAGTCGTGCCGCAGATATACTTTTCTGAACCAGGTATCCTGATACAGCTCCTGCTCTCCTTTCAGAGAGCGCAATATTATAAGCTTCGGTACCTGCATCATCAGTGTGTCCGGTGATCAGTATATCAGTATCTGGATATCTGTTAAGGATGATAACCAGATTGTCGAGACTCTCTTTGGCATTTGCCATGATAACGGATGAATCAAAGCCGAAAAGGATATCACTGGTAAACTCAATTACTATACCCTCACCAACACGCTCAACAATAACACCCGGGATCTCTTCCTCAATCTCGGCTGCCTGTTTGTCCATCTGGTTACCGATTATTGCTCCGGTGGCACCGCCAACCGTTGCGCCTATTACAGCACCCATCGCAGTATTGCCTGCTGCCCGTCCTATAATTGCTCCTGCAGCGCCTCCTGCTGCCGTTCCTATTGCTCCTCCCTTAGCTGCTTTGCTCCAGGATGCACATCCGGAGAAGGCAACTGTTATCGCCAATAATGGCAGAATCAAAAGTTTTGATGTTTTCATACGTTTAAAATTTTGTAATTATATGACAATAAGTTAATTAAAAATTTGAGAACGAATGTAACCGCTTCGCTCTCGCATAATATTTTTTAAACATATTCTTTGGTGATATTTATGCTTAAAAAACATCATGCTCGTTTCATACGTTTAAAATTTTGTAATTATATGACAATAAGTTAATTAAAAATTTGAGAACAGAGACATCTGTATTGCCCTCACAATAATTAAATTACTGAATGGAAATGTTGTCTTGTTGTTGGTAAATGGTGTATAATAACTGAACAGCGATATTCCGTGGTGGAGTTAATCTGTCAGCTGTAAGATTTGGTCTGGTCTATATCTGTTTTATCATTTTTGTCACCGGAAGAAACCTCTTTTTTATCTGATGACTTCTCCTTTGGTTTTGACTGCCTATCCAGTTCAACAACCTTTTTCAGCATAGAGAAGAGGAGGCCGCCGGTCAGAGCTCCCAGTACATATATTCCCATCAGGGTGACCGCTATAGGGAGATTGATACTCCATACAATAAATTTAATATTTACCGTTTCAAAGTTCTGTGCTGAAAAGATCAGGGCTACTGCCAGCAGCAGCAACAGAATTATTTTTTTTATGGATGTCTTCATAATGAAATCTATTTGGGTTTTATTTCATCGGTGAATGGGTATAATCCATTAAGCGCCACGGTGATCAGCAGTAACGGGTATACCGGTTTTTATGTTCATTTTTTAAAAGTGAATGTTTATCAAATATAAACATATTTAGCGAATTACGGAATATAAAAGCGTCATTTAAATACGGTTTATTACCTCTGGGGCATTGGTCAGAAAACAAACCTTATCCCCTGTGCAAGGGGGAGATCGTCACCATAATTGATGGTGTTGGTCTGGCGCCTCATATATGTTTTCCATGAGTCTGATCCAGCCTCACGTCCTCCTCCGGTATCTTTCTCGCCACCGAAGGCGCCGCCTATCTCAGCACCCGAAGTCCCTATATTAACATTGGCAATGCCGCAGTCGGATCCCGCCTCTGACATAAATTTCTCTGACTCTCTGATATCACTGGTGAAAATTGAAGAGGAGAGCCCCTGGGGCACACTGTTGTTAAGTCTTATTGCCTCTTCTATATCCCTGTATTTCATCAGGTAGAGGATAGGTGCAAAGGTCTCCTCCTGTACAATTGAGTAGTGATTTTCTGCTTCAACAAGAGCAGGTACTACATAATTACCGCAGCATTGGTCTTCACCGTTCAGTACATCACCTCCAATTAGGATTCTGCCACCCTCTTCAACTACTCTCAGGAGTGCATTCTTAAAGTCGGCAACTGCACTGTTATCTATCATAGGGCCAACAAGGGTTGTTGTATTGTACGGATTGCCGATCCGGCCGGCAATATCCTGATATGCTTCAGTCAGCCGTTCCTTTACCTCATTATAAATCTTCTCGTGAATAATCAGTCGCCTCGTTGATGTGCATCTCTGTCCGGCCGTCCCCACGGCGCCAAACACAACAGATTTTACCGCCATCTCCAGATCAGCCCTGTCAGATATTATCACAGCATTGTTTCCTCCCAGCTCCATTATTGAGCGACCCAGTCGGGCCCCCACAATGGCACTAATTCTTTTACCCACCGCAGTAGATCCTGTTACCGACACCAGTGGAATCCTCCTGTCGGCCACGAAATTATCGCCCAGAACTCCTGATCTGGCAATAATCATATTAAAGACTCCCTCTGGCACGCTATTTTTCTTCAGTACATCCCTGATGATATTCTGAACGGCAATAGCTGTCAGCGGGGTTCTGGAGCTGGGCTTCCATATAACCACATCACCTGCTACCGCTGCTATCATGCTGTTCCATGCCCACACCGCCACAGGAAAGTTAAATGAGGTAATAAGGCCCAGTATACCAAGGGGATGGTACTGGTCGTACATCCTGTGATCATGGCGTTCAGAGTGCATTGTGAATCCGTTCAGCAGACGCGACTGTCCCACCGCAAAATCACAAATATCTATCATCTCCTGTACTTCACCCAATCCCTCCTGGTAAATTTTTCCCATCTCCAGAGTTACCAGCCATGCCAGATCATCCTTATTTTTTCGCAGCGCCTCACCTATCTGTCTCACTACTTCACCCCGCATAGGGGCGGGGGTTTTTCTCCAGACAACAAAGGCCTCTTCTGCCTGCCTTATAATAAGTTCGTAATCCTCAACAGATGCATTCTGCACGCTGGCAATTACTGAGCCATCAACAGGCGAAACTGATTCAGTCACCTCGCCGGCAGTTGTAATCCACTGTGTTCCGGTGCATGCACCGGGGTTAATATCATTTATTCCCAGCCTCGTCAGGACTTCTTTTCTATTCATTTTTGGTAAATTTAATTACATGATAATAAAACGATTAAAAAATCAGGATTTAATGTAACCGCTTTGCTCCAGCAAGAAGAATCTGATCATTCTCCGGCGGAAAGTACCATACCAGATATATTCCTGCCAGTTAACCACTGCTTAATTACAGATTCAACTCTGTTATATTAACCTTTGAAAATGAAGAAAGTTTACCGGGCATTCAATCCTGACCGTTGTGATTATTTTTTACCGGATTTATTTTTGTAATACCTGTATCCCAGATATAGCAGTATGGGTCCTCCAATAAATATCAGGATATTAATCAGTGCCGGTGATACAGGCTCTCCACCTGACGGGTAGTGTGTTGGTTGCTGGGAGTAAGCTACAGAAGCGCTCATCAGCATTAGTGCAACTGCTGCTAAACCCTTTCGGATTTGTTGTATTGTATTGATATGCTTCATAAATATTAAGCAATCGGGTGGTGTGATTTGTTCAATTCCTTATCAAAATCTGCCACCGTGACTCATAGGGTCTCCTTTATAACCCAAACTTTCCCAGTTAATGCGTGACTCTCCCCGCCTTGAGTGGCAGTCGGTGCACCTCAGGGCATCTTTTGCCGGTGCTACCATATGGTTGATCGGCCACGACATCCTTGTTTCAACAAAGGCAAATCTTCCCGAGTAGGCAAGATTGACAGCTTCCATTCCCAGTCTGGAGGCGGAATCCCAGTCGTAGGTAGTCCAGTAGCCGCCCCTGCCAAACAGTTTTGCGACAATAAGGTAGTTGTTTTTAAGGTCATAAACCTGACGGCCCTTCATTACCTTAAAGGGCGTAATCCTGGCTGTTGCATCATTAATGTCACCAAGGGGTTTGTTCAGATCAAGGGGAGCACCTGACGGAATCTTATCACCAGGCAGATAGTAAGAGGCTTTGCCGTTATACCATGAATATTCCGGGATAATATTTTTATCCCACCTGAATTCTCCTTTCATCTTATCATACAGCGGAAGACCCCATTCATCTGTTTCAACTCTCTTATTCTGACCGGCTGTAGACCAGTCCCACCATGTCTTGGTTGGTTCTTCACGTGCAAATGTTGGTATATGACAGGTTTCACATGCCACTGAAGCAGAATGATCGTTTATAAGCTTTCTTCTGTGAGGAGCTTCGGTATGACAATCAGTACACGCAATATGATTGGTCCCGGCAGCCATTGATCCATGGCTTGCTCCCAGAATCATATGGTTCTCACCTGCATGGCAGTCGGAGCAGGTAAAGCCCAGTCCACCCATGTGAACATCCAACTCAGGAGAAGGATTGAGCATGCTTGCGTCCATATCACCATGCTTGACTCCTGTTCCTCCTCCTCCGTTAAAATGGCATATGCTGCAGTTGTTAATGCCGGTTCTGCCCACGCTCTGAGCAACCTTAACGAGATCAACCTCCGGATCAGGCATTCCTGCTCCGGTGGGAGTTTTTCTGTAGGTGCCCGTACCGTCATGACAGATAAGACAGTCAATATTGAGTGGGTCTGCAAAGTCAAATGACTCATCCTCCCAACCATATCCAATGTGGCAGCTTGTACACCTTGGCCAGTTGGAGGGTACAGCAATACAGAAATTATTTATCAGATTCTTCTTCCCTAGTCGGGTCGTTCTGCCGTCTGCCGAAGTAAATTCATCACCAAGCCAGTTCCAGTGCCTTGTCTTCATTATATCCTGGTCAATGCCCTCATGACATAACAGACATGTCTCTGTTATCTCGCGCGGAGAAGAAAAAGGTCCTTCCAGGAATTCTGCATGGTCAATCTGGGCTGTTGTCGTTACAGTTGCAAATAGCGAAGACAGTAAAAAGAAAGTGTATTTCATTGATTAGTCATTTAATTTTTCTTTCTCATTTACCGGTCGGGATTCCCTGTTACGCACCCTCTGCACTGTAGAATTAACTTTACCGGGAGCAGATACTCAGTGAGGTTATCGCTTACCTTTTATATAACCAGCACGCCACCGGTTGTTATCAGCCGGGTTCCGAATGCCTTGTGAAAGGCAGCCAGGGCAGGCAATTCGGTACAGTGTGAGGGATATATATATTGTACCTCTGCAGATCTGAGATAATCAATTGTCTCCCTGGTTTGTCTGTTATTGTGCTTCAGGTGAAATCCTCCCATTATTCCGGCGATATCTTTATTCCCCGTTACCTTGCGGGCATACTCAGCCGTGTTGATTATACCGGCATGACCACATCCTGTAATAATAAAGAGACCCTCCTCAAGTTCAAGTACAACGGCACTGTCATCATCCACATAATCAGGTTCTCCGTTTTCTAAGGTAAACTCTGTTGTTTTTGATTCATACCTGCTGATACGGGGAATCTCTCCCAGAAATGTTATTCTGTCTGATATCCGGTAGGGGTCAGCTGAAGTTCTGATCATAAACCTGGATGACAATTCTTCAAATGTTTCGGCCAAACCGATATATTTTTTTCCTCTGTCGCCATATCTTTTTACAAAACATCCGGGGTGGCACAAAATGTGCTGACCTCCCATGTATCGCAGTCCGTTGCCATGATCGTAATGGCCGTGGCTAAGTATGATAAGATCAGTGGCTTCGGGATCGACACCAATTATGGCGCTGTTTGTAAGGAAGATATCGCTCTGCCCGGTATCAAACAGGATCCTTTTGTTATCATGCTCCACAAGGTATGACAGGCCGTGCTCGGCAGCTGTCCTTTTTCCCGCGTGATTGTCGGTAAGTACTGTAAGGGTCATTTGCCTTGTCAGGATTAACGAATAATGGTTAAAGACGAAAGGCATTACCTTCAGCAGACAGGTCAAATCAGAATGTAGACCGGGTATGAGAGGTTATTACAGGTTATGCCCTACGAAATACCTTTACAACCAAAGGTATGCAAAGCAGTTAGTAAAACCAATTCTATTTGAATCCATTATTGGCGCATCAGAATCAGGGTACAACGTCACTTACTATTCTATATTCTCTCCAGAAACTCATTCTTAAGATCCTGAAACAGCTCTTTTACACTCTGTATCCTGGTTGCCCTGAAGGCGTTTGATCCGGCGAAGGCATAGCCTCCTTCAAAATTACCCTTTAGGGCATTAACCAGTGCCGTGATAATGCAGTACGGACTGCTTGAGATATCGCATGTTTTGATACAGTGAAAGGGACACTTCAGAGGCTTTTTCTTCCCTGCCGTAACCTTGTCAATAAAGTTACTGACAATTGCTCTTCCGGGCATCCCGACCGGACTCTTTATTATTACAATATCCTTTTCAGCTGCTGACAGGTATGACTGCTTGAACTTATCGGAAGCATCACATTCTGTTGTTGTAACAAAGCGGGTGCCCATCTGTACTCCGGAGGCTCCCAGCTTGAGGATATCAGCAATATCCTGACCTGTGTAGATGCCTCCTGCCGCAATAAGCGGTATCTGCTGGTGGTATTTCTCCTCAAAGACCCTCAGCTCGGATACTATTGCCGGCACCAGATGTTCGAGTGAATATTCAGGGTCGTCAATCTGCTCGGGTTTAAAGCCCAGGTGTCCGCCCGCACGGGGTCCTTCCACAATTACCGCATCAGGCAGGTAGTCATATGTTGATTTCCACTTGTTGCAAATAAGCTTAGCTGCCCTGGCAGAGGAAACTATGGGAACAAGTTTTGTTACGCTCTCCTTATTGAGAAAGGAGGGCAGATCAAGCGGGAGTCCGGCCCCGGCAATAATAATATCCACCTTCTCTGCTACCGATGTGCGTATCATATCGGCAAAATTGGTCATTGCCACCATTACGTTAACACCAATAACCCCCTGAGTTTTTTCGCGTGCCTTTCTTATCTCTTCCCTGAGACCCAGAATTGATGCCTCAACAAAATCTGATGCCAGGTTGCGGTACATTATACCCAGACCAGCACTTGAGATCACACCAACACCACCTTCATTGGCCACTGCAGAGGCTAATCCGGAGAGTGATACTCCAACACCCATTCCGCCCTGTATTACCGGTACCGCTATTGAAAGATTGCCTATTTTTAATTCCCTCATCTTCTTCTCTTCTGTTAAACTGATTCCTTTCCGGCATCAGCTGGTTTTCTTCACTAATTATCAATCTGCTCTCAGACGCTGCTCTAAAGATACCCCATCTCTTCCTCCCCAACTCTTCTTCCTCAACTCTTCCTTACTACCGCTTCCTTACACCTTTTCTCCTCCCTGATTAATTACTCCGGGACGTTTAAACGGGTATGCGGAAATTTTCAATAATCACGCCGCAAATGTAAATATATTATTTATACATGTATCTGGATTTATACATTTTTGGTGCTATCCGCTGTAACGGGACTACAACAGAAACTGCCATGGTAACTGACTTTCCGGATTCACTTACTGAAAGAGAGATGTTTAGGTTATTTTGAAACTCCGATCCTGAATGCTCCTATTCTTGTTGAGTAATCTTCAGCACCAGTCTTTAAATAGTCACCCACATACCATATTGTATGATCATCTGTGGGATCAACGGCTGTCTGGGTATAGTCCATCCACCGCATTGTATTCTGTTGGGATGCCTCTCCCTCAACAAGCAGTGTCTCTCCAAGTGTCAGTATACCCTTAGGATCACCTGCCACACGGCCCGAAAACCTTTGTCCGGGAAAGTGCTCCTTCCCTCCGAAAGAGTATCCGATACCTATATTGCCATATTTGTCCATGGCCGGACTGGCCATCCATCTGTAGCTGCTGTCAGGGGCAAAGGTACCCTGCTGGAAAAGGGATACATTCCTCTGCTGGTCAATCCTGAACTCATACCATCTGACACCTCCGCCACCGGCAGTAGTGTTTACCGAATGAACAGCCACTATCGACTCCTGGTTGCCAATCCTCCTGTAAACCAACCGGGACATTATCTTATCACCCTGTGAATCGAGTCGCTGGTCAGTACCCGGCTGAGGTACTGTTTTTGTCAGCTGTCCGTCACCAAGGTAGTTGTATTCAGCCACCTCAATCTTTTCGGGCCCTTCAAGTCTTGATTTTTCCGGTTCATCCCAGTTGACGGAGACCTTCCAGAAATAGATTCCGTCGTCAGCGAAAACATTTCTGAGCTGCGTGCCACCTGTTGCCATCATTATATTGGGTTCACCATCAGGTGGCAGCTGAAAACCGTCAAGGTCAATATTATTCAGAAAGCCGGCGCTGTCAATAATAAAACAGATCTCTTTAGCCGGTTCTCCCCTGAGCATCTTCTCCCTTTCAGCAACACATGCATGCTTCTGTATGATATGATCACCCGTGCTGGTTGGAACATAGTAACCATCAGGCCATACTGCAGGTCTGGGATAATCAGGAAATAGAGGTCTTACAAACTCATATCTGTTCCATGAACCAAACGGATCAGGTCCGGTACTCACGGCATAGCACATGCAGTATGATCCCCCTTCGGGAACCGGCTGCCGGGGGATGCGGCGCAGTGAATCTGCTGCAGCAAGCTCCTTTTCTGTTGGTGGTTCAGGTATAAAGAGCGGCTCAGCACTGCCGGGCTGACCGGGATTACCAACCATGCTCTCCTTTGCCGGCTCACCATGCTTACGCGGTTCTGGCTCAATATCCCTGGGAGGCAGTCGCCTGAAGATAGGCATCACCACCAGCCACCTGTTGGCAAGCTGATCATACCTCACCACGGCATCCCCGTTATTCATCTCTTCACACGGCCCGCCAAAGCCCCTGAAGACATTATTGGTGTTTACCGGACCATAGAGCGCCCTGCCTGTATCGTTAAATACCTCTCCCTTTTTGGTAAATATAGCCATCTTTGAGTTCACTGTCTGGATAATATGGTTATGGCCCACGGCCAGTGAGTTGTCGGAAGGGTTGCGGTGACGCGACTCCCCCTGGGGGCCCCTGAAACCATACCCCAGCCCCTCAAACGAGACTATCAATTCTGCCGGGCCCCTTGTGCCCAAAGTGGTCTGCTCCACATCAGCAGCGCTGCCAGAAGCTAAAGAATGAACTTCCTCTTTAAAGATTAAGTGTTTTAGTGAGTCTGATGTGTCATGCCGCCCCGATTGCGTAATTAACAGCTCTGACTGTGCAAACAATGCGGCCGGCGCCATCATCAAAAT
Organism: Bacteroidales bacterium; assembly: GCA_020201035.1. GTDB lineage: Bacteria > Bacteroidota > Bacteroidia > Bacteroidales > VadinHA17 > JAIVHO01. The sequence goes on from JAIVHO010000036.1 coordinate 70,247, forward strand.
AAAAAGAGAGGAAAATCGTAACATACTGTTCATTTTTATGTGACAGCGCTAAAGATAATTATAATTTGAAAGCAGATGCTGCATGATACTGAAGAAGTGGTTATACAATCCCTTTGCCCATAACACTCTCCGGGATTTTCAATATTTAGATGAGATAGATAGTATGATGCAGCTATCAGGCCAGAGACTAACGGCAAATGGCTGTTTATCTGAGGCCTGTGACTACTCCTGTATACAGCGGACAGACAATCCTGTATTTTTGTCCCTGTATGAAATAATGGCACTGGTGCCGTTATTGTCAATAAGCATAATGCCTCCGAAATTATCATCAAGACCTGTGCTGCACCACCATCCACCGATATAACCGATTAAATCGCACCAACCCTGGTAGCTGCGGAATCCTCCCGGAAGAGCACGGAAATAATAGGAGTCTGAAGCTCCCGTATTTGGCTCCTCCCAGCGGGGATGTTCAACCGGTTGGGTACGGTGACTTTTAAGCTTACCGCCGGCAACGTCCTCACCTCCCAGGTATGATATCAGTTCTTCATAGTCTGCTTCTGTCGGCACACGAAAACCGTCAGGGCACAGGCCCCTGCTGTCAGTTACAGCAAGCCAGTTATATAGCAGCCCATATGCCTCTACAACTTCATCCTCTGCATCAAGCCCATCAATTTGTCCGTGAGGATAAACTGCATAGGCAGGACCAGCAGAGGCCCATTCAAAATTGTAATTCAGGTTTGACAGGATTCCTGATCCGTCCCTGTATTTACCTACACGAAGGTTTTCCTTCATCCAGACCTGGTCACCTATCTTGATGGTGCCGTAGCTGTTACCTTCGATGTCTTCAATCTTAGTTATACCCTTAGGCTCCTTCTCGCATCCGTACAGCAAGATCAGTCCAATAACTGATATTAGGATGAAACAACTCTTTTTATTCATACGTTTAAAATTTTGTAATTATCTGACAAGAAGTTAAATAAATGGTATTATACCGCAGGGCAAGCCCTGGACCTTTCTTTCCGGGGCAAGCCCCGTGGAATTTAACCACACCCTCTCGTCCGCCGAAGCGGAACGCGAAGGTGGAATAAATATTTGAGAACGAATGGAACCGCTTCGCTCATGTTTGTTTCATATGTATTTTCATTAAGGTAATCCATTGGACTCATTCTTGAATTCATTGTGGAATGGACGATTTGTCACAGATGGTGAAAAATACTTTATATCACTGCTCATCAATCTATTGTAAAGATAGTTTCTTGTTGCTTTCAAGTCAAATTTTATTTCAGTCTGGGGAATATGGAAAAAACAGGCCAAAAATCAGGAACCGGATTCGCCTGACAGATCAGAATCTGCACCCTGTTGATTCGCAATTTGCCCTGAACAGGATTGGTTTTCTGTCACATGGTGCTTCTTAATTTGCCCTGAACAGAATTGGTTTTATGCTCTAATTTTATTAAATTGTAGGTCAGAGCTGGCTATAAGGAGTAACTGTAATGATGGTGAAGCCTCAGACCTGAACAACTCGTAAGATAACCGGTGAAACGGCAGGTAATTAGCATCCCGTAAGTTCGTTAAAAAACAGTTGTATGGCCGGGCCACATAAATCAAAAAGGAAAAAGCAGTATGGAACAGAAAAGTGTTAAGATTAAAAGGATAACCAGTGTAACCCATGATGTCAGAGGATTTACCCTTGAAAAACCTGACGGGTACATTTATAAACCCGGTCAGGCTACCAGTATAGCTATTAACCGAAAAGGGTGGGAGGAGAGAACCAGACCCTTTACATTTACCGGCCGACCTGAAGATAAATACCTTGAACTGATTATCAAGATATACCCCGGTCACAATGGAGTTACCGCGGAGATGGCAAAACTGAAAAAGGGCGATGAACTGCTGCTGGAGGAGCCCTGGGGGGCTATCAATTACAGGGGGCCGGGTCTGTTTATTGCAGGCGGAGCAGGCATAACTCCTTTTATATCAATATTCAGGAACCTGGCAGCAGACGGGGAGATTGAGGGCAACACCCTGATATTCGCTAATAACAGTTCTCGTGATATTATCCTTCAGAATGAACTCAGTGATCTGTTGGGGGAAGATCACTTTATCAATATCCTTGCGGAAGAGAAAACGGATAAGTATCATCATGGTTTTATTACCAGAGAGTTTCTGGATGAGATGGTGCCTGATACCAAAGGCCTCTTTTACCTCTGCGGTCCGCCTCCGATGATGAAGGCCGTGGAAGGCCACCTGAAAGAGATGGGTATTGATTCACAACAGGTTGTTAAGGAGGAGTTCTGATCCCTAAGATTAATTGCGGGTCCTGTGTAAGGATTCATAACCTAATAAATAAAAGGAGACATGCAGCTGCATGTCTCCTTTTTAAAACTATTTGCGCTTAGGGCAACCCTATGTGCGTCCCGGGTAACACCTATTTTCGCCCCGACTTATCCGGGAAGGCGGGTATGGGTGTCAGCTTAACCGGGTTCTTTTTAAGCTCTTCCAGTATAACCTCAACAGCCTTGTTTAGCTGGGCATCGGTTCCCTTATAGAGCTCTGCCGGATCATTCTCGATAATAATATCGGGTATAACACCGGTTCCCTCAATGATAAAGCTCTTGCCATCCTTATCGTATGGTGCATAGGAGGGAGTGATAATGGATCCGCCATCAATCAGCGGAATAGCACCGCTGTATCCAACAACACCACCCCATGACCTGGTACCAATGGTAGGACCTATCTCATTTACCTGAAACCTGTAGGGGAAGAGATCACCGTCTGATGCCGAATATTTATCGAGCAGGGTGACCTTCGGACCAACATGCATCCCTACCGGATTGGGATCACCCATCTGCTGGCCTGTATGCATTGTCATATAGGTGAGCTGACGCATCAGCCTTTCGATAATCATTGGCGATACATTACCGCCGCCATTACCCCTTACATCAATTATCAGTCCCTCTTTTGTAAGCTGGGGGTAGTAGTATTTTGCAAATTCATTGAGTCCGCCCACACCCATATCGGGGATATGCAGATAACCAACCCTGCCATCGGTCTGCTTGCTCACCTCTGCAATATTGTTCTGCACCCACTCGTAGTAATATAGTGATGACTCGGTGGCAATGGTTTTTACAAGCACTTTACGGCTACCCTCAGCCGCTGGTTTCCCGTTTACCTCCAGCATCACCTCCGTGCCGGCTTTGCCCACCAGCAAACTGTAGAGGTCGGTGGAAGTGGTTGCAGATATCCCGTCAACGGAGATAATATAATCACCCTCATTAACATTTACACCCACGCTCCTAAGTGGTGATGTAAGGTCGTCGCTCCAGTTGGCACCCTTGAGAATATGGTCTATACGGAAATAACCACTCTTGTCCCTGCTGACCTTTGCTCCCAGCAGGCCGGTGCGAATACGCTCAGGTTCAGGCTTTTCGCCATTGTTAACATAAGCATGTCCCACATTCAGCTCACCAATCATCTCGCCCATCAGATAGGCCAGATCACTCCGGTGGCTCACATAGGGCACCAGCTGGTTATACTTTTCATAAACGGCCTTCCAGTCCATACCATGCATCCCGGGGTCATAGAAAAAGTCGCGCATATGGCGCCACACCTCGTCAAACATCTGTTGCCATTCAGCCTTCAGATCAACGTAAACCTTCATCTGTGACAGGTCAACGGGCTTTTCAATTGTTACCTTTCCGGTGGGAAGATCTGTTATGCCCCATTTTCCGCCCATCCTGACAAGCATCTTCTTGCCGTTGGGGGATAGTGTAAAGCTGACGTTGCTTCCCAGTTCGGTCTCCTTCTTTGATTTAAGGTCATACACTTTCATCGTGCTTCCACGATCCGATGTGCTCCGTGCACTGTAATAGATCTTTCCGTTTACTCCAGTAACTCCTGAATAGTTGCCCGGAGAAACCGGAAGTGCAATAATGCGCTCCTCTATGCCGTCAATATCAATTTTTATATCCTTGCTTTCACCTGCAGCATCCTTCTTTGTATCCTTTTCTCCGGAGTCTGCATCTTTCTTATCCTCACCATCAGTTTTTACAACATCATTTTCAGGGGCAAAGGGTGATGGTGTCTCCTTTGAAAGGGTGATCATATAGATACGGCTAATATCCACATAGGCATGATTCCACTCGATCTGACTGTAAACAGGGTTGAAGTCGCGTGCCGAGGTAAAGAGCAGGTACTTGCCGTCACTGCTGAATGACGGGCCTGAAGAGTTATACCACCCCTCAGTGGCTTCATATGACTTTTTGCTCTCCAGATTGTAGAGCCTTATTACCGTCATATCTGCCTGCGGACGGGTATAGGTGATCCACTTGCTGTCTGGTGACCAGTTATAGCTGAAGCCGGGTGAACGATCCGATTTCTCAACAACAGTTACCTTCCCTGACTCCACATCAACATAGGATAACTCACGCTTCTTGGTGTGAAAGAGAATCTTTTTGCTGTCGGGAGACCACTCAAGATTAAAGATATAGGTTTCTGAATCCTTTGTAAGCTGAACCGGTTTATCACTGCCGTCCTGCTTTACAATATATATTTCAAAATCGCCCGTGGCATCTGATATATATGCTATATGTTTGCCGTCTGGCGACCACTGGGCATTACGCTCATTGACACCTGATGTGGCAGTCATATTATGCGTGATGCCACTGGAAGAGGGCACTGACCATATATCACCCCTTGCGCTGAAAACAATCCTTTCGCCGTTGGGGGAGAGTGCGCCGCCCCTGATGGCACTGCCTGCATCTTTCCACTCGTTACGTGCCCAGGGCTGGTCATTGGCAATTTGTATGGTAAGCTTGCTTGACTGCTGGGTTGCCACATCAAAGAGCCAGATATATCCTCCCTTTTCAAAGGCAATATGCTTGTCGCTGTGCGACGGAAACTTTATGTCGTAATCAGTAAAGTTAGTCACCTTGCGCGTTTCACCACTCTCTGTATTGTAGGCAAACAGGTTCATTATGCGGTCACGATCCGACAGGTAATAGATCTCGTTACCTATCCACATGGGAATAATATCCTGTCCGGGTGAGTCGCTGACCTGGTCAACGCGGCCCGACTTCATATCGTATATCCTGATATCATCGGCCATGCCTCCCTGATAGTACTTCCATGTACGAAACTCCCTGAATACCCAGTTAAAGGCCAGCTTGCTGCCATCGGGTGAGAAGGAACAGAATCCGCCGTCCGCCAGCGGCACCTCCTTTGAGAGTCCGCCCGAAGCGGCTACCGTATACAATTGTCCGCGGAAGTCGTTGTACGACTGCTTACGCGACCTGTATACAATGCTATTGCCATCAGGATTCCATGCCATTACAATATTGTTTGGTCCCATACGGTCACCTATGTCATCACGCCCCAGGGTGGCTGTATATGTAAGCCTTTCAGGGACTCCGCCGTTGGCAGAGATCTTAAAAACCTCCGTGTTACCATCATACTGCCCGGTAAAGGCAATCTCGGTGCCATCTGGAGAGAACTTCGGGAACACCTCGTAACCATTGTGGGTAGTCAGTTTGCGCGCCATACCACCATTGATGCCGGTAGTGTAAAGATCTCCGGCATAGGAGAATACCAGCTGGTCACCCGATACCGCGGGAAACCTAAGCAGCCGGGCCTCTTCCTGCGCTGAGAGCTGCAACTGAGCGGCCATCACAACGAGGAAAAGCAGTGAAATAATTCTTTTCATACTTGTCAGGATTTAATTTGTGTGTTTTAAGTTAAGTTTTTCTGATTGTAAAGTCAGAGAGGTAACAAATATAACGAAAAGAAGGTTGCCTTACCACCCTGTTATTGTTAACAGGGCCGGCAACTAATTGCATAACATAATTATTTCATGATAGAATTATCTACACTACAGGTTCATTTGCATTACAGAATCATTTGCATCCCTTCTCACCCGTTGACCTGTATAAATAGTGTTACACCATAACGGTGTTCCACCATTTGCTGTATATGATTTTTTGCACGTAACAGCCTTTAAACCTATCTTGGCACCCGGGAACAAATAATTTCATATGAGCAGAAATAATCCGGAATGGATAAAGGCGGGGAGCATACTGACTGTAGTTACGTTGGTGATATTTATTGCATCGGGATGTAACCCTCAAAAGACGGCAGAAGGGCCGGGAAGTGACTATTCCGGATCTGAAAGTTGTATAGTGTGCCATGAAAGATTCTATGATCTCTGGGCAGATTCGTACCATGGCCTTGCCATGCAGCCTGTAACGGCGGAGTTTATTAAGACTGAGATCGGCCTTACAGGTGATGACATAGCAGTGGGGGAGTCTCTTTTCACAGTTGAGTCAGGGGGCGATTCTTTGCTCTTTACTGAAACAAGGGCGGATGGTAGTGTGGCAAGTTATACGGCCATATATGCCATGGGAGGGAAATATATCTATTACTTCCTTACTCAATTCAGCCGTGGCAGGCTCCAGGTTCTGCCTGTTGCCTGGGATTGCAGGAGCGGGTCATGGTATAATAACCCGGAGAGCGGGGTGCGCCATTTTGAGGATGCTGAGGATTCAGCCCTTGATTGGGACAGCCAGTACTTTACTTTTAACACCTCTTGCTATAACTGTCATGTCAGCCAGCTATCCAATAATTTTAATAGCGCAACCCTGGAATATCGTACCACATGGCTTGAAACAGGAATAAACTGTGAAACATGCCACGGTCCCAGCGCAGAGCATGTAAGAGTGTCGGAGGAGGCAGGAGAGGGAAATATCCCTCCCGATCTTAAAATAATAGTAACAGGTGAGTTTACACCATGGCAGCATAACTCATCATGCGGCTCCTGCCATGCCAAAAGCGCTCCGCTGGAAGGATTCTACCAGCCTGGAGAGGATTTCTTTGACTATTTTGATCTCGTTACCCTGGAAGATCACGATTTTTATCCTGACGGTCGCGACCTTGGGGAGAATTATACCATGACATCATGGATGATGAACAGCTGTGCCGCGGAGTCTGATCTTAACTGTGTCTCATGTCATACGTCAAGCGGAAGATACCGCTTTGCCGGCGATAATGGCAATAATGCCTGTATGCCCTGCCACAGCGATAAGGTGAACAATCCTCAGCAGCATACGTTTCATCGTCCCGACAGCCAGGGGAGCCTATGCATATCATGCCATATGCCTAAAACAACTTTTGCCCGTATGGACAGGAGCGATCATTCTCACCGGCCCCCGATGCCCCTGGCAACTATAGAATTCGGGTCGCCAAATGCGTGCAATATCTGCCATTCAGATATGTCGCCTGAATGGGCGCAGGCAGAGATCGAAAAGACTCATAAACGTGATTACCAGTCGGGTACCATTGAAGCTGGCCGACTCCTGAGGGAAGCACGCAATGGAAACTGGGAGAACCTGGAGAAGATTACCCAATACCTTTCAGATGGATGGTTTGATGAAGTATGGTCAACATCATTTATCAGACTGCTGGTGGGCTGCGGTGATGATGCCAAATGGCCGGTAATAATTGAGATGACCGGGCATCAATCGCCTCTGGTAAGAGGGGCGGCAGCACGGGCTCTGGCATATAATGTCACAGGGGAGAGTGTTGAAAGGCTAATGGAACTGGCTACGGACACGGTACGTGTTGTCCGTATAGGAGCCGGATATGCCCTGAGCACAATAAGCAGTTCGCTGTCTGCCGTGGCTTCAAAAGCACCGGGTGTTGACGCTGTTGAAGAGTATCGCCGGTCACTGCTGGCCCATCCTGATTCATGGTCATCATACTATAATCTTGGTAACTATTACAGCAACAGCGGAGACATGCAGTCGGCACTGAATGCATACCGCAAATCACTTACCCTGAACCCTGAAGCAGTGGCCCCGATGGTCAATGCAGGCTATATCCGTTTTCTGGCAGGTGATCCGGCGGGTGCAGAGCAGCTCTTTGCTGAAGCACTTCGTATTGACCCGTTCAGTGAGGCAGCATTGCTCAATATGGCTCTTCTTTACGGCGAAACAGGTGATATGAAACGGGCAGAAGAGTATTTCAGAAAGGTAATGGAGGTTAATCCGCGAAGCGCTGTTGCGGCAGCAAACCTCGCGATAATCGTTTCA
>JAIVHO010000029.1 GCA_020201035.1 Bacteroidales bacterium
ATAGTTTCTACAAAAATCAATGCCAAGCTGTCAACCCTGATTTCGAAAGGCCTATATGTAACTGGCCGTCAGGCGGAATACGAAATGGGACTGAACAGCAATAGTGTGGATTTCAGTTATATAATAAAGAATTATGGAACTGTACCTGACAGCAGTGTTACAGTATCCGCAACTGATATTGAAAAGTACTACAACTCTCACAGGGAGGATTACAGACAGGGAGCTTCCAGGGACATGGAGTATGTTGAGTTTCAGGTATTGCCATCTGAGGATGATGTAAGGGAAACCGAAGAGGGAATCACCGGCGAGATTGAGGAGTTTGCAGCTGCTGCCAATCCGGTTCAGTTTATAAATCTTTCTGCGGATACCCGTCACTTTGAATTTTATCAGACATTTGAGGATATCCCTGAAGTGCTGGCAGATTTTGTTGCAGCAGAAGATCTCAACACTGTTTACGGACCCTATGTTGAAGATGACACATACAAGATTGCCAGGGTAATTGATATTGCCTCCAGGCCTGATTCAGTTCACGCAAGGCATATTCTGATTGCTCCCAATCAAGGCAGAAGCATGGCACAGTCGAAGGAGGTTGCAGACAGTCTTATGAGGAGTATTGAGGAAGGCGCCAGTTTTGAAGCCATTGCATTTTCTATCTCCGATGATCAGGGATCAGCCCAGCTGGGTGGTGACCTGGGTTGGTTTGAAGAAGGAATGATGGTTACCCCGTTCAATAATGCGTGTTTTGAAAACAGCAAGGGAGATCTTGTACTTGCTGAAACCACATATGGATACCATATTATAGAGATTCTCGACCAGAGCAGGAAGGTTAAAAAATACCATATCGGAATTATTGACCGTGCCATTGAACCCAGTTCAGACACCTATCAGAGGATCTACTCAGATGCGAGCAGGTTTGCAGGAAACAACAACACCTATGAGAAGTTTAACCAGGCTGTTGCCGAAGAGAATCTCAACAAGAGGATTGCCACAGGCGTTACCCCGGAACAGAAAGATCTGCCCGGACTTGAATCACCCAGAACGCTTGTGATGTCGCTTTTTGAGGCAAAACCAAACAGTATTATCCTTGACCGAAGTGAGCAGGCAATTTTTGAGCTGGCCGATAAATACGTGGTAGCTTACTGCACAACTATAAGGGAAGAGGGTATTGCTCCTCTCAGAGAAGTAGAGAATGAGATAAGATATATTCTGATCAACGATAAGAAGGCTGAAAAGATCATTGCTGATATGAAATCTGTAACAGCAGGCCTTGACAATATTAATGCCATTGCCTCGGCAATGAACCTTCAGGTGCAGGAAGCCACGGGAATTACATTCTCCAGCTTCTCGGTTCCGGGTGCAGGTATTGAGCCGGCAGTTATAGCTACGGCAACCAATCTTTCTGAAGGATCTGTTTCATCACCTGTCAAAGGTAATAACGGTGTCTTTATTCTGGCTGTCAACAGCATAACAACCAATAGCCAGGCACAGAACATTGAACTGCTCAGGAGCAGGCTTCTGTCCAACTACCAGATGAGAGCCTCATTTGAATCCATTGAGGCTGTAAAGGAGATGAGTGAGATAGAAGATAAAAGGTACAAGTTCTATTAGAATAGTTTATTTGATATAACAGAAAGGCCGCTGAGATTTTCAGCGGCCTTTTTTTGGTGGTAGACGCTCCCTTTAATTCAGAGCAGACTACAAACATGTATCAGTTCCGCGATTTTCCCTCCGGTCTCCTTCAGATACCACCCCCTCACGATGGACCCCCTTGCCTTTGGCTATCGCTTCACCCTGTCAAAGTGCGTTCCTTACTTTTACCCTTTAGTTAATGGCTGAGGGAATAATAAATAAACCCTCCGGCACAGGTTAATCAATGCTTGAAAAATGCTCTGGACAGCAAAAATATTTGCGGTTCCGGAAAGGGAGTAAAAAAAGGCGTGTCTCGGGGATTCTTGCCCTGGAGTTATCAGCTGTGCCGGGGGCAGATAAAAGAAGCCCCTCCGGAACAGGTTAATCAGTGATGGAAAAATGCTCTGTACAAAAAAAAAGCCCTCCGGTTTCCCGGAAGGCTTTTGATTTATAAGTCGGCGGCGACCTACTCTCCCACTTTTACGCAGTACCATCGGCGCTAACGGGCTTAACTTCTCTGTTCGGTATGGGAAGAGGTGGAACCCCGTTGCTATAGCCACCTTAAGATTGTGTGC